>JALOQD010000011.1 GCA_025453525.1 Myxococcota bacterium
GCCGGAATGCCCAGGGCCTGAGCCATGATGGCCGTATGACTCGTGCGAGTGCCAACCTCGGTGGCAAAACCCATCACTGGAGCGTCCACCATGTGCGTGGTGTCCGTGGGCGACAGCACGTCGGCGATGATGATGCAGGGTCCGCCAGCTGCATCGACGATTTCGGTGGCATGACCCAGAAGGTTGCGCAGCACACGGGTGCCAACGAAATCGACGTCTTGGGCGCGCTCCTTGAAGTAGTCGTCGCCCAGGCTCGCCAGGGTATTTTTGATCTCGTCGATCTTGCGGACCAGAGCCCACTCAGCGTTGATGAGCTGGTTGGAGATGAGCGACACCGCGCCCTGGGTCAACATCTCATCCTCGAGCATCAAGAGGTAGGCATCGAGGATGAGGGTGTGGTCCGACGCGCCCGGCCTCTCATGGCCTTCGGCACTGCCCAGAACCATGGCTTTGGCCGCGAGCAATTGCTTGCGAGACAGCTCGAGCGCGTCGTAAAGCCGGGCGATCTCGTCGGACACCTCCGAGGGAGAGACCCGTCGTTTCGGAATCTTGATCTTGCGACGTTCCACCACGCGGGCAGGGCCGATGGCGATACCAGTGGAGGCGGCAATGCCTCGCATGCGGACCGTCTTGCTCACATCTCTTCCCCGAATTTTTCGGCCACGAGCTTGCTGATGGCGTCCAGGACCTCGCTCGCCTGTCGTCCTTCGGCCCGCACCTGGATCTTGGTGCCCTTGGAGGCCACCAGCGTGAGCACACCCATGATGCTCTTGCCGTTCACCTCGCGCCCGTCCTTGATCACCGTTATGTCCGCGTCGAACTTGGAAGCCACTTGCACGAACATCGTCGCCGCTCTGGCATGGAGTCCGAGCTCATTTTCGATGGTCAGCATGACCTCTCGCACCGTTGTCATGGCAACACCTCTGCGAAATAAACCACGGCGAGCAATGCCGTGGAGATATGGAGATAGAAATGGCGAGCCTTGGAAAAAGCCGCGGAAAGCACAAGCGCCACCGCGACCACCAGGACAGCCGTCCAATCGAAATGGAGAAAGGTCGTCGAAAACCGGATCATCGCTCCAGCAGGCACCAATCCTAGCGCCACGGCGGCCACGATGGTGAGCCCTCGACTGCGGGCCGGAGACAGCCAACGCATGAGCCGAGGGAGAGCCTCGAGTCCATGGCGATACCCCATCGAGAGCGCCCGAACGCGAATGACCATGTGGATGAAATTGAAGCCCAAGATCAAGACCAGGAGGGCCGGCACCGGTCCAGCCCAGAGCGCAACAGCCACGGCAACAGCGCTCATCGCTGCTGGCAAAGCCGACAGAAAGAAGGGATCGCCCACGGCCGCGACCGCTCCCATGGCCGTGCGCAGGAAAGACCCAATCTCGGCCCGGCTGCAACCCTGCTCCAGGAGCTTGAGGCACGCGCCCGCAAGAACGCCGGCCAAGAATGGATGCGTGTTGAACGGCTCGCTGAACCCGCGCAACGCCTCGCGTCGCGCGTCCTCGTCGTCGAGAATTCTGTCGATGCCCGCAGACAGCGCATAGGCAAACCCCGTCGATTGCATCGCGCCTTCGCAGTAGGTTCCCTGGAGCACTGCGAGACGCAGGCCCATGTTCACCATGTCCATTGTGCGCAAACGGCTCATAGCAGCATCGCTCCTAGTCCCAAGGTGGCCCCGACAAGGGCCCAGGCCAAGAGCCGACGACGCGCCATGGAGCCCAGCGCCACTGCCATGGCCAAGAGCGGCGCGCCCACGGCCGCGACCTCCACGGTCCACGAATTCTGCAGCGGAATGCGAGAAAAGAGCGCCGCGGCGAAGAGCGCCACGGCAATGTACAAAAACAACGCTAACGATCCGAACGTCCATAAACGATATAAAGACGTATTGACAAAGCGCGCCACCTCGACTCGAGCGTCATCCTTGGAAAGCGGCGCGGCGCGCGTGAGAAGGCGCGCGTGGTAAAAGGACACCCAACGATCAATCACCGAGGTCGTCAGAATGGAAATCGAAGAGACGAGCAGCACCACCACCGCGGCAGGCGAGCCCACTTCCACCTTGAACCCGAGCAGCGAAGAAAGATAGAGCGTGGCTGCAGCACACAGACCAGCGGTGGACCAATCCAATCCCCGACGCGGAAGCAAGGAAAAAAGCTGCAAGCAGGTGCCGAGCCAAAGACCGACCTCGGGCTGACCGATGACCCATCCGGCAAGGAAGCACACGAGCAACGGCTGAACCAGCGCCATCTGTCCCAGGCAGCGGCGCTCGAGCGCAAGGGCGCCTCCGATACCGGAAAAGACGACGGACACGCCGAGGAGCTTTACGGCCTCGTCCATCGGCACTCTCCTTCGGCATCCACCTCGAGCAGTCGGGCATCCCCAGGGAAGGTTTGAATCTCGACGACGATGCCTCTTTGCTTGAGCATGCGCAGCGTGTCCAGCTCGAGCTGGCTGAGGAACACCGAATCGGTGACCCGACTGCGCTCCGGGGAGGCGTGAACGTTGCCCAGAGTCAGGTGGAAAAATCGCGCGCCCTGCAAGGCCGCACGGGCAGCGTGACGCACATCGGACAAAAGCACCATGGTCGAGACATTGGCGCCGATCTTCGTATCGAGCAGGGCCGGCAATCTGTCGACAGGAATCACCGCCAGCTCGACGAACTCGGGTACGGCCATTCTATAGATAGCGGGTAGCGCTGGGTTTGCGGCCACCTCGTCGTCGGCGATGATGAGGTGGGCGACCTCGAGATAGGGAATCCAGAACTGCACGACCTGGCCGTGCAACAGCCGATTGTCGACCCGCACATGGACTCGTTCTGGCATCGCTGCGTTCGCCTCGTCAGCCGCGTTCGTTACCTTCCAGCAGATCTCCGGCCACCGAGATATGCCTTTGTCCGTAAACCGCGGCGGCACGGGCGAGCTCCTTGAGCTGCGCGGCGTCGTTGCGTGCCGTGAGCGCTTTGATGAGCAGCGGCAAGTTGAAGCCGGTAACGACCTCTAGCTTGGTCTCTCCCAAGAGCGTGCAGCCGATGTTGGTTGGCGTGCCGCCGAACAAATCGGTGAGCAGCAGCACGCCGTGGCCTTCGTCCACTTCTTCGGCGGCTCGTTTCAAGGCAGCGAGGATGTCTGCGCCGCCATCGCCGGGATTGACGCTCACGACGACGAGCTGCTCCTGGGGGCCGACGATCATCTCGGCAGCGTGGCGCATTCCCTCGCCCATACGGCCGTGACAGCAGATGACAATACCAATCATGCTTCAACCTTCTCCACGATAGTTACGTCGGTCTCTTGATAAAAGCATGGCCGCAAGCCACTGCCGAAGTCAAGCCGCTCACTCGACATCATCGTCGATGAGCTCACGGGGAATGGTCGAATCCAGGCGATCGTCGGGGCGCAATCGCCGTGCGATGTCGAGGCTCTCCTGAATGCGCTGCTGGAAATCGAGGGCCGAGTGGTGTCCCATCTCGCGCAGAAGTTGATTGCGAGCCGCGACCTCGACGATAGAAGTCAAGGAACGACCCGGCCGCACGGGGATGACCGCCTTGGGAAGAGTGACGCCCAGTAGTTCGTGGGTGGTATTGGACCCTCCGAGCCGATCGTAGGCCTTGCCCATCTCCCAATCCTCGAGGGCAATGACCATCTCGACGCGCTTGCGCTCGCGGATCGCCGAAACGCCGAACAGATCTTTGATGTTGATGATCCCCAGACCGCGAATCTCCATGTGGTGGCGAATGAGCTCGTTGCCCGAACCGATAATCGTCGACGGCGGTGTCTTGCTGATATCCACGACGTCATCGGCGACGAGTCGGTGACCGCGCATGACGAGCTCGAGACCGCACTCGCTCTTGCCGATGCCGCTCTTTCCGATGATGAGCACACCCACGCCGAATACGTCCACGAGAACGCCGTGCACCGACCGGGTGCGGGCCAGGCGATTCGACAGGAACTTATGAATAGCCTCGACGAGCATGGAGCTGCGAAGCCCGGTGTGGATGAGCGGAACCTTGGCCTGGTTGCACAAAACGACGAGCTGCTCGGGCACGTCCGCGCCGCGGCTGATGATGATCGCCGGAGGGGAGCTGTCCACGATACGGCTCGAAGCGACCTGCCGCTCGTAGGGAGGCAGGGACCATAGATAGTTGATTTCCGTCTGCCCGAAGATCTGCACACGACCTGGCTCGAGCATGTCGGTAAAGCCAGCCAAGGCGAGACCGGGCTTTTGAACAGAGGTTCCTGTGATGAGGCGTTCCGTTCCCGCAACGCCGGCGATGAGCTCTAGGCCGAGCTCGACTCGCAGCGCTGAGAGTAGCACCCGGACTTCCATGTCCTATATCAGCCTCGCGTCCTCTTCCACGAGGGCGTGGTAGACGCGCAGGGGCGAGCGCTCGGCGACGAGTCGGGCTCGCACTTCCGGGGACTTGAGCAGCTTCGACAGTCGCCCCAGGGCTTTCAGGTGGTCTCCGCCACCCGAGCTCGGAGCGAGCAATGCCACGAAGATGTGGACTGGCGCCCCGTCCACGGCGTCGAACAGGATCCCCGTTCGCGACAGGCCTATAGCGGCGACCATCCCCTCCAGCCCATCCAGTTTCCCATGCGGGATGGCCACCCCCTCCCCGATGCCCGTGGTGGCCAGGCGTTCGCGCTCCACGAGAATGCGGGTGACGATCTTGGAGTCGATAGCGACTTTGGATGAAAGCAACGCGCCGAGCTCAGCGAGAACGTCGTTCTTGCCAGACGACTTGAGGTCCGTAGTGATGAGGCTCGGCTCGGTGAGGTTCGCTAGCTTCATTTGGCTCCATGCTCCTAAGGAACGCATTTGTCCGACTGCAACGAGGATTCGTCGTTTCTGCCGACCGCTTGAGTTCTCTCGTAGGAAACCCTATCACGGGGTGCGAGGCAAAAAAAACGATTTGCGGGAAGAAGCTCAGCCAGCGGTGCGCTTTGCCTGAATTCGCCCCTTATTCTTGTCTATCTGTCTTTCAATCTTGTCCATAACGCGATCTATAGACGTATACATATCATCGGACTCTTCCCGGCCCTTGTAGACGTGGCCGCCGCAATTGATCGTTACATCGCAGGCATGAAGATAGCGCTCGACGGAAAGCACGACGTTGGCTTCTATAGGTCCTTGGAAGTATTTTTTTACTTTGGACAGTTTCTCCTCCACTGTCTCTTTCATAGCATCCGAGGCGTCCATGTGGCGGAATGTCATTGAAATTTGCATAGATCACCCTCCTTGCGATGATCGGTGAAAAGCGAATGGGCGCACTCGTCCCAACCAGAAATGGCCGGAGACGAAGGCGCACCGCTCCACCGAGTTGTCACCGCAGTGACTCCGTTTCTCAAAAGTACCTCTTGCGCTTCGAGGAAGACAAAATACCCAGCATCTCCCTGTATTTCGCGACGGTGCGTCGTGCGATGACGATGCCGCCGTCGGCGAGCAACTCTACGATTCTCTGGTCACTCAAGGGGCGTTTCGTATCTTCGGCTGAGACAATTTCCTTGATTTTGTTTTTTACGCTCTCCGAGGCGATGTCCTCGTCCGCCATTCGGCGAATAGAGGAATTGAAAAAGTACTTGAGCTCGAAGATGCCCTGGGGCGTGTGCACGTACTTGTTGGTCGTGACGCGGCTGATGGTGGACTCGTGCATCTCCACGGCCTCGGCGACATCGCGCAGAATCATCGGCCGGAGGTAGTCGACCCCCTTCTCGAAGAAGTCGTGTTGCTTTTCGACGATACACTCAGTGACTTTGATAATCGTACGCCTGCGCTGATCGATGGAACGGATGAGCCATTGGGCCGAACGCAACTTGTTCTGCACGTACTCCCGTGCCCCGGGATCGGCGTCCATGGCGCTGCGGAAGAAATTAGAAATCTTCAGGCGTGGCAACCCGTCATCGTTGGGAACGACATAGTATTTGTCGCCAATTTTATAAACGTACACATCTGGAACGATAAATCGCGGATCCTCGGTGACGAAGTTGCGCGCCGGTCGAGGCTCGAGCCCAGCCACGATTTTTGCCACTTCGTAGACATCTTCCAACGTCAATTCCAAATCTTTGGCAATGGCCGGATAGTTGCGCTTTTCGAGGTTGCCGAGGTGCCGATCGATGATATCGCGTACATCAACATCGAGCTCGAGCGCCTCCACCTGGGCCAGAAGACATTCGCGAAGATCCCTCGAGGCCACTCCCACGGGATCGAACTTCTGCATGATATGCAGGACTTCTTCCGCATCCTCGGGATCGAGACCGGCTTCTTCGGCGAGCTCGGAGAGGGGCGGCTCCTTGAGGTAGCCATCCCCGTCCAGGTTGCCGATGACGAGATCTAAAAACTTTTCCTCTTCCTCGGACAAGACGGCCATGCGCATTTGCCATCGCAAGTGATCGGCAAGGGAGTCTTTCTGCCGAAGGGAGGCGTCCCAGGCCGGCTGTTCTTCCGAGGAGGCCTGCCGACTGCCTTGAGCCGAAGGTTGGTTGGCGCGATTCTCGAGATACTTCTCCCAATCTATTTCATTGGCGCCTTTTGCCACCGCGGAGTCCGTGGGCTGGGAGGAGACCGGTACGTTTGACTCGGGCAAATCGTTGGACGCGCCATGCTCCCGGCTTCGATCCGGAACGTCCGGGTGTTCGTCGAGCATGGGATTTTCTTCCATCTCCTGCCGGACGACGTCGACGAGCTCTATGCGCGACAGCTGCAAAAGCTTGATGGCCTGTTGCAGCTGGGGTGTCATCACCAGCTGTTGGCTGAGTTTAAGTTGTTGCCTAAGCTCCATCGCTGCCATTCGAGCACCACCTCCTACCGCGGCCACCCGCGAAGATCCTTCGAGAGACGAAAAAACCCGGTTTGGGGTTTCTCTCTCTGTGGGACCGTCTTCTTAGGAAAGTATAAACACCTGTGCAGCTCTGACAAAGCCAATTCATGGTGCTGCGCAGAAGGTCTTGCCGAAATCGCCGGTTCATGCGAAGGTGCGTCCCTCGCGTCGACTATGTCGATTCTTGAAGAACGCTCGAATTGACATTGAAAAAAGAGGGAGAGAGCCGTTATGGGTTGCATCGGTTTAGACCAAAGAGAAGAAGAAAAAAAACGCGCACAGACCGCCTACGAAGCTCGGACAGCCATTCTCAAAGAGTCTGGAGCCGACAAAAAGGCCCTTGAGCGCGATCCCGTGCTGCGACAAATCAAGGCGGAGATTCGCAAGTCGTCTCGTAGGATCAACGCCATTGCAGCGACCGCGGCTCACGAAGCCAAGGTAAAGGCAGACAAGGTCGCCGCTGCTGCCGCGCCCAAGGAAAAGGGAAAGGATTCGAAGAAGGCAGCGCCCAAGGGCAAAAAGGACGAGAAACCGGCAAAGCCCAAGGCCCCAAAGAAGGACTGAGCGCTTTGCTCGCGCGAACGGCGCGCCGTTGGCACTGCTGCGAGAAGCAGGCTCCGAAAGGACGACGGTCGGGCTTTTCGCGCCAACGGGCGCAGCTTTCGTGCTCGCAAACCTGACTCCTTTCGAGAGGGGAGGAGGCCGTGTTCGGTTTAAACGAGAACTTGGAATTCGACGGCTTGTCGCCAGAGGACTTCGACGCGTTCACGCAGGAAAAGTGGAACAGCAACATGTTCACACTGCCTCGGCGCCGCGTAAAGTCGAAGCTCGCCCAACTCGGTGGGCTCCTCGAGCAACAGCTCAAGCAGCAGAGTTTGCCGCTCGTGATGCATCTGTCCGACGAGTTCCCGTCTTTGTGGAACAAAAAACTTGTCGACAGTCTTTGGCTCTTCTTCTCTCGAGATGAAGAAGCTCAGGCCGCGCTCACGTCGGTCATCGACAAAGAACGCACTCTGGCCACCACCCTCGCCGACCCAACGCCCCGATACCGTCAGGTTTTTCTCGGCGCGGCCGTCACCGAGGCTTACCTCGAGGTAGGCCTGAGACTCCATCACGACGCGTGGGTCGATCGGGACAACCTGCTGCGGAAAATAGAAACGGGAGAGGGCGTCGCGAGTCTCGTGGGTCTGCTCCGCGAACTGCCAGCGCACTATGTCGCGGGAATCGTCGACGATGACCTCCGTTCGCCGTCGACCCTGGATGGTTCTGCTCTGGTTTCCCTGTGCGGTCGCCTCCAGAAAGAAGGCGGCTGGCTTTTCATCGGCGCCCGCCTTCCGCGCGATCAGGTCTGCGTGCTCGGCAAGGAAGTCGCTGCCAGCGTCCTCGATGTCATGGGGCGAGTCGTTTCCATTTACAAATGCCTCGCCTGGTCGCCGGCCAATGACGCGATTTCGCTGGAGCGCATCGCCCTGCAACATGAGCAAGATCTCCAGCGCAGCCACGAACAACTGGAACGCGAACGCATCGCGCGAGCGGAGCAGCTCGCGGCTCGCGAGCGCGACGGCCAAAAGCTCCGCGCCGAGATCGAAGAGCGCGTCAGGGAACAAGACGCCTGGCGGAGCCGCGAACTAGCGGCAAGACGCGCCGCTGCTGCACGGATTGCCGAAGAGGAAAAACGCGACGAAGCCAGGGCCCGCGCCGAGGCCATGGCCGCCAAGTGGTCTTTGCCCAAGTCCGAGGCAGCCCCCGAGCCTCAGGCGAGCGCCGCGCCAGAGCCACAACCTCCCACCGTGCGCCCAGCGCAGAGCGCCCCTGAGCAGCCGCCTGTCCCAGAGAGCTGTGGACTTTGCGTCGGCGATCATGTCGAGGTCATTCGCGGCTTTCTCACGGGTCGCAGAGGTGTGTTGCAGGAGCTGGACGACAAGGGTGGAGCGCGCATCAATTTTGGCGCGATGAGCTCGAGACTCGTGCTCGAAGATCTCCGCAAAGCCCGCTCCCACGAGGGACATCGGCCAAAAAGCGAAAACCAGGCTGCGCTGACCTCGAATCATGCTAAAGTTGGCCAGCAGAAGCGGGACGCCGTAGAAACCGAACGCGGGCCATCCAAGCCCCGAGGCACCGGCTTCTCGGAGGGGTGACATGAAGACAGGGTGCGCACATTTCTTCCTCTTTGGCGCTGTAGCGTTGGCAGCGGCTCTACAGCTCGGCTGCGCCGGCAAGTCCAATTCCTCCATGAGCACCACGAGCGCCGTGGGCAAGGACGGTAAGCTGTCCAAGGTCGACCGGCCCATGCGCTGCGATGCCAAGGGCAAACGCGAGGTGCAGATCGACCTCAACCAGGACAGCATTCCCGACGTGCGCAAGGTCTACGCCAAAGGCCCAGAGGGAGAGGTGCTGGTGTGTCGCGAGGCAGACCTCAACTACGATGGCGTCAAAGACCTCATCTACATGTACGACGAGCTCGGCCGCACCACGCGCGACGAGGTCGACCTCGACAAAGACGGGCGAATTGACATTATTTCCACCTACGCCGACGGCAAAGTCGTCAAGCAAGAGCTGGACAGTAACTCCGATGGGATGATCGACAGCGTTCGCTACCTGGAGAACGACCAGCCCGTGCGATTCGAAGCCGACACCGATGGCGATCGTCGCATCGACCATTGGGAGTATTACGAGGACGGACGGCTGGTGCGCATCGGCACGGACAAGGACGGCGACGGCAAGGCAGAAGAGTGGTCTCGCGATGACGCCGCAGTCGCGGCTGCTGGCCCCAAGGACAAACCATCGGAATCCACCGAGGACGCAACCGAGCAAGGCGAGGACGCCGCCGCATCCGAGCAAGGCGAGGACGCCGCCGCATCCGAGCAAGGCAAGGACGCCGCCGCATCCGAGCCAAAGACCGAGTCAAAGGACTCCCCAGGCAAAAAGGACAAGAAGGACAAGAAGGCCCCCGCGGGCAAGGCCAAGACCGAGTAGTCCGCTCCTCGCTCCTCGTCCTCTTTTCCTGGCTATTCACACTACTGAGAGGTTCATGTGGCACTCATGAGATTGCAGCGGCTGCTCGCCATCGCCGGGGTCGCATCCCGGCGCAAGGCAGAGGAGCTCATCACCGCCGGCCGAGTCACGGTCAACGGAAAAAGAACAACTGAACTGGGAGCCAAGGCCGATCCCAACCGAGATCGCATCGAGCTGGATGGCAAGGTTCTGGCCTCAGAGCCCAAGCTCACCATCATCATGAACAAGCCACGCGGCATCGTCTGCACAGCCAACGATCCCGAAGGCCGCCAGACCGTGCTCGATCTGCTCAAGGATTCGAAGCTGCGGCTTTACCCAGTGGGGCGCCTCGACTTCAACACCTCGGGCGCCCTGCTCCTCACCAACGACGGCGAGCTGTCCTACGCGCTCACCCATCCGAGGTACGGGGTTGAGAAGGTCTACGAAGCCAAGATACGCGGCCTGGTGTCCGAAGAAATGCTCGCCCGTTGGCGCAAGGGAATCGAGCTCGAGGATGGCGTCACGGCTCCAGCCGAGGTGTGTCGTCTGGAGGTGGAAGAGGGCTACACCTGGCTGCAAGTCACCCTGCGCGAGGGACGCAATCGCCAAATCCGCCGCATGGCGGAAGCCACCGGCCTCGAGATCATCAAGCTCAAACGCTCATCGTTCGCTGGCATCGGCATCGAGGGTCTGCGTCCAGGCCAGTACCGCCCGCTCACCGAGGAAGAGATGGTCCGCCTCGTGCGCGACCAAGTGCCAGACAGCCTCAAGGCCAGGGTCAGACAGCAGCGGAGCTTCGTCGCCAGCCACCGCGATCGAGCCAAGAAAGGCTGGGGCAAGACGAGCCCAAAGGCAGAGGCCGGCAGCGAGAAGACGACGACCGAGCCCAAGGAGCCAACGCGCAGACCGCGCCGCGGCCGAGATGAAGAGACAATGCCCACCTCCTCCAAGCCGTCGACAAGGCCCAAGAGCAAAACCAAGAGCAAACCCGCCCGTCCATCCCAAGCCCCCCCAAGGGACGCACAGCCCGCAGCGCGTCGCAAACCCAGCGATAAGGCCCGTCCTACAAGCCGCGCGAAGCCCGGTTCAGGCGCCAGACGCGGCCCTAAAAAACGCTAACAAGGTTTTTTGGAGCGCCTTGTAAATCAAGACATTGACAATTGAAATCGAGGCGTCTATAAGCATTCCCGTTGTTGCGGGGTGGAGCAGCCTGGTAGCTCGTCGGGCTCATAACCCGAAGGTCGCAAGTTCAAATCTTGTCCCCGCTACCGTCTCAAGGCCCGGAGATCCAAAGAGGTTTCCGGGCCTTTTTTTTGTCCTTTTTTTTCAACACAGACGAGTGGCGTCAGAACTGGTGAAAAAGCCCGCGCCCAAGCAGACCGATGGAAGTTGTGTGTTACATTGCTAAACGTGAATACTTGCAAGCGCTTGATAAATTTCATCGCCTTAAGGAAGCTTCCATGAGCCAAGACACTGACGCCACGCTCCCCGACGGCGCCGATGAGGCCAAGGGCACATCCTCGAGATACGTCGCTAAGCTCGTCTACGATGGCGGGTGCGGAGTGGTGCACGGCATCGAAAAGCTGCTCGGCTCGCGGCCGTTGCTCCTGGGCCGCGCGGTTGACGAGCCAGAGCTAAGGCTTGGAGATCCCAAGGTATCGCGGCAGCACGCCCGCCTCTGGCAGCGCAGTCACGGCGGCGAGATCATCGTGGAAGACACGAGCACCAATGGCACGTTCGTCAACGGCCGACGGATCGATACGGCGACCCTTCAAGTCGGCGACGTTGTGCGCGTGGGTGGCTCGTTCCTCGTCCTTTGCCGCAAGAACAAGGCCGTGGACGATGCCTCGATCCCAGGGCTCTCCGGCAGCTCAGAGGCCATGTGCAAGTTGCGGCGCAACATCGAGAAGGTGGCGCGGAGCAGCGCCACGGTTCTCGTCGTCGGAGAGAGTGGCACGGGCAAGGAGCTCGTGGCCCGGGCGATTCACGAGCTGTCTCGGCGTTCTGGGCCGTTCGTGCCGGTCAACTGCTCGGCCATCCCCGCCTCTCTGGCCGAAAGCCAGCTCTTTGGCCACGTCACGGGCGCGTTTACCGGCGCCAAGGATCATCCGGGCTATTTCCGCATGGCCCACGGCGGCACGATCTTCCTCGACGAAGTGGGCGAGCTGCCCCTCAAGCTCCAACCCAAGCTGCTGCGTGTGCTCGAGGAGCGGTGTGTCATGCCGCTCGCCGCGACATCGGCCATCGCCCTGGACGTGCGGGTCGTGGCTGCCACCAATCGCGATCTCGAGAGAGCCGTGGGCGAGGAGCGATTCCGCGGCGACCTGTTCGCGCGCCTCGCGGAGCTCCTCATCGAGACGCCGGTGCTGCGCGAGCGTCGAGAGGACATCCTGCCGCTGCTCGAAACCGTGTACAACGGGCACCTGCCGATGCTCGACCAAAAGCTCGCGGAGGCGCTGTTGCTCCACCCGTGGCCGTTCAACGCCCGGGAAATGACCAAGCTCGCAGTGGAAATCGAAGTGCACGCTTCGGATGAAGAGCGCATTGGCCTCGACCTCCTCCAACACAGGCTCGTGTCGTACAATCGGACCTCCCAGCCCCCTGCGCGCAGTGACAGTGTCGCTCCTCGCCCATCTGAGACAGAATCCGAGGAAACGGAGCCCGACGACGACAGCGAACCCGAGTCCAAGCTGTCGGCGCCAACCCGCGATGAGCTCGTGGAGATGCTCCGCACATGCAAGGGCAACATCTCGGCCCTCGGAAGGATGCTCAGACGCTCGCGGCGCCAGGTCTACCGATACCTCGAAACTCACGGCCTCACCCTCGAGGACTATCGGTTGGAGTGAAGGGCACTCACCAGGCACACCCACGGAACGTAGAGCGCAGGGTCCAGTGGCCGCTCTTGGAGTCGGCTCGTTCTAACGTCCCTTCTTCCGTCTCACAGCCGGAGCTGTGCCGAAGATGGGGGTGTGCGGCCCAGGGGGCAAGGAGTGTACGGCCCAGGGGACATCTTTGCGGTCTATGCTGGTAAATTGATTTATTTCAATTAGTTGCGGTCTTGGTCAAACTCTTGCTTCTGTGTGGGGCAGGAGGACGACGTGACCAACACCTTCATCAGCTCACACAAAAGGCTCGCCCAATGGTTGTCGTGGGGCCTCGTGGTCGGGACAATGATCGCGTTCGCAAGGCCAGCGCAGGCCTTCGGTCCGCCCGAGTCGGCCGCGCTGGGACCGGAGCGTGAGGCCAGCTCCGTGCCGGTCCCATTCGATAGGAAGCTCTCCTCTCCGTACGGCTGGCGCATGGGGCGCACGGGCAAGGCGAGATTGTTTCACTTCGCAGTGGACTTCGCGGCTGGGGCCGGAACGCCTGTGTTCGCGGTGAGAGGCGGCATCGTGGCCCATGTGGCAAAAGAAGGCCGGCGCTGCAAAGGGTTCTGTGGCTACGGCAACGCCGTGGTCGTGTATCACGAAAAGGAAGACGTCTGGACCCTCTACGCCCATCTGTCCAAGGTTGGGGTCGAGGTCGGGCAGAAGATCCGGGCCGGGGCCGAGCTCGGCGCTGTGGGAGCCACCTGCAACCGGCGCTTCAAGGGCATGGGCGCCCACCTCCATTTCGAGGTGCGCGAGCGCCTCGAGCCCGGCGACGAGCCGTTCCCTGGCAAGCCCGGCGCCGGGGCCGTGGACCCCCAGCTCTGGCTCGCCAGCCTCGGCGTTGTTTACGATAAGAAGGGTCGGCTCGTTCGCGCAGAGCTTTCCATCTCGCCATGAAGCAGCGGTTTGCGCTCCCTTCCAACGTCTCACAGCGGGGTCTGGGGAGAATTCACGAGCCGTTTTAAGGTTCTATCAAGCTCCTGGGATCCTCCCGACGATGACCCGCTCCGGCGGTATCTCGATCATCAAGGTGTCCCCGACCTCGGGCAACGCTCCGTCGCGTGGGTCACCCATGGCCACGAGAAACGGAACGCCCGGCGCTGTCAACGGCAGACCGAGATCGAGGAGCAGCCCGTCGATCCGGGGACTCACACGTCGAATGTTTGCAGAAAAGCGGTTGGAAGGGCGCCCGGCCGAGGCGCTCAGTTCGTGGCCCGTCCGCACATGTTGAGCGCGCACGCCGAACCACAATCGCTCACCGAGTGAGCACGAGGCCGGCGCTTCGACTTCGAGCTCTGCATTGCCCACGCGGCATTTTACGAGGTGAGGGCCCTGCCCTTTCCCCAGACACTCACCGAGCAGGACGTTCTCGACGAGGAGCAACCTGGCGACATCCTGGGTCGCTGGCTGCCGGTAGACCTCCTGCGGACGCCCGACCTGAATGAGCGAGCCGTTGAAGAGAACGGCCATGCGATCGGCGAAGAGGAGCGCCTCGTCGTGGTTGTGGGTCACCATGAGGACGGTCGACCGCACGCGCTGTCGCAGCTGTGCAAACGCCTGATACAACTCGTGACGGGTGGATGAATCGAGCGAGCTGAAGGGTTCGTCGAGGATGAGCACGCGCGGCTGCGCGACGATCGCACGGGCGAGCGCGACCCTCTGCTTTTCCCCACCGCTCAAGCTATCGACTTCACGGCGTTCGAGCAGATGCGAGATGCCGAGCCATGCAGCGACCTCGCAGACCCGGCGCGACGTCTCCGCTCGAGTCAGCCGCTTGGGGTGTAGGGCAAAGGCGATGTTGCCAAGAACGCCAAGGTGCGGAAACAGGGCCAGATCCTGCGGCACATACGAAAAGCCGCGCTGCTCGAGCGGCTTTCGGGTCACGTCGACTCCTTCGACGAACACCTGGCCTGCATCGGAACGCACGATGCCCAGGATGGCTTCGAGCAACAAGGTCTTGCCAGCCCCAGAGGGGCCGACGATCACAACGCACTCCCCCTCTTTTACCGAAAGGCCGACCCTCTCGAGCGCAAAGCGCCCCCTCTTCAAATGCAGGTCGCGGATGTCGATCACGAAGGCCTCGGTCGCAACACGAGCTGGACGGCGAGGTAAGCCGTGAGGCTCATGACGATGAGGCAAAGGCTGAGGGCCACCGCACGGTCGAGACTGACTGTCGCGAGGTTGAGGTAGATGCTGATCGGCATCGTCTCGGTCTTTCCCTTCACCGCGCCGGCTATGGTGGCGGTCGCTCCGAAGTCGCCAATGGCGCGCGCCCAACCCAAGATCAATGCGGCGAGCACCCCGTTTCGGGCGAGCGGCAGGGACACCCGGCGAAACGCCTGCCACGGCGTGCAGCCGAGCGAACGCGCGACGTTTTCGAGCCGCACGCTGACCGCACAGAACGTCGCTCGCACGACCAACACCTCAATGGCGAACGCGACGAAGAACTGAGCGAAGATCATGCCCGGGAGCTCGAACACGAACTGGAGCACATGATCCTCGACCCATTGTCCGAGATTGGTGCGAAACATCAAGATGAGCCCCACGCCGAGCGCCATGGGCGACATGATCGCCGGAATGACCAGCAGGCCCTCGAGAAGGGAGCGCCCTGGGAATTCCCATCGCGACAACGCATAGCCGGTGGGTACTGCCAGCAAGAGCGCGAGCAAGGCCGCGGTCGTCGCGGTGATGACACTCAACTCCATCGCATCGACCACGTCGCCTTGGAAGAGCACGGCAAACGGCGCGGCGACCCCGGTGTAGCTCACCTGGGCGATCACGAGCGAGATCATGAGCGACGCGCTCAATCCGACCAAGAGAAGCAGAAGGGCGCCGAACCAACCTCGCATGGCTCACCACCCCTTGGGCAGCGTCCACTCGCCGCCGACCGGGGCATCGGCGCGGCTGAGACGCCGAGCTGCCTCGACCGAGGTGAGGTAGTGCCACTTTGCGAAGATCCCCTGGCCTTTCTCTCCGACGAGGAAACCAATAAACTGCTCGGCAAGGGCGCGCTTTGCAGAGAACACGGTCACGGCCACAGGAATGTAGCCGATCCGCGCGATCTGTTCTGGCCTGAGGAGCACCGTGTCGATTTTCTCCGGCTGCCAGAAGTGGAACACCTCCCAGCCGATCACAGCATCGACCGTCCCGAGCGCGACGAGTTGCGCGGTTTTCTCGCAGGACTCTGCGTGGGTGACGATGTTCGAACGCACCCGTTGTGCAAGGCCCGCGCGCTCGAGCACCTCCGCGGCGTAGAGCCCGACGCAAACCGAGTCCGGCCGCGCGATTCCGATCTTCAGCCCCGGCCGCGCCAGGTCTTCGAGCGACCGGATGTTCAAAGGGTTGCCCGAAGGTACGTTGATGGCAGGCACGAGGTATGCGAGGCGCTGCTCTGACTCGGGGTGCACGAGCTTTTCGCGCTTTGCGAGCTCCATGAAATCGGACGAGCCAGGCAGGTACAGATCGCCGCGGCGGGCGAGCTTGATCTCGGAGAGCATCTTCCCCGAACCGCCGAAGTGCAAGAAAACCTTCACTCCCTCCTGCTTCTCGAAGACCAGGGCCGCCTCCTCGATGGCTGGCTTGGTCGCTGAACCGACGAAGACCTCTATGGACCGCGGATTGGGAGAGCACCCGCAGAACACGGCGACGAGCAAGGCGAGCACAATGGCGCAAAGGCGCGAAAATCCCCAGGCGCTCATCGAACGACCTCCCGCCGTTTTGCGCGTTTTCTGGCCAGCTTGCTCGCTTCTTTCTTCGCGCAGGCCGCGCAGAGACCAAAGGCGACGAACTGCTTCGCCTTCACCACGACCGGCTCGTTAAAGGCGAGGTGCGGGAGCCTCTGCTCGAGGACGCAATGCATCTCTTTGCAGTCCAAGCACTGAAAATGGGGATGCCCACCAGGGCAGCCGTCCCCATCGCTGTTGGCGCAATAGAGCGCGCTCCCGTCCGCACCGCGAACGACGTGTACGAGGCCCGCGGCCCGAAGCGTCGCGAGGGTGCGGTAGAGCGTGACTTTGTCGATCGAGTCGAAGCCCTCGAGCGCCGCCATCTGCTGGTGGGTCATCGGGCGCCCTGCGGCCAGCAACGCGGAGAGCACCCCCTGCCGCGCCGAAGTGCGTCGTAGTCGGGCAGCGTGCAGGACATTCCCAGTGTCGACCTTTTTGCAACTGACTTGCATGTAGCGACTCTACGGCGGGATGACCTCGAGGGTCAAGGCCCAGCACTCGGCGCCTGTTGTCCCCTCTCTCACCACTTCTGACTGGCGCTCCTTTAGGACACTTGTATCGGGCCCGCTGCGCGCCTTCTATATGGAGTTAGTCGCTGGGGCAATCTGTCGCGCAGACGGTGATCGAGGGAATGGGGCAGGTGTAGACTTCGAGCGGACAATCGAGGAGTTGGCATGTTCCCGAATCGCACTCGAGTATACAGCCACCAGGGCCAGGGCAACGGACCTCGCAGCTCCCAAAGTCGCAGTTGACCCGAAGCAATCCACTGCTCGTATTCTCGGCCTTGCAAGCACCCTTCCTGCAGCGCACCTTGCAGGTCGCGTGGTCGCGGCAGTCGAGACCGCACGAGCCGCCGATGCAACGCTGGGTGCAAGTGCTCTCTTCCAAGCAGTCCGCGTCGCAGTCCTCGGTGTCGCAGGGGAAGATGCAGCTGGCTGCCCCTTCGCAGGTCCAGTCTTGGGCATCCGTGCTGGTGTCGACCGAGTCGCTCCCCCTGCCGCCCGTCCCTGTGTTGGTATCGCCCGTGTCCGCCCCGGTGCCTGCCGGCCCGGTGCTGGTGTCGACCGTGTCGCTCTGTGTGGCTAGAATGTCCCCACTGCCGGAGCGCGTCTCCGTCGAGAAGTCGTCAGCGCTCGAGTAGCAGCGGCCTTCGGACTCACCGCTGGCCTTGGAGCACATCCAGCCGCTCGGACAGTCGCCCTCGTCGCGACAGCGGAACTGCCCTTCGCGGGGCGCCATCATACAGCCAGCTCCCAGAAGCCAGGACACAACCATCGCCACAACCCGTCGATTCATGACCTTAAGGTACCTCAGACATGCTTCCACGTCATGAACGAACCTAAAAAAATTTTGCCTTCGGTTTCTCTGCGTGCTGGCTTCTTACGACTCCACTCAAACCGATGAATGCTTTTTTCGCACCGATTTCTTTCGCAACGCGCGCCGTGACGTTGTAATGCCATGGTTTCCAGCTAGATTTAGTCCGTGGCACAAGGTGGAGGTCGTAATGCACGAAAAGAGGCATCGTCATTGGTCGTTCCCTTGCGCGATCTCACAGGGTCTCATTGTCCTCGCCCTCGGCTCGGTTTCGATCACAGCCGACGCACAGCGCGTCACCGTGGCCAAAATCGAGGGGCGAGCGGCCAAGAACCTCTCGCCGCCTGCACACACTGCGGTCGGTGAGGCGCTCAAGTCCAAAGGGGTGGAGGTCGTGCCCTGGGAGGACTACGTTTCGACAGCCGACACAAAGGGGATCCCAGCCGAACAAGTCGCTTCGGCAGAGAAGATCCCGGCCATGTCCGAGGAGCTGAAGCTCGACGCGGTGATCAAGTTCGACGCCAAGTGGAAAGAGAAGCTCGGAAAGACGGACCTCGGGGTCACGGTGCTCGACCCCAAGGGACTGCCCGTGGCTACCCGCAACTACACTTATGCCGGTCGGTCCCGCATTCCAGCCGACACGTTGGAGGCCATCGCGAGCGACCTACAGACCATCTTCAAGGAGTTCCGCATCGGAGCCCCTCCACCGCCCACCGGACCCATGGACACGGAAACACCGACCGTGATCACTCCGCCGCCGCCGCCGCCTCTCGACGACGAGCCTCTCGCGCCCGAACCGAAAATGGGCCAAGGCGGGGCCATGTCCGACGCGCTCATCGCGGTAGGCTTTGGCCTCAACCTGCGCAGCGGGCTCGAGCCCAATCACGCCTCGAACCTCTTTCCCTCAGTGCGAGCCGACGGGCACCTCTTGGCCGGGGCGTTCACCGACGCCGTGTTCTGGCGAGACCTCGGCCTCGGCGGGATGTTCCAAAGAGGCTTTGCCCTCGAATACGCCGCCAAAGAAGGCGGGCAGTCCTGGTCCTCCTCCCACACCCAGTATCGGGCCGAGCTTCTCTACCGACTCGCGCTGCTCGACGAAACCAAGCTCAAGCCAATGTTCCTCATCCGAGCGGGTGTCTCAGACCTCATCTCCACGATCGACGCGCCAGCCTCCATCGAACGCGTCCGAAGCGTCCGCTACCTCGCGCCTCAGGGCGGCCTCGATGTCTACCTGATGCTCCTAGACCCCATCGTGCGCGTCCGGCTCGGAGGCGCCTACCTCTTCGCTATCCAGCTGGGCAAGGAGCTGAGCGGACAGGCCAGTGGCTTCGTTCTGGACGCCGGGGTCGATGTCGTCCTGCTCGGATGGCTCCACACCGCCATTGGCTGGGAGATGGCTCGCTACGCCATCGAGGACAAGGGCGTCCCAGGCGCCCCGCCCATGGGTGAGACGGACGACCTCTACAACAATTTTTACCTGCGGGTGGGTTGGTCTTTCGATCGCAAATAGCAGGCGCTCACATGGGGATAATGGGCTCGCAGCCGAGCAGGATTTTCACCTGCCCACCGGTGTTGTTCTGGACTCGATGGCAGGTTTTGGGACACAGCAGAATCTTGGTCGGCAGCGCAGGGTCATCATAATACCATCCGGCTGTCGGCGCCTTGGCGCAACCAGCCTCGTCCCCGACGTATTTGAACGTATAGGTCTTCGAGCCCACGGTGAACAATACGTTCACCTTATCAAAATCGATCCCTGGCCCTGACACCTCGCTGGCGAGCTTCTCAACGTCGTACTCGCAGGCCGACGCCAATCGAATGTCCTCGAGCGCCTCGAGGAAGGCCTGCTCGACATTCCCCGAGTTCACGTCCACGAGGATCGCCTCGCCACCGTTGCCGGCCTGGGAGATGTCGTTCAGAGGGCCCAGCTCCGAGCCCACGCCGATGACGAACGTCGGCACGCTCGGCACGCTCCTGGCGCCTTGCCCAGCGAGCTCAATCACGTTGTCGATGGTGTTGGGCAGCATCCCTTCGCCGCCCACTTGGCAGGTATCATCTGGGATGCCGTCGGTCGCGAGCACGATGACGACCCGGCGCTCGGGGTTGGCCGTCGCATAGGCGCGAGTGTAGTCCAACGCGCCCTGCATCAGGGGCACCATGGGCGTGCCTCCAGCCATGCGCTGCTCGTCGAGGGACGCAGCCGTGACGCCGGCCAGGTCCGGGAGCTCTAGGAACTCCACGGCAGGGAGCCCGTAGTCAGCCACGCTGCACAGCTTGCGAAGAGGGAAGTACTGAACCCCAATGCCCAGGCCGTTGCAATTTTGGCACGCAGAGAAGCTCTTGATCGCCTCCTTGACGGCAAACCACTTGCTGCTCGGCGCGCCCACTGGGGCAAAGTCCATGGAGTACGAGGTGTCCAGGGCGAGAAGCATGTCGAGGGGCATGAGCCCGATCTCGTAGTTGCCCTCGGCGCACGCCTCGAAGTCTGTATCTTGGTCGTCCGGGAAGGTATCGGTCCCTTCGTCGGTCCCGCCAGCTGCAAGGTCGATCTCGCCACTGCAGGCCGATGCGAGAAACACCACCGCGGCCATGACGAGACACGGACCCACGTAGATTCTATTGTCTCTTGTGTTCATCTGCGCCTCTCTCTCTCTCTTCATTCCCGTTCGATCACGATCCACAGTTGACCTGGCCGCCGCAACCGTCGTCTTGCAAGCCCGTCGCACCAGGACAGGGATCGATGGGAGTGCAACCGCACACATTCTGGACCCCCTCGCCGCCACAGGTCTCATAGCCCGAGCAGGAGCAGGTGACATTCGTGCCGCAGCTCGCGTGCGCGATGCCGCACTCTCCGCCTTGGGTGGTCGGGCACACGTACGGCGCGCAGCACGTCGGCGGGCTTTGTGAAAGGTCGCACACCGGCGCGCCTGGGCCGCAGGGGCAGTTCAGGAAACCGCCGCAGCCGTTGCTCTGGCCGCTGTTGCCGCAGTGGCAGGTGCGAGGCGTGCACTGGCAAGTGCCCACGGCTGTGGTCGTGTCGTTCACGCAGGTGGCATTGGCCCAGCCAGGGGGTGTGAGGCACGGGCAGGCGAGGTTGGTGCCATTGCCCACCGGGAACTGGGTGTTCTGGGCGTCACTGCACGGATTGCCCTGCTCGCCATTGGCATTGTACGTGGAACAGGTGCTCCGGGGCTCGCAGGTGCCTGGCGTGCCAGGAGAGGCAGAGTCCTGGCAGAACTCCGTGCTCTCGCAGCAGCTCACGTTCTCTTCCTCGCACGGGTCGTACATCTCGCAGTGTTGGTCCCACTCGGTAGGAGCGCAGACCAGGGTCGGTCGGCAGGTGCCCACCTCAGATGGGTTTGGTTGATCGCAACACAGCCCCGTATCGCAGCCGCAGCGGATCAGGTTCTCGCCCGTGGTCGCGCAGGACGCGAAGAAATTATTGTCGCTGCACGGCGCGCCAACGCTGCCGTCCGGAGCCTCTCCGAGCGGCTCGTAGACGATCTCATTACAGGTGAGCCGGGGTTCGCATCCGTCGCCGACGCAGCACTCGCCTGCGCCGCAACAGGAGGTGTCGGGGCCGCCGGGGCAACTGCTGGGCACCTCGCAGTTGTCGATCCATGCGGTGTTCAGGCAGGTGTTCACGTTGGCGCAGCAGTAGCCGGGCGTCGCCGCGTCGCCCACGCACACGAGGGTCGGATCGCATGGACAGGCGAGGAGGGTTCCAGAGCCGTCGTCGAACAGTGCGTTGCCCCAGTCGCTGCACGGCGCGTTGGCCGTGCCATTGGCGAATCCGTCATAGGGTGGCCCGCCGCCAAGAACGTCGTATTCAATCTCGTCGCAGGTCAGCCGATTGTGGCAGGTGTTGTCGGTACTGCCGCAGTACTGATTGCCGCCGCAGCACCAAATGTCTTGGTGAGTGCAGGTGTCTTCGTACGTGCACTGGGCGCCCACGCAGGTTGCGCTGTTGACGCAGCACGTCCCGGCCGTGGCACCGCTGACCACGTTGCCCAGGGAGTCGGTGCACACGGCAGCCGTGCATGGACAGGTGAGGTTCACGCCATCTCCCCTCGGGAACGACGGGCTCGCGCCATTGCTGCACGGCTGTCCGGCGACACTTGTCGTATAGTCGGCGCAGTTGTTCAGCTCCTCGCACGTGCCAACCTCTCCAGGCAAGGTGGAGTTGCAGCTAAATTCCCCTGTGCAAGGGCAATTGAGCGTGCCCTCGCAGCCGTCGTCGAGCTGGGAGCCGCAGCCATCGCTGTAGTATGCGCAGGTGCGGGACTCGCAGGGCGGGCCGCACTTGTGGTTGGAGTTGCACACCTCGCCCTCGGGGCAGTCGCCGCAGTGGACAGGAGTCTCGCTGCAGACGCTGAGCAGATCGCCGCACTCCCAGACCTCGATCTCGCACTCATAGGGAACCTCGGGCGGGTCGCAGCGGTTCGCGACGCCGCGCACGCCGCAGTACTCCCCAGGAGGACATTCGTTGCCGCAGTCGACGATGCCGCCGCATTCGTTGGTGATCTTCCCGCACTCGACCCCGCGCTCGAGCTCCGCCTGAGCGCAGACTTCCGCTGCCGAGCCAGGCGCGCAGCCGTCTTCGCAACGGTTGTAGGCCGTGTTGCAGACAGAGCTTCCACCGCAGGCGCCGCAATCGAGGGCGGAGCCCGAGTCAGAGGGCGCGCCACAGCCACTCCAGGCACTGCCGCACTCGAACCCGAGATCCCCGCAGGTCGGGTTTGTGCAGGGGATGCACTTGTTGGTGTCTGGGTCGCACTCTTGCAAAGTGGGGCAATAGCCGCAAGACAGCCGCACACCGCAGGAGTTGCGCACCAGGCCGCACTGCGCCCCGAGCTCCACGCAGGTGCGCAGCGGCGCCTTGCACTTGTTGTCCCTCAGATCGCAAACCTGCTCGGTTCCGCAGCCTCCGCAGCTATAGGCCGTCCCGGTGCAGGAATCATAGATCGGCCCGCAATTGACCGTGCAGTCGATGACCAGGGGCTCGCAGTCAGAGGTCGAGGTTTCCGTGGTGGAGTCGCTGTCGGTTTGATGGCTGTCAGAACCGTCAGCCGTGTAGTTGCCCACAAGGGAGTTGCAGCCGAGCATGGTCACTGCAACGAAGAACGCGGCAGCGAAATTAAAAGAGGACGCATGGATAAAGACGTTTCGGTTCACGCGATTGAGCATTGTCCAAATCGTCATTCCTAAAACCTCCCGCTCAGCATCGCGCCGACGAGCGCCGGTCCGGCGATCGGAGACACGTTGAGCTCGCTCTTTTCTGCTTTTCGTCGTCGGTACCCTAGGGCGAGCATGAGCACGCCGCTCGCCGCGGCCGCGCCGCCCACTGCTAAAAGAACAGTGGAGCTCGTCGCCAAACTATTCATTGTCTCTATTCTGTTGGCCTCGCTCGCCGAACAGTGATCCTTGGCGCACTTCTTGGAGAGCTCCGAGTCTATGGAGAGAGCCACGCCCCCGGTGATCGCGGCTGTAATCAACGAGGCGACGCCCAAGCCCAAGGTCAGGTACCCCGCGAGGAGCAGAGGGGACTTGGAGTTCGCTCTTTTCCCCTGTGCTGCTTGGGCTGTCGTCTCATGAACAGGCTCCACCACCGCTATCGGGGCGACGGGCGCCTGCGAAGCTTCGGCTGGATCGGCTGGCTCTTCGATGAGCTGGACGAGCGTCACGATCAGGTCTTTGACCCTCTGGGGCTTTTTGTCGTCCAACTCGAGACATGTGCGGGCCAACTGCAAAGCCAGACGCAACTCGCCGACTTGCTGCGCCGCCAGGGCGGCGTTGTAGGCGGTTGAGGAGTGCTCGAACAATCTGAGCGAGCAACGAAAGGCATCGAGAGCTTGGTCGTACGCCTCGTTTCGGACAAACGCCTCGCCCATGCCAAACCACGTCCCTGCCAAGGCCTTTGCTGCAACGGGATCGGAAGGCGCCTCTGGACAGTCCGCGGGCATCTCTCTGGCCCTTGCCGGGCTGCTCAAAGCGACGACAACCGCGACACTCGCGACACTCGCGACAATATGAAGATGCATAAATTAAAGTATAAGACGACAAATACGAGAGCCAAGGTGGCAAACACAGAATACTTCACCGATGTCTTTCCGGCTGGTTCTAGGGAAGGGCGAGGCTCCGATAGTGTTCAGATATCCCCCAGTCGATTGAAGGAACTATTGAACATTATCAAATTGCAAATTCGTTCCATACGAGACACCTTCCGCGTATGGAACTTGGGGGAAACATCTTTACCAGGGTGGCGAACGCAGGAGGATGACATGAGAGCGCCTTTTTCATTGCTGTTTGGTCTTCTAGGCCTGGGATGCGCGACCACGACGACGGAGCGACTCCACCTGCCCGAGCTCCACACCGTACCGCGCGTCGACCTCGAGCGCTACTTGGGCACCTGGTACGAGATAGCGAGCTTCCCGCAGAGCTTCCAACGCGGATGCTCGGCTTCGACCGCGACCTACACCCTTGGCGACGATGGCAAAATCGACCTTCTCAACCGCTGCCGCAAGGGCTCACCTTCCGGCCCCGAGAAGAGTGCGCGGGGGCGTGCCCGCGCTGTCGACCCCTCGTCCAATGCGAAGCTCGAGGTGAGCTTCTTTGGGCCCTTCTGGGCGCAATACTGGATCATCGACCTCGGCGTCGACTACGAGTACGCCGTCGTGGGCCATCCCAGTCGGGACTATCTGTGGATCCTGAGCCGCGCACCGACGATGAAGGCCGAAGTCTACGCAGCCATCGTCCAGAAACTGGCCGCGCAAAGGTACGAAACGAACAGACTCGTGCGTACAGTGCATGGACCGACTCCCGAACAGTCCAGTCTCGAGACGAAATGAGTCCCGACCAGACCCTGCCCGGCTGCCAGAACGGCGCAAGTCCCTCCAACCCAGGTGGATCGACGCTGCGGCTTGGACTCTGCTGCGCCTTCGTGGAGGAGCCGATCCGTTTTCGGAGGACCACCGCACGCTACGTTACCGGCCTGAAGCCGGGCGATCGCCACGAGCTCCTGCGGCAGATCGCCGCCCACAACGCCCGGGCCTTGGCGCAAGCGGTCGATTGGTGCGCAGCCCACGGGGTCGGCGCGTTTCGCGTCAACAGCGAGATCCTGCCGCTTTCTACTCATCCGCAGGTAGGCTACAGACTCGAAGAGCTGGATCAGCGCGGCGAGCTGCGCGCGGCCTTCGTCGAAGCCGGCTGCCGCGCAAGGCGAGGACACGTTCGACTGAGCTTCCACCCAGACCAGTTCGTCGTTCTCGGATCCTCGCGAGAGGAGGTCGTCCGGAGCTCTCTGGCAGAGCTGGAGCACCAGGCGTCCGTGGCGCAGCTCATCGGCGCCGAGCAACTCACGCTGCACGGCGGCGGTGCACAGGGCGGCAAGCCAGCCGCGCTCGAACGGCTCTGCCGCAACGTCACGAGGTTGAGCCCACGCGCCCGCGAGCGCATCGCGCTCGAGAACGACGACCGCCTCTACACCGTCCGGGACCTGCTTCCGCTGTGTCGCGAGGAAGGCATCCCCCTCGTCTACGACGTCCATCACCATCGCTGCAACCCGGATGGCCTTTCCGTCGAGGAGGCCACTGAGCTTGCGATGAGCACTTGGAGTGGCCGCGAGCCCTGGGCACATCTCTCGACCCCACGAGACGGTTGGCACCGTGACGACCCGCGCCGGCACGCGGATTATATTCAACCGAGCGATATGCCCACCTGCTGGGTCGGCAAGCGAATGACGCTCGACATCGAGGCCAAGGCCAAGGAGCTGGCCGTGTTGCGCCTGGCTCAGTGGCTGCGCGACGGGTCTTAAGGGGGAGAGGCTTGCCTTGAGACTACCAGGTGAAATCAGCGAGCATGGGCAGGTGGTCGTGGTCTAGTGCCTCGTCAACCCTCCGATGACGGGTAGTCAACTCCCCCTTTTTAAGGGGGCAGGGGGGATTTCTTCACGTCCATTCATCACGCCATTCGTTGAGTTCGAAAATTCGGCAATCCCGCTGGCCCCCTTTGTTCAAAGGGGGAAATCGCCATTCCGACCCGACTTTTTTGAGTTGACTGAGCACTAGTTCATGTAATGGACATTGACGAGCAGCACCTTGGAGCCGTCGGACAAGGTGACTCTGTTCGCTTGCACGCGGTTGCCTTTGAGCCATTGGGTGTCGAACGCGAAGCTGCTCCGGATCGCGGTGCACAATCCCTCTGCGTTGCATTTCACCTTCCAGCTGCGGCCGGTGACCGTGTTCATGTAGCTGGCGATCTGACCATTGATTTTGTCGACAGTCACACCGCTTGGCAGAGGATCCTCGCTGTAGACGACTTCCTGTTGAATCTATCGCTCCGCTTCCGTTGCAGGTGCTTTCAACATTCATGCCATCCATGCAAACCGGGGAATCCCAGCGACTTTTCAGAAAGCTCATTTAATCGTGATGGCTTCTGTCACAGCCCCGCGACAGGGCATCCGAGGAAGTGTACCATCGGCATGACGTGATCGCGGAAGCTTTGCAGATAGAACCACGGCAGGGCCGCACAAAATTTCCTTGTATCTTGACAAATTTTTCTTCGTTCATAGTTTTGCCACAAAAGGGAACAAACATGATTCACAATAACCAGCTAGAAGACGCCATCTGCGGCGGCATTGCCCTCATCACAAAGGACGCTCCACCGATACTGGCAGAGGCGATTCGCTACGCGGTCTTCCCAGGGGGAGGCCGGGTTCGGCCGCTCATCACCCTTGCCGTGGCCGAAGCGATCGCCGGAGAGTCGAATCCTCTCTCCCGAGCCTCGGCCGTGGCGGTCGAGATGATGCACTGCGCGTCCCTCGTGCACGACGACCTGCCGGCCTTTGACAACGCGGATTCTCGCCGCGGCAAGCCCGCTCTCTTCCGCGTCTATGGGCAAGACACGGCCATTCTGGTCGGAGACGCTCTCATCGTCGGTGCGTTCGAGGTTCTCGGCACAGCCTCTGCCTCCTCTCTGCGAGGAGCGCGACTCATGACCACTTTGGCAAGGGCCGCTGGCGCGGCCAAGGGGATCATCGCGGGCCAAGCGTGGGAAACAGAACCCAAGGCCGAGTTGACCACCATCCACGCCCTCAAAACAGGAGCTCTCTTCGAAGCCGCCGCTGTTCTCGGCGCGCAATCCGTCGGTCAGAAGGAGCACTCCTGGCGCGAGTTCGGCGCAAGGGTAGGAGCTGCCTACCAGGTCGCCGACGACCTTTTGGACACCCTCGGCCATGCGGCCACGGCCGGGAAACCCGTGGGTCAGGACTTGAAAAACAATCGACGAAATGCCGCGCTCGAGCATGGAGTCAGCGCAGCTGTCTCGAAGCTTCAATCGCTCCTCGAAGAGGCCGAGGAGTTGGTCCCCGAGTCGGCCAAGGGCAGCCGGCTCATGGCTCTGGTTTCCAGAGCCGCGCAGCGCCTCGTCCCAGAGGATGCACGCCTCCGATATCCCCAATTGTTTTCGGAAGAAACCTCAGGTTTTCCCCGAGCGGCAGCCTCACTTTAGAGAGGGACCATTATGAAAACGGCGCTCAAACCCGGCCCCGAAGGGGAGAAACCTCGCGCAGTGGTCATCGGAAGCGGCTTCGGAGGTCTGGCCGCGGCAGTGCGGTTGCTCGCCAAGGGCTATGATGTGGTCATTCTCGAAAGGAGAGACAAACCCGGCGGTCGGGCCTCTGTGCGCCAGGAAAAGGGCTACACGTTCGACCTGGGGCCCACGGTCATCACCGCGCCTTGGCTCCTCGATGAGCTGTGGCAGTTGCTCGGCGAGGACCGCAAGGATCACGCGCAAATCGTACCGATCGACCCCTTCTACGCCATCCGCTTCGATGACGGCACGGTGTTCGACTACAACGGCGACTCGGACCATGTGGAGCGGCAGATCCAACAGCACAACCCCGACGACGTGTCCGGGTATCGAAAGTTCCTCGAGAAAAGTCGGCAAATCTTCGAGACCGGCTTCGTCAAGCTCTCGGACGTTCCGTTTTCCAGCCCTTGGACCATGGCGAAGATCGCGCCCCAGATGCTCCGGCTAGAGAGCCACAAAACGGTCTACAAGCTCGTTTCCCAGTACATACGAAACGAGAAGATTCGACAGGTCCTGAGCTTCCACTGCCTGCTCATCGGCGGCAATCCGTTTACGACCACCTCCATCTATGCGCTGATCAGCTGGGTGGAGCGCCAATGGGGCGTTCTCTATGCGATGGGGGGAACCGGCAGCCTGATCCGCGGGCTCGTGGACCTCATCGTGCGCCACGGCGGTACGTTGCGCACCCAAGCCGAGGTGGAGGAGATCGTCCTCGAGGGCAACCGCGCCGTGGGCGTCCGCCTGTCGAACGGCGAGGTCATTGCCGCGGACATCGTGGTCTCCAATGCGGATCCGGCGTGGACGTACGGAAAGCTCGTGGACAAAAGGGCCAGACGCCATTGGACAGACAGAAAACTCGCGCGCTCCCGCTATTCCATGGGGCTCTTTGTCTGGTACTTCGGAACGAAGCGCACCTATCCCGAGGTGAAGCATCACACCATTCTGCTCGGTCCCCGCTACAAAGGGCTCCTCAACGATATCTTCAACCGCAAAGTGCTCGCCGATGATTTCAGTCTGTATCTGCACAGGCCCACGGCGACCGATCCGTCCGTGGCCCCAGAGGGTAGGGACACCTTTTATGTTCTGTCACCGGTTCCCAACCTGGACGCCGACATCGATTGGCAGCAGCAGGCCGAGCCGTACCGAAAAAAGATACAGCAACACTTGGAAAAGACGATTCTGCCTGGCCTCGGCGAAGCTCTCGAGGTTTCCTTCACCGTGACGCCAGTGCAATTCCGCGACGATCTTCTCTCGGTGAAAGGAGCGGGATTTGCCATGGAGCCCGTGCTCTCCCAAAGCGCGTACTTTCGGCCGCACAATCGAAGCGAGGATGTGGAAGGACTCTACCTCGTGGGAGCCGGCACTCATCCGGGAGCCGGAGTGCCAGGCGTTTTGAGCTCGGCCAAGGTCCTCGAACGGCTGGTGCCGGATGCCAGGGAAAGGCGACGCATCTCTCATGGCTGAGAGTGGAATTCAGAAGAGCCGATCAGAGTTGCAAGGAACGCCCTCTATGCAGGCAGCTTCGGACATGGCCGCGTGTCGAGACCTCATGCGCGAAGGCTCAAAGAGCTTCAGCGCAGCCAGTCGTCTCTTGCCCAAGAGGATGCGAGACGACACCATCGCTTTTTACGCCTTCTGCCGCATCGCCGACGACCTGATCGATGACAGCGAGAATCCCGAATTGGGGCTGCTCGAGCTGCGCTCCCGCCTGGAACGGATCTACGAGGCAAACCCATGGGATCACCCGGTCGATAGAGCCTTTGCACAGGTGGCTCATCGTCGAGGGCTTCCCAAACAGGTGCTGCTCGCCATGCTCGAGGGATTCGCCTGGGATCGCGACAAGCGACGCTACCAAACCCTGGACGAGCTCCTCGGCTACTGCGCCCGAGTCGCATCCACGGTCGGCGTGATGATGACGGTGCTCATGGGCCGCAATGAGCCCCATGTGATCGCGCGCGCCTGCGATCTCGGGCTGGCCATGCAGTTGACCAACATCGCCCGAGACATCGGGGAGGATGCCCGGCGCGGACGCCTCTATCTGCCCCTCCACTGGCTGGCCGAGCGCGGACTCGATCCCGAAAAGTTCCTCAGCGACCCGCAATGGAGCCCGGAGATCGGGGACATGACAGCCCGTCTGCTCGAAGTCGCCGAATCGTTTTATTCCCAAGCCGACCTCGGGATCCCGATGCTCCCTCGAGACTCTCGCGTGGGAATCCAGGCCGCGCGCCTCATTTACGCAGATATTGGCCGAGTCATCCGCAAGAACGGCTTTGACTCGGTGAGCCGCAGAGCCGTCACTTCCAAATGGCGCAAGCTGGGCCTCTTGCTCAATGCCACCGATGCGTGGTTCTATAGACGCAAAGAGACGTCGTTGCCCGCTCACCCCAGCATTCGTTTTTTGGTCGACCTCTTTGACGAGCAGAGCGCCGAAGCCGTGGCATGAGATGATCCCACCCCTCAAGAGCCCCAGATTTACCCGTTGGTTTTCGCGCCGCGTGCGCTCCAGACTGAGAAGAGAATTCAAAGCGATCTATGTTCGAGGACTGGAGCCTCTGCGCCTCGCGCTCAAAAGCGGTCCGGCTCTCGTCGTCTCCAATCACACCTCGTGGTGGGATCCCATGCTCGCCATCCACATTGGGCTGGAGGTGCTCAGCGCAGACGGCTATGCCCTGATGGACGCGAAAAACCTCCAGCGCCTCCCGTTCCTCGGCCGCGTCGGAGCCTTTGGCGTTGATCTCACGAGTCGACAAGACGGTGTGCGAGCCCTTCGCTATGGAGCGACACTGCTGGACCGGCCGGGACGGCTGCTGTGGATCTACCCCCAAGGTCGGGAGCGCCCCACGTTCGAACGTCTCGACGATTTTCAGGGCGGAGCGGCGATGATCGCGAGGATGGCCAAGCTCAAGGCGGTGTTTCCCGTAGGGGTGGCCTATCACTTCGGCAGCGATCCCGCGCCCATCGCGCTCGTCGATATCGGTCAGCCCCTGCCGCATCGAGACGAAATCGAGAGCTCTCGCAAAGCCCAGCAACAGGCCGTCCATGCGCGTCTCGACGACATCCAGGCCCAGCTGTCTAGGGCTGATGGATCCTTTCCAGGCTTTGAGTGCGTGCTCGAGAGCAAGAGCAACATCGTCGCGGGCTTTGCGCAGCGCCTTCTCGCCAAGGCGACTCGTTACCGATAGCTCGCGTCCATCGGGCCGCACAAACCTCCAGCACTGGCAGGCTCACGGGGGTTCGACACTGCCATCCCGACCGAGGCGAAGCCTGACACCGCGCCAGGGGAACACGTCCCACCCAAGCGGAAGAGTTTGTAACCGTTCGCGAATATCGGACGCCTTAAATTTTGTCGCAGAAAGTTGTCAACATTGGGGGACGAGCGGCCGAGTTATTCGGAACAGCTGGGCACTAAGACAGGCCGCGGTGGCCGACTATGCGGAGGCGCCAGCGAACCGGGAGCAACGACCATGGGGCTCGTACGCATGCACTTCGAGGACCAGATGCACTTCGTGACCAATCGCTGCGAACAAGAGCAGTACCTGCTCAAGCCCACACCGGAGATCAAAGAGCTCATCATCGAGTGGCTGGCCCGGGCCTTGACCTTCGTGGACGGCGGCATCGAGCTGTACGCGTT
>JALOQD010000012.1 GCA_025453525.1 Myxococcota bacterium
GGATCGGCGTCACGGGCTCTTTGTCGAGCTCGGCCACAATCGAAGCCATGACCGACGGTCCACTTCGGTCTGCTGCATCCCCGAACACCACGCCCTTGAGAGTCGTGCACTTCATTTCGTGCATGAACTTGGCCACGTAGCCAGCCCAAAGACCACCGGCCGAATGGCCGCCGATGACGAACTTGCCGCCGCCCGGCAAGACGCCGCCGTTGCAGGTCAAGGGAATGGTCAGACCCCACGGCGCAGTGCCGCAGAACTGCGTAGCCACCTTGCCGGCCCAGGTTTTGTCGCCATCGCCCACGCCGTGATCACAGGAGAGCACGACGAGCTTGCCGGTCGCGCGGGCCGTGTCCCAGTTGCCATCGGCCATATGGCTGGCCCAGTCGTCCAAGAGGCTCTTGGAGCGCGTGTAGCCGTGCTGAATGTAGACGAACCCCTCCGCGCCCTCGGTCGGACAGGTCCAGGTGCACGGGATGTTCCCAGGGCCCACCAATTCGGTTTCATTGATTATGGTGGCAGCCGAGGCCGTGCCTGCGACCAAACCACACAGCATCGCGACGGACAGCGCGCAGAAGAACTTTGTCATTCGTGGTCTCCTTCCTGTGATGGTCGTCATGGGCACGCTCCGGCGACGGTTTTGAGTGAATAGGTCCAATTGTCCCAAGCGTTGTACAAAACAATACTGTACGCTGCGCAGACATCTGCCAGGTTGATGGCCTCGATTTCTTGGTTGGAGCCGCAGCGGTCGTTCGAGGTTCCAGGCACGCGGTCCCCATCGCCGCAGTAGAGGTCGGACATGAGGAACTCGTCGAGCAGCACCGAGGCGCAGTTCCACTCGGGGATTTGCGTGAACAGGTTCGTTCGGGTGCAGCCCGCAAGGCCAGGAGCCACGTAGTTGACGGCATCGGAAGCCGTGACGTGGTTGGCGGCAACGAAGACGGTGCCGTCTGTGAGGCAGTCATAAGACTGCAAAGAGCACCAGCGGGCGCTTGCGGGCGTGCACACCAAGAGCACTCCCAGTGCCATACCGAGCCCAGCCATCGTCTTGACTACTCTCATGTTCGCTGCCTCCTTCTTGATCGGCGAGTGGCAGAATCTTGGGTGAGAATTCATTTTCGCAGTGAAACCAAGCATATTCCGTACCAAATCCACGGTGGCTGGAATTGTTCGCTTTTTCTGGAAAAGGAAGGCAGGTGGTAAAATTCCACAACAAAAAACGGTTTGCCGCCTGAACTATTGCGCCGCAATTGAACTATTGCCCTGGCACTGAAATGGGACCCCAGAAAGACTGAATTCGGCCGAAATGCGACCGAGGAGATTTTTTCACAAGCTCTCAGCGTCCCCCTGCGCTGGTCTCTTCCAAGGGAGCAGCATTGGGACCTGGGACTGGTAGCGACGGTAGGCGTCGCCGAAATCGCGGACGAGGTCTCGCTCCTCGAGCATCGTGGCAAAGACAATCCATGCGGTCCAGGCGCCGTTAAAAAGCAACCGGTCTGCTGTGACCACCGGGTAGCCCCAAATCATGACCATCGAGAAGAAATAGAGCGGGTGGCGGACCCAGCGGTAAGCCCCCTTGATCGCGAGGGGAAGGGCTTGCGGCTCCCTGTTTCGGAGCCGGAGCCGGAGGACCATCGTGCCGAACGGGTCGAAGAAGTTGAGCGACGTGATTCCCCAGTAGAAGCCCGCGCTGCCCAGGATGAAAACGACGCGAAGAATCCAGCTGTACGGCGAGTCGGCCTCGGCCATGACCGGGGTGGCTTGCCAGAAGAGCACCATGGGGGCAAGGGTGACGCCCGAGGTCATGGCGTAGAAGGCGCCGTAGTAATCGGCGGGGATGGCTTTCCCAAGCCTGGCGCGAACGCCCTTCCTGACCAAGATGCTGTGCGCAAGAAAAAAGACGATGAGGAGCATGGCGTCGAACGCGAGCGCCGGAGCGTCATCTAGCCCGAGCTCAACGAGGTTGAAAGAACCGAAGATCAAAAATGCGTAAAAGATGAGGAGGGATCCACCCCCAAAAAAAAGCGCAGCGGCAATCCACAACAACGTCGATGTTCGTTTCATGACATGCACTTCTTTCTTTCTGTTGGGGCCGACAGCCCATTTTCCCCCGCGTTCGCACGGGGCCGAGTGAGTGACCTGCATTAGGTTAGTGCCAATTGCGGCGTGTCAATTCAAATGACGAGATGAAAGGGTGCGGCAAGCCGCCCTCCACGAGCACAGGAAGAACATCGCCGGACACTGCGATGCCCCTGCTTGTCTTGTGAACAACCCTTGCGCGCTGCACCCGCTGCGAAATAACTGGGTGCAAATAGACAGCTCAAAAGTTTTAGGTACCGAAGGACAGGGGCGGGACAGTCGGTTGATATGCACTGGAGCTCACTCGCGAGCCCTGGGGTACCGCGCAGTACGAGAGGGCCGCCCGCGCGCCCCTTCGCCCCCTACTCGACACTTGGCGCGGCCTATGGTTCTCTGCTGCAGCTCGTGGTGGATTTCGAATCGAGCGACGACAGACTGCTGTCTCTGCCAGCAGCAGAGGTTCGCGCGCTAGCGATGGCTTTCATCCATGAGGCCCGCGTCGCCCTGGCACCGGTCGCGGCGACCGCGTCGCTAGTTATCGACCACCTGTTCGGGCGCTGCCGCAGGGAGTGGATGTGAAGCGACTCTGGAAAAACTATGTCAACTCCTATGTAGATACCGATGCCGTCCACGCCGAGTGCGCGCCTGCCTCCGTTGGCGTCGCCGTGCTCGCGATCGCAGCGGCGATCGTGGGCGCGAGTTTCGCCACTCAAACCGTGGGACTTCGCCACCTGTGGGTCCCCCTCGCTTTCCTCGGAGCAGGAGGCGTTTCCACGACGCTGTCGTGGCTCATCGGCGTCCGCCACCGCAACCTGTTCATGGCCTTGCAGGGACTCGAGTTCAACCTGTACGGCCTGCCCTTCACCTCGGCGGCGGCGTTCTCCAAGGTGCCGGCGGCTTACGCGTTCGCGGGGTTCTACGCCGTTGTTCTGCAGCGCTACGCGCGAGCGCCAATACCGCCCGACACAACCTTCAAGCCAAGCGCGCCCTTCGCGCCAGCGAGGTGCTTCAGCAGATCGAGGGCCTGCTCGTCGAGCGCCGCAAGCAAGGCACCGCGGACAACCGCGTGGAGATGGCCGCCATGTTTCACGAGCGCAAGAACATGATCGCGCCAGCCCGCTGGAATGTCGAGAGTCTCGCGTCGAGCGAGACAACCCGCGACCACGCCGAGCGAGACATCATCGAGGACGTCCACGGCTCGCTGGTGAGCGCCATTGAGCTGGTCGCCAAATTCCTCCTCCTGATGCGCGAAGACGCGCTCCACATGGCGAACGAGGGCTTCTGGCTCCATGAGATGCCCCCTGCCTTCGGGGATCTGTCGGTCAGGGATACACGCCTCGCGGGTCACGCCGTGCGGCTCGAAGGGCTTCCATCGGTACGGATCAAGGGTCCGAGCACCTATCTGCTCCTGGCGCTGCGCAACCTGGCCTCGAACGCCTTCGAGGCCGACGCGACCCACGTTCGGGTGCACGGCGTCGTGTCGCACCACGCGGCAGGGGTGACGCTCACCGTGGCCGACAATGGGCCAGGGCTGCCGAGCAAGGTCTTGGAGCACCTGTTCGAACCGTTCAACAGCCACGGAAAGGACGACGGGACCGGCCTGGGCATCTACCTCTCGAAGGCCCGGCCTGATGCTGGCCACAGCGCTCGAGCTCCCGCGGCAGGTGCGTTCCGCCGTTCTACCCGAGCTTGCGGCCCATAAAAACTCGCCTGGCGAAGCGTTCGCGCGGTTCGGCGCGGCCGTGGCAGCGGTGCTCGAGGCAGACGGGCACAGCGCATTCGCCCAGCGCTGGCGAGCCGTTTGCGCAGGCAGAGCGCCTACCCCCTGCGGTGGCATGGGGGCTGCGAAATTGACACGCGCGCTTAAGAAGCCAATCCTTTGGTGGACCTTTTTATTAAAAAAAAGCCAACCGGCCGAGCTGCGGGTGTTCGCGCCGGCCAAAAGCAACGAGGTAGCGCATGTTGGAGGAGCAGAGCTTCTTTGGTACTTCTCAGTCTCGCCAATCGCACAAGGCCATCGCCATTCTCGTGGGCGGCGGCCCAGCGCCAGGCATCAACGGGGTGATCCGGTCGGCGACCATCGAGGCGATTAACTCCGGGCTCAAGGTCATCGGTGTGTACGATGGCTATTCCTGGTTGGCCAAGGGTTCTTCAGCGCACGTCGAGCGCCTCACTATCGATCACGTCTCGCGTATCCACTATCGGGGTGGCTCGGTCCTGCGCACCTCTCGCGTCAATCCCACCAAGAGCCCGGAATCCATGCGCCAAGTGGTGCGAGTGCTCACCGAGCTCGAAGTCGACTACCTCATCAGCATCGGCGGCGACGACACGGCCTACACCGCGAGCCAGCTGGTTCGCATGGCAGGCGACCAGATCCAGGTCGCCCATGTGCCCAAAACCATCGACAACGATTTGCCCCTGCCAGGCCAGATGCTCACGTTCGGCTACCAAACGGCCCGCGAAGTGGGCGCCCAGGTCACCCAGAACATCATGGAAGATGCCTTTACGACCAATCGTTGGTACTTCGTGGTCACCATGGGCCGCAAGGCCGGCCATCTGGCGCTGGGCATTGGCAACTCGGCAGGCGCCACGCTCACGATCATTGGCGAAGAGTTCCGCGGCCAACCCATACGCATCACGCACTTGTGCGACATCCTAGAGGGCGCGATCATCAAACGCCGCCTGCTCGGCCGCGACTATGGGGTCGCGGTGCTGTCCGAGGGGATCATCGAGTCTATCGACCAGCACGACTTGAGCAACTATGTCGACAAGGTCGAATACGACGCCCATGGCAACCTGCGCTACGCCGAGATCGCGCTCGCGGAAATCGTGAAGGACGAAGTGCGCAAGAGACTCAAGGCTCGGGGCATCGACGTCACCATCGTCAACAAGAACATTGGCTACGAGTTGCGCTGCCAACGACCGAACGCCTTTGACCTCGAGTACACCCAAAACCTTGGATTTACGGCCGTGCGGTTCCTCCTGAGCGGCGGCAGCGGTGCGATGATCGCCCTCCGAGACGGCTCGCCGTTCATCATTCCGTTCGATCAGATCATGGACCCTGAGACAGGAAAGATTAAAACACGGCTGGTCAACCTGGACAGCGACTACTACCGCATGTGCAGCGAGTTCATGATTCGGCTCGAGCCTAGCGACTTCAAAGACCAGAAGCGCCTGTCGCGGCTAGCCCGAGTGGCGGGTTGCACCCCCGAGGAGTTCCGCGCCCAGTTCGGCTATCTGGCAGACGACGAAAGGCGTTCGCTCTCCTTCGGCGGCTGACCTCCCCTGCTCTATCCGAAACGGAAACCCTGATTACTCGTTGGCGGCTTTCGAAGAGCTGCACTTTTCCGAGCTCGACGACGCAGCGGAGTTGCTGCTCTTGTCCGAGCTCGACGACGCAGTGGAGTTGCTGCTCTTGTCCGAGCTCGACGACGCAGTGGAGCTCGCCGAGCCATAGCCCTGCGCATACCAACCGCCTCCTTTGAGGATGAACGAGGTGCGGGACACCTTCCGCTTGGCCTCGTTGTTGCCGCAGGCTTCGCACATGCGGATCGGAGCGTCATTCACCTTCTGGATGACCTCGAAATCGTGGTTGCAGGCCTCACAGTGGTACTCGTAGATGGGCATGGTCATTCCTCCGCAGCCGGCACCGCCTCGAAGAACAGTGCACTCGAACGCGGGTAAAGTATTCCCCTCGGCGATTGAGTCAAGGGCTATTTGCCGTACTCGCTCCCCAGAGCCCGGCGCAAAGCCTTGCCGATGTCTTCCGTCGCGATGACTCCCAGACCCACGTCTTTCACCACGCCGCGCTCATCGAGGATGTACGTCGCAGGCACCAGCGGAAGGACGCCTAGGGCAGTTTTGCCTTCTCGAACCTCGAGCGACGCAACGCCCAGCGGAAAGTGCAGTCCCTCGCTTTCGACGTAAACCGAGACGAACGGCCGCTCCTGGGACTCCACTGTGAGGGCGAGAAACCGCAGCTTTCCGCCGTAGAGGCGAAAGGCCTCTTCCACATAGGGCATATAGAGCTGGGAGGTGACGTCCGAGGTGAGCAGCAGCACGAGAAACAAAGGCCGGCCGCGCCATTGTGACAACACATGCCTCTCACCGTCCAGCTCAAGCTCGAAATTCACGGGTGCGCTCGAGAACGACTCTGTCAGAACCCGGTTCGAGCCGCTGCCGCCGCAGCCAGGCACCGCTGCCATCGCGATGAGGGCGAGCGAAAAGAACAAACAGGAGCGCAGCATCCGTGCCTCCTTTGGGGGTGGACCTGTCTTTCGCGCCTTGGGCTCTCAGGGCAGGCGCTGGATCAGGTGGTAGCCGAATTCGGTTTCCACCACACCAGACACCTCGTTTTCCTTTAACGCGAACGCCGCGGCTTCGAACGGGGGAGCCATCTGACCCTGACCAAACGAGCCGAGATCGCCGCCCCGCTCCTTGGAGGGGCAATCGGAGAACTGCTTGGCCAGGGCCCCAAAGTCCTCGCCGGCCTTGATCTTGCCTGCGAGCTCTTTGATGAGCTTCTCCGCCTGGGCCTTGGTGCGAGTGATCGTCGGCGGCTTGCGAGCCGAGCCGTCGTGCATGAGGAGGATATGGCGGGCGTGGGCTTCCTTCACCGCATTGCACTTGATGACGTGATAGCCGAAGGCGGTCTCCACCGGTTCGGAGATCTCACCCTCCTTCATGCCGATGAGGGCCTTGGAGAACTCCGGAATCATCCGACCAGCCGGGAAGCTCCCAAGGTCGCCGCCCTGCTCCTTGGACGGGCAGTCCGAATACTCTTTGGCCACGGCCGCGAAGTCGGCTCCGCCGCGGATCTTGGCGAGCGCTTCCTTGGCGCGGGTGAGAGCGTCGGGCTTGGTGCGGTTGATCTCCGGCGGCTTGCGCTTCGATTCGTTGTGCATGACGAGCACGTGAGAGGCGGCGAGCTTCATCCCCGGATCGAACGACGGCTCTGGCGTCACCGGTTTTACGTCGCCGGTCTTGACCTCGGCCCCTGTCGCCTGGTCGCCGGAGGACTTGGCCTCTTCTGTCTTGCCAGAGCCACAGCCCAGAACCAGGGAAGCGGCGATTACGAACAGCATGAAACGAGAGGTGCGCAACATGGGACCATTGCCTCCTTGTAAAAAACGCGAAACGAAAAGTCAGCCACGTAGTTGGCTCGGCGCGAACTATAGGGCTTTTGCGAGAATGTGGCTACCGCGATTTCCCAAAGCACGAGCGGGATGGGGGGCTGGGCTAGGTCAGTTCTGGAAGACCAACGGATATCTCACCGTGACAGTGCCGCCACCCTCGGGCGCAGGGAAGGTGATGTTCTTCACCACGCCGAGCACGCATTGTTCCATCGCTGAGTCCTCGATGGTCGAATCGAAAATTCCGGCCCCCACCACCTTGCCTCTGGCGCCCACCACAAATTCGATGGTGATGCTGCCGCCGAGCTCGGGAGCTCGCTGCTGCGCTTTGTCGTGGCAGAGCTTGAAAGCGCTCATGTGGCGATGCACGATGCGGCGGATGACGTCTTTGGAGAGCGAGCCTTTCACCGTAGCCGCGCCGGTAGAGACGCTCGGTGCTTTCGTGCGCATCGAGCGCTCACCCCTGCCATAGCCAGCCCCCGTGCCTCCTCCGCCGCCATAGCCCATCGTGCCCAGGCCCGAAAGCACCGTGCCTTCGCCGATGCCGCCGCCTCCGCGACCCGTGCCAACCAGGCTCAGACCACCGCTTCCATACGTGGCGTTGTGGGAGGCGGCCTGCCCCAGCGCGAGGTCCGACACCCCTTGGGGCATGGGCAGGGGCTGTCGCACAGTGCGGGTCCTTGCACCACCCCCGCGAACGAGGGTATCCACGGCCACAAACGAGGTGTAGTCGGTGAGCAAATGGTGCTTGAGCCCAAGAGCGCACACCTCTTTGGCCAGGGAGTCCGTTGGCTCGAGCATGTTCATGTCCGAAAGGGAACGGATCCGCTGTCTGGCCCACAAAAGGGGCAGAGAAGACCCTGCGGTCTCCACAGCGGCCGAGGCGACGTCGATCGTGTGCTGCCACGGGCCTTCGCTGGTGGTGCCGCGGATCCGTATCGAGCCTCGTTTTCCCCGGAACTTACCCGTAAGGACCACGGGCCGACCGGCAAACAGATCCGGCACCGCGGGAGGTTCCACGTCGTAGGCGTCGAAACCCAGGAAGTCGATGCTGATGCCCTGCAGCATGGGAGAATCGATGGACCAGCGCAACCGCGCGGCCTGTTCCATGGCCTCGTCCTCGTTGAGAACGACAAATGGCTCGCCTTGTCCAACGCGGGCCAAACCCTCGATGAGGGAACGGTTGACCGATGAGCCGATGCCGAGGGCGAACAGGTTCGCCTTGCCCAGAGCCCCGCGCACTAAATCGAAGGCCTGCTTTTCCACCGTCACGTACCCGTCCGTAGCCACCACCACAATGCGCGACGTCCCGGAATTCCGAGGCAGGGCCAGAGCTCGTTGCAAGGCGGAGAGGAGCTCCGTACCGCCGCCGCCCTCGATCCTCTCGAGCCAGGCAAGGGCCTCGGCGATGTTGACTGGGCTCGCCCGCAGAGATCTGGGCGAGAGCACCTCGCTCCCGCCGGCGAACAACAAGATGTTGAACGAGTCTGCCGGCCGCAGGTGGTTGAGCACGTCGCGCACCACAGTCTTTGACGTATCAAGGGGAAAGCCCGTCATGGAGCCCGAAACGTCGAGAATGAACACGTACTCTCGCGGCACGACCTCGGCAGGCGCCACCAAGACCGGCGGCTGTGTCATGAGCAGAAAGGTGCTCTCATTCTCTGACTCGGAGGTCAGCAAAGCGCTCTCGATCTTCCTGCCTGCGAGACAATAGCGCAGCACAAAGTCGCGATCGGCATTCTCAGAGTCGCAAATGACCGACACCCGCGCCTCGCCAGGTCCGAGATTGCGAACAGCGATTTCGTGGCTCGGGCTGCCTAGGCCGCTGATGGGCACTCCGCTGACGATCCGCACATCGATGCCAAAGGCCATGGGTGCGCTCTCACCTTCGTGAGAAGTGGGATTTGCCGCCCAGTCCTCCTCTTGCGAGGACACGAGCTCGGCGCTGCCCACATAGCGCGGCCCCACCACGGCGGGAACGACGAGCTCATACTCCGACTCCTGCGGGACGAGCAATTCAGTGTAAAGGAGCTCGACTTCGATGACATCGCCGGGCAGGATGTTCGCCACGCTCATCTGGAAGACGTTCGGACGCTGCTGCTCGAGCAACGTCGCGGTCTGTCCCTGTTCCTTGGCCTCCTGGTAGATCTGTCGCGCTTCCTCGCGCTTTTCAATTTCGGCCTCGATGACGCGCGCTCCGATGGTCATCTTCATCCCGTGCACCGCGGCGCTCGTCGAAGCCGGGAAGAGGTAGATCGCCTCCAGGGGTTCTCGGCCTCGGTTGCGGTACCGCTGGCGGACGACCACGTCCGCGATGATACCCACGACAGACACCTCCACATGCGTCGACTCTAGCGGAAGCTGTTCGGCGCCCGGCTCCTCGCCTAGCACGAAGAAGTAGGGTGAAGACGAGCGACTCTCCTCTCCCTGGGGCACGGAGTCCATGGCGGCGGCGATCCGAGCCTCCCTGCTCGCAGCGATCGTCTGTCCCTGCGCTGGCAAGCAGAGCAAACCGACTGCGGCCGCCAAGGAGAAAAAACAAGGGAATGCGGCGAAAACGGGCAGAACAAGGGCAAAGCTGGGCTGCTGGGCGGATCTCATCTGGACCTCCCTCGCTGGGCTGGTTTTTTTCTTGTGACTTCCCCTCGGCCGCGGGGCGCTGAGCATACAGGGTCGCTTGGGCGAAAAAAGTTCCCGCGAGCAAGTCCGATTTCGAAAATGGCAGAACCGAAGTTCCCCTTCGGAAGAGTTTCTAAAGACCATGGTGCCGGGAGGCGATCAGGGTCGGTCATGTCGAGACAGGGTCAATCCACCCCAATTGACATATAGCGTGGCCACGCCTTTGCCCGTCCGGAGAAGGAATCTAATGCGTCGAGAAGCAACCCGTCGTCCGCGTTGTCGCGAAAGATGGCCTCGCGTCTGAACGCCTTTGCATCACCTGATGCCAAGCTTCGAGAAAGGCGCCTCTTACTGGCCTTGTCATGGTCGCATGGAAGCGCCTTGCTTCTTATATGTCAATTGGGATGGATTGACCCCCATTGGACCCTTTTGGCCCCATCACTGCGGAACGCGCTCCACCGACGCGATGGCTCCGAGCCCGTCGTTGCCACCGAGCACAAACACGCTGCCACTCACGCGCACCAGGGCGTAGTAAGAGCGCCTGACGAGGAACTCGGCGTTGGCGGCCATGTAGTTATCGAGCACCTCATCCGCCGCAGCGGGTGTGACATCGAGGGGGAAGCGGGAGGTGTTGGAGCTCAGGGGCATGGGCTCGCCGCCAGCGGTCTCGGTGTCCACACCGGGTAGGCAATAGGCGTAGTCATCGATGAGGGCGGCTTGGTGGCCGTGGGTCCGTCGGCCGTTTACGAGTTGACCGTCGGGCTGGTCATACCAATGGGCGAGGGCACCAGTGGTTCGATCGACAAGGGCTGCTTCGGCAGAGATCAACCCATCGTTGCTCGGTGTCGAGAACCCCGCGTCACCCTGAAACGCGATGAGGTACACAGGCTCCTCCACTGAAGGCTCTGCCCCGGTCTCAAAGGTGAGCTCATCGCCACCGGCTGAGACCTGCGTGACTCCCCGTCCCCAAGTGCTGGCGAGAGGAAAGAACGCGCGCGGCCCTGTCATTGGCGTTGCCGAAAGCGCTGTCCACGGTCCGAGCTCGCCATCGTCGAAAACCGCCGCGACCTCCACCGAGGAGAGGTAACCTTGTCCGCTCGAGTCTGGTCGGCCGCCGGCCACGTACAAATAGGCCAGCACCGAGCCGTCGTCCGAGTCCGCGGGAACCACCGCGGCGCCCGCGCCTTCCCTGCCCTCGTTGAGCTCGCCCACGAGGGTCGTCCACAGTCCGAGGCTACCGTGCGACAAGGGCTCGTGACCCTCGTCCGGAGCCAGGCCAGGCGAGGGCGAAAGGTCTCCCAGATCGACCCAGCTCGTTTCCGAAAGGCCACTGGCGAGCAGCGTGGTGAGCGCGGTGGGGTCGTCTGTTGCGGACTCGACTCGGTAGACGTTGTAGGTCGCGCCAGGCACTTCGGTCCAGCTCAGCTCCACCGAGCCGTTCCCCGCTTCGAGCACCACCGATGCGGCGTAACCGGCCACCGACTCTTCGCCTCCCACGAGCGAAGTCAGCCGGTAGGTGAAACGACCCAGGCCGAGGGCGCCGCCCGGCAGCGCCGAGGCAGAGACAAAGCCCGGGGCCGGGTGAAGAGCGCCGTCATCCACAAAGCAAGGTCCAAGCTGCTCAGTGGCCAAAAGCCGCGTCGAACCCGCGCGTCCGTCTGCAGCGCTGGAACGGTAGAGGTTGTAGGAAACAGCGCCTTCCACGGCGGTCCAGCAGACCTCGAGCGAGCCGCCCTGGTTGAGGAGCTGGACCTCGGCCGACGCCAGACCCTCTCCCCATTCACCCAGGGCCGAGACGCGATAGTACCAAGTTCCCACAGGCAGGTTCCCATCGCCGAGTCGCGTGGGTTTCTGAGCCACTGGTTGCGTGCCCACATGCAGAATCTCGGCGCGCTCGACGGTGGAGAGGGCAAAGGCCTCGCTAGCGGGCAGGCCCTTGGTGGGGGAGGAGGATCCACCGATCGCGTACAACCACTTGCCCACGCGCAGTAGGGCGTGTCCCTGGCGTGGGGTTTCGAGCTCTGTGGCGATGCGCGGGCTCGCTGCCGAGCCCCATTGTTGCAGGATTTCGAAGGCCGCGAGCTCGCCGTGGGTGCTCACGGCAGCCTCTTCCACGTCGCTCCGCACCGCTTGTGCCTCGTCAATGCCGCCAACGGCGTAGACGTGAGCAGCGCCGTACGCGTCGAAGCCAACCTCGGCGGCGAGTCGGTCACGGGCCTGCTGGAGGGTCACCTCGAGCAGTGAGAAGTCCTCGGAGAAGTGTCCGTCCGTGCCGTTCTTGGCTTCATAGGCGTAGAACACATCGGACTGCCCATCGGGATTGGTGACGCGTACGGGGTACAGCCCCACGGTCACGACAGAGGCTCCGATGCTCGTCGATAGCTCGAGGACGCTCACGAACTCGACCGGCGTCAGCGCCACAGCTGCCTGTGGGCCGAGCAGTTCGATGGTGGCGCCATCCTGAAAGTGCTCGCCGCGCACGATGAACGGAGCCAAAAGGGTCATGAAGGGCCACTGGACCGGGCCGATCTCGGTGATTCGCGGGGGCGGTGTGTCCGTGACGACGAGCACGCCAGGTTCCAAGGTGCCATCGACCAACCACTGCGCCGAGAGCGTGTCTGGATTGCTCACCCACACATGGTAGTTTCCCGCAGGCATGGACTGCGACTCGGACGGCACGACCGCGACCAGGGTTTGGGCATCGACGAAGTGCACCTCTGCGGCGTCGAACGCAAGGCCTGGATCCGTGGCAGATACGAACGTGACCCACGGCGTGTTGATGAAGCCGCTTCCCAGCAGCCGAACGCTGCGATCCGAGAGCACTTCGTCGAGGGGATCGCCGCTCCAGGCCAGGGCAGGCTCGACATCGGTGAGCACGGGCGGAGGGTCGGCCGAGACGAGAAGCGCCCCAGGCAAGGTGTCTTCATCGAGATCGGGGTTGCGCACCGTGACGTCGTAGAGGCCTTGCGGACGCGTGGGGTCCGCGGGCAGCTCGACTGTGGCGCTGGTCCCTTCTGGAGCGACCACGGCGGTGCCGAGGGCAATCGGCTCGCCCTCTGAGAGGCGGATCTCGACCGTCATGCCCGTAGTGAACAACTCACCAGTCAAGGTCAGTGTGAGCGCGAGCTCGCGGGACGAAGAAGGTGGCTGCACGCGATCAAGGCGAAGCTGGAGCTCCGTCGGGGTATCTGATTCAAAGGTGACAGAGTCAGAGTCCTGCGTGACAGTGTCCTGCGTGGCCGTGTCTTCGGTCGCCGTGTCCTGCGTGACGGTGTCCTGCGTGACGGTGTCCTGCGTGACGGTGTCCTGCGTAACAGTGTCCTGCGTGGCAGTGTCCTGCGTGGCAGTGTCCTGCGTGACGGTGTCCTGCGTGACGGTGTCCTGCGTGGCAGTGTCTTCGGTCGCCGTGTCCTGCGTAACAGTGTCCTGCGTGGCAGTGTCTTCGGTCGCCGTGTCCTGCGTAACAGTGTCCTGCGTGGCAGTGTCTTCGGTCGCCGTGTCCTGCGTAGCCGATTCACTGTCCTCCTCGGCCGGGCTGCCACTTTGTCCTCCGCAACCAGAGAGCCACACCGCCACTGCCGCCAATCGCCACATCCAGACGGACGGTTTTTTTGACATGGACAGCTCCTTTTTTTTCGAGGTGTTTCTCGATGCTTTGACTGCAGGGGGTTAAGCAAATGACATGCCACTCTCGCGTGGAATATTTGCGCTCATAACTAATTGTTTTTATTTGCTTAATAGGCCTGCATTGAGATCATCGGCGATGATTTTTTGTACAGAGGCGCAGGAATTGCACCGCAAGAGCAGAATTCGCACAGGGGTGGTTCAGGGCATCGCGCAGGAAGTGAACGCAGCCGTGCTGCCACACCGCTTCGTGCCTGAGCTAGACTCGGCGGCGGCAATCGAGTCTCATGGAAAGCCACCCCCTTGTCCGCTGCAACTTCCTCGTCCCGAGCACATGGTGTTGAGCGGACAGGGGAAACCCACGCGGCAGTCCGGCAGACAGGCTGCGACGTTGAAGTCACAGACGTAACCATCGCGGCAGTCGCTATCGCTACCGCATTGAGGCAAGCAGAGGCGCGATGGCCCTGCGGTGGCGCAGATGGAGCCGGCTGGGCAGTCTCCGCAGGCTTGCGTGCAGCTGCCGTCTTGCCAGGCGATCCCCTCCGAGGTCGGTTGCTCGGGCATGCACAAACCACTGCTGCACTGCGCCGATTGGGTACAGGCAGCGCCGATTTCGCCGAGGGACGACGTGTCGTTTTCATCATCCGAGTCGGTGCCCTGGGCGGTCGTGTCGCTTTCGGACGCGGTGTCATGAATCGTTACCGAGCACAGACCATCCGAGGTGCAACTATTGCCGAGGCAATCGAAGCCCTCTCGACAGTCTGGCAGACAACCGCGGAGCAGCGGGTGGCACAGATATCCCGGCCGACAGTCTCTGGCAGAGTCACAGGGAGAAAGGCAGTAGGAGCCCACCTCGAACTTCGCGCACACGTCGCTGTCTGGGCAGAGCCCATCGCATCCTTTGGTGCAATACCCATCGCGCCATCCCGTGAGGCTGCCATATCGACTCTCCTGCAAGCACAGGCGGGATTGACACTCCTGTTTTTCCTCACACGGATCTCCAACGACAGCATCGCCGCGCCAACATCCGGGCAGTGCCAGCGCAAGCAGCGTTGCGATTCGCCAGAGAATGGTCACAGAGCCTCCAGCCCAGCGCGGGCGTTGAGGTTCTGGCGGCGGATGGTCAGCACGCCCTCGAACATCTTGCGCGCTTCGGCCTTGCGACCGAGCTTCACGTAGGTCCAGCCCAGGCCGAGCATCATGTCGATCTCGCTCGGGAACGCCTCTAGGGTGGCCTTGTACTGTTTTTCGGCTTCGGCGTACTTGCCCTGGGAGAAGTACACGAACGCCAAACGGCTGCATGCCAGGTAATTGCCCGGCGCCTTGGACAATACCTCTTTGCCCACGCCTTCTGCCTCGCCCCAGCGGCTCTGAGCCATGAGCGGTTGCATCATCGCGACCTTCGCCTCGATGGCCTTGGGCGAGAACTGCGCCGATTTCTTGTAGAACGCCAGGGAGTCAGCGTACCGGCCCTTGAGAAAATAGAGCCAGCCGGCTCGGTAGTTCGCGATGTAGCTCTTCGGATCGATGCGCAGGATCTGGAGCACATCGTTCAGGGCATGGTCAATGTTGCCCTTGGCCTCGTACGTAAACGAGGACTCGAACAGGACGGCGATCTTTTCCGAGTCGCTTTCGGCGCGGATCTCGGGGCTCGCGAGCCACATGACTGCCAAGGCGAGGAACGCGGCGGTGATTGGAGTGCGATGTTTCATGAAGTCCTCCCTTTTGGGTTAAAACACGGCGCCCAGGCCCAAGCTCGGACCGTAGAGCGCGAATTCATGGGCTCGTCCCTGCTGGCGATCACCGAAGTGATGGCGCCAGCCGACCAAGACCCGCAAGGACGGAACGATAGTGATCGCCAGTTCGACATCAAACCCAGCGAAAAATCGATCCGAGCTGCTCCACACGGACAGCCCGTACTCTTCGACGAAGTAGGCGTGAGGTCCATAGAATCCGCGCAGCGAAATTTCGAGGGCCTTGACGGGCAGCAGCTCGACGCCGAGGAATCCGCTCCATAAAAACGACGCGGAGGTGGAGCGGCTCGAGACAGGAGGACGGCCTGCCGCGAGCGCGATGAGCCTCGGACCGGCCCACACGCGAACCATACGGGCGGGGATCACGGTGAGCCTCGACTCCACTTGCCCGGTCGAGAAATCCGGATAATGGCTCCAGTTGCCATCGACCTGCAAACCGACGCGCTTGCCCTCATAACCACCGTGACCTCCGAGAACGAACGCTCCGTGGACAGACTCATCGCCACTTCCGATCCAGGCGAAATAGGCGCCGACAGACCAGCCATGGCGAAGAAAAAACACTCCGCCGCCAGGGCTCGCCTGGGTGAAATCGCTCGTTTGGTAGCGCAGCAGGGTGAGCCCATAGCTCGCTCCGAGCCAGAATCCCACACCGCTTCGCAGGGTCACAGCCGAACTGCAGCTCGCCCCGAACATCCCGTTGTTGTTCCACGGGTCCGAATACCAAAGGTAGGTTGCGCCCGCAGTGGCCGTCCAACTTGCCGCCTTGGCGCGGCGCAGTGCCAGACACTCCGCTACTCGCGGGTCTGGGCCGAGCAAGACACCGGCTTTTTCGCAGTCGGCCTCGCCTTGAGCGTCGCCTTGTCGGAGGCGGGAGGTTCCGAGACCTAGGAGCGCCTCGGCGTCTTGGGGGTTTTGTTCGACGAGGCCGATGTACAGGTTCTGTGCCGCGGCGTAATCGCCGAGCAGGTAAAAGGCGTAGGCGTTGCGCAGCTTCGCCCAATAGCTCGTCGGGTCAATGGCGAGGGCGCGATGGCCGGCCTGCAGGGCCCTCTCAGGTTCGTTCAGGCCGAGGTGTGCGGCCGCAAGCCCCAGCCATGGATCGAGAGCAGCGGGTTTGCGCTGCGCGGCGGCGCGATAGTGCAGGGCGGCGGCGGCATACTCCTTTTTTTGGAGCAAGACCCAGGCGATCTGTAGGTGTTCGTCGTAGGTTCGGATCGATGAGTTTGCCGGCGCGGCGACGACGACGAGGATCGCGATGACCAGGCAGAGGTTTGCCGCACGGCGCATCATATTTTTACCTCCGCGGCTCCCAAGAGCTCCCCATCCCGATAGGCCCGCAGCGAGCACAGCCCCACGTCCACCAGGAGCTCAGTTTCGAGGCGATCCGGGAGCAAGCGAGCCGCTCGGGCGAGTCTCGAAGCGTGGAGAGTCGTCGTGATGAGAACGCGATCGCCTTTGCGCTGAACGACACTCGATGTCGAGAGTTGGCTCAGATCCGCGAACGGCAGGACGAGCTCGTGGAAGAGCCTCTGGAGGGGCGGCATGAAGCCTGAAGCCGAGGGACGGTCTTCTATCTTCACGCGCTCGTCAGCGAGCAGGGGCACCCTGGCCATGGCCAAATACAACCAACCCAGGGCCGTGCGGGAAGACCCCGCGTACTCGAGCAGGGTGAGGTATCGATCTCCCAGGAAGAGCTTGATGGACTCACCGCGATGGACCTCGACGATGCGCCGTACGCCCAGCTCGTCGATGGCGTATTCCCACCGTTCGACATGGCGTTTTCCGCGCACGGTGACCTCGACGTCGAAGGAGCGCCCGGGTGGGAAGAACAAGGCGCGACGGACGTGGTCGTCGGGCTCCACTGGAGCGACGACGGCTCCTTGCGCCGGGACTCCGTGGGTGATGTAGCGCTTTTCGTCCTTGTGGCCGCTCAAGTAGTGCAGAAGCTCGCCGTGGAGAGTGGGCGAGCCGATGTCGGCCGAAGCCTGGAGCTGGAAGTGCAGGTGCGGTGTGGGGGAGCGCCCGGAGCTGCCTGCCCGCGCCAGGACTTGGCCCGCGGTCACGGCCTGACCTTCGGCCACGAGGAGGGAGTCCTTTTTGAGGTGACACAGGGCGCTGTAGACGTATCCCGAGTGCCACAGAATGACGAGATTGCCCCAGTTGTTCGAGGTATCGACCTCGCCGATGCGATTGTCCCGCAGGTGGTTGACGACGTGCACAACCTTGCCGTCCGCCGGCGCCACCACTGGCGCGCCGAAGCAGTAATAGTCCTCGCAGGTGGCGCCATCGGTGCGATAGGGCTGTCCGCGGTCATCGCGCACCTCGAAATCGAGACCGTGGCGCCATAGCCCCTTGTGGGTGTGCTCGCCGTCGTGGCCTTGGGTCACGGTCCACTCGCCCATGACGGGCAGATACACCACGGGGAGCATGGGATCCGGGTAACGCCGTCTTTGGTAGGCGGCCTTCGCGATGTTCTCCTCGGGGCTGCCTGGCACGCCTTGCACGACGCCCATCCGGTGAGCGGCGCGGGCGGTGTAGGCAGCGAGCAGAAAGAGCTGGGTGGTCAGGATGAACGGCAGGGCGAGCACTGGCAAGTTGAGGGGCTCGAGCATCACGAAGGTGGCAGCCGTCGCCATGGCAGCCACGGCGCCAGAGGCTGCTGCGAGCAGAAGGGATTTGGGAGAGACGACGATCCAAATACCGCCCACGGCCACGGCCGACAGAGCGAAGTTGAAGCCGACGAAGTTGTTGGCGATATCGGAGAGGTTTCCCCCGAGAGCCTTGTGAACGCCAAAGCCCGCGGCAAAGCCGATGGCCGCGAGCAGGGTCGCCCAGCGGGACGAAATCAACAGGCCGAGCAGCACCAAGGCGCCGGACAAGGGGCTGAGCTGAAAGAACGCGGCCCCGAGGGAACAGATGAACGTCTCGACCCAAGGTGGCAGCACCCCAGCGCCGTGCTTCATGGCGTCGATCGGCTCGATGGTGAATTCGATTCCCGAAAATCGCCGCGCCGCGAGCAGGGCCACCCAGGTGGCGAGCACGAACGCCAAGCTCAGCACCGGAATCCCGAGGAATCGTTCGGCGAGGTGCCGCAAACCAGCGGCCAAGAGCACCATGAGGAGCTGAGCGACCAAGAGCAGTCCGACAAACTCGAGCCTGAACCGGAAGAACAGACCGAGAGCCAACCCGAGGAGCAGGCCGTTGAAGCCGTAGTAGCCCTCCTCGATGTGCTCCGCAGGCCGGCCAAGAAGCTTGGCAAAGGCATTGGCAGACAATAGACCGAGCAACCCAGAGGCGCCGTGAAGCGGCACGACGAACGTAGCGCAGAGAAAGCAGAGTCCCGGCAGCGTCCGGGTGGAGAACCATACCTGGGCATAGGAGGAGAGCACCGAGCGAGGCAGCGGCCATACCGAGGACCACGACGTGGATGGGGCGCTGTGCAAAGACATGTCCTCTCTTTATTGCTCCGCTTTGAGTCGGGCCGGCAGCTCTTCTGGGCCCTTGATATCCTCGATGCGCTCGCCGCGGCGTATGACATCGGTCTGCCCATCTTCTCCCACCAGCAAAACGGGCGGCCGATAGCGAATGAACTGCATCCACTGAGTGACATTGTAGGCGCCCACGGGCCGCACGACGAGGGCATCGCCCGGCTCGAGCGGCGGCAGGAGCACCGAGGGGCGCACCACATCGATGTTCATGCACAACGGGCCGTACACCACCGTTTCCTCGAGCATGCCACCCCGATCCTCCACTGGAAGCACGTCGTGGCGATACCAAAACGAGGTGAACAGCGCCGACACACCTGCGTCGACCACCAGCGCACGGGCGCCGCCGGGCAGGCGCTTGTTGCCCACCACGCGCGTCACGAGGAAGCCGGCTTCGTCCACCAGGGCTCGACCGGTCTCTAAGTACAACGTGGGCATTTTTCCGCCAGGCCACGAGGCGGCGAGCAGCGCCGAAGTAATGGCCTCGGCATACTCGTCGATGGGGGGCGTGCTGTCCGTCCCTGGCGCATACTGCTCGTGCAAGGTGGCCCGCGAGGCGAATCCGCCACCTAAATCCACATAGTCCAGCGTTGTGCCCGAGTCCTTGTGCAGCTCGCGGGCCAAGGTGGCGAGGTTGGTCGCAGCCTTGCGGTAGGCCTCTGGCTCGAGGATGAAGGTGCCGATGTGGCAGTGCAACCCGGTCAGGACGAGGTGCTCGCTGGCCGCGATGCGCCGAGCCGCGTCCAGGGCCTCTCCGCTGTCGAAGTTGAAGCCGAATCTGTCCCAGCGCGGGTAGATGCCGGTGTCCATGTTCACGCGAATGGCCACCGCGACCTTGCGGCCCAGGGAGCGGGCGATGCGCTCGGCTTCATAGAGCTCGTCGTAGTGATCGAGGTGGACCTTGGCGCCCTCCTCGAAGGCGCGGCGCAGGGCATCGCTCGGTTTGTACGGTCCGTTGAAGAGGATGCGCTCGCCAGGCACGCCCAGGCGGCGCGCCATCTCGTATTCCATCTCCGAGACCACCTCGGCGAACGAGCCCTCCTGGTGGTAGATACGGCAGATGGCGTCGAGGTAGTTGGTCTTGTAGGACCACGCGAGCTGCACCTTGGGATAGCGCATCGAGAAGGCGCGATGAACCTCGCGGTAGCGCATGCGCAGGGTGTGCTCGGAGAACACGAACAGCGGCGAGCCGTATTGCTCGATGAGGCTGCTCACAGCCACGCCATCGATGCGCGGCACGGTGCGGCGTGACGAGCCGCGTCCGAATTTGTTGGCAAGGCCGCTGGTGTGCTTGACGACAGTTGGCCTTTCGTAGGGAAGCTTGCTCATGGATTTTCCTTTAGGAGCAATGAAGCTCGCCTTGGGTAGTCAGCGCTTTATAGTCCGAGAAATCACAGATCTGGTCGAAAGAGTGGCGCAAGAACATGACTCCTGCCGGAGCCACGGGCATGGGCGGCACTTTCTCTCCGAGCGCGAGTTGTACCGCAGCCCATGGCAGATTGCAGCCCGCTGCGACGGACAGGTACACCCAGGCCGGAAACCGCGGGTTGATCTCGAGCAGGTAGAGTTTGCCATTGTCGTGAGACTTCATCACCTCGAGCTCGCAGGGACCGCGCCAGCGGATAGCGGCCATGGTCTTTTCCACGAAGGCGGCGAGCCGCGCATCGTGGATGGTGATCCCGCCCCAAGCCTTGCCCTTGTCGGTGAGCTGCATCTTGCGCATGGCCACTGAGCCCACGAGGCCGCCCTGGCCGTCGCCAACAGCGACGATGTCGAGCTCCTCGCCTGACACGAACTCCTGCACGACCACAGGAACGCCCCACTTGGAGCGCAGGCGCTGGAAGTGCGCTTCCACCTCCATGGGCGAGTAAGCGATGTGCGCGTCGTAAAATTGACCCTTGACCATCACTGGGAACTTCATCTCTCGATCCAATTTGTGGATTGGAGACGAGTCAGAAAGGGCGACGGCGCTGGGCACTTCGATGCCGTATTTGTCTCGCAGTTCGTGGAGTCTGGCCTTGGAGCGCAGCTTCAGCTGCTCCTCGCTGGGGAGGAACATGCGGATGCCCATTTCCCGCAAGGCGCCTTGAATCTTCAGATAGGCCGGCAGCTCGGCGTCCAACGTGGGCAGGAGGACATCGAGAGGGGTCCGCTCCTGCACGTAACGCAGTCGGTCGAGCAGCATTTCCGCGCCGTGGGAAGGGAAGGGCATGAGGTAGACGTGATCCGCGATCTCGCTCATGTAGTTGCCCGGGTCTAGCGCATCGTAGGCGAGCCCGACGATCTCGCACGAGGGGCTGGCGGCGCGCAGGGCGCGAATGACCGGTACTCCCGGCGCCGGGTTATCGGTGGCGTTGAGCCCTGTCACGGCGATTCGCAAAGGGTTCACCTGTCCTCCTCTTCTGTGAGACGCAGGTCTTTGAGCCGCGACAGGAACTGGATTGCGTCCCTTTCTGCTGTTTGCTCGTCGACCTCGAAGGTCTCGCGCAGAGCTGCGGCCAGCTGCTCAGGGGGTGTTCCATCGAGCAGGCGCCGGAGGAGGAACACACCGGTGCGGCTCAGGCTAAAGGAATAGCCCGTTCGTTGATCGAACAAAAAACCGTTTTCACTCAAAGCAAGGTGTGCAAACATCGGGCCTCCGCTCGAAAACCCGCGCCTGGCGCGGTGGTGTTCGCTGTAAGCAAAGTGGGTGCCAACCCGAGTCGACGTCGTTCGGCTTGACAGCAGTGGGGTGGAGCCACTGGTTACCGACATCATGGCCTCGACGAGGATGCAGAAACTGCACTGGCCACGCAATTTCTGCTCCGGCTCCGAGCCGTGGCATATGACTTGCCATGATCGGATTATTCATCAAGTAAGCGTCAGGGCCGCTTAGATAGTTGTCATCCCGAAAGTGGGAGATTCCGGCGTCCTTCGGAAAGGCGCACGAATGTTTGAGTCGATTAAATCGATGCCCGAGTTCCTTTAGCCTTGGAGAAGGATGCCGGAAAAAAGGACTTTCGGGATGGGCACTAGAGAACAGGGCCTGAGTCACAACCGAACGTCGCTTCGACCACGGCGCAATCGCCTGCCTTGAGACGAGCACAGGCGTTTTGGCAGAAGACCACCTTGCCACCGTCCCATTTCCAACCTTTGTCAGCAGCACAGCCCTCGTCGTACCCGATGAGATTGTCCGCGCTGCGCAGCGCATCAGCCTTGTCTTTGCAATAGAAATTCACTTTCGATTTGTCTGTCGAGGCGTCGTCTGGCAATGAGTCCCAGTCGATGACGAAGTCGCAGCTGGTGACAGACCCTGTGATCGCAGCCATCTCGGATAGAAGTTTTTCTGGATCTGTGACGGGATGGTATTCCTGCGTGCCTCCTGCCAGGGCAATCGCGTTCATCGTATTAGCCCAGTCGACACTGTTGCCCACGCCCAGCACATAGACCGGATATCCAGCTTCGTACACCTTTTGAGCAGCGGCCACCGTACGATCGTGATCAAGACAATACTCGACGAGACCAGAGGTGCATTTCGAATCGAGCCAGGTGCAGAGGCAGGAATCTCCGTCGAGCGCCAAATTGCAATTGGGCGCTCCATCTGTGGCGAGCAAGACCGTGCGGCTCCGATCAGAGCTGCCAAGGCTCTTCATGTATGCGCGGACAAGGTCCAGCGTTCCCGCTGTCGGTGTATTGCCGCACGTGCCCACACCGCCTTGGCTGGCCAGGGCGAACACCCCCGCGATTTTTTCCGCGGCCTGCGGATCGCCAATCGCAACGTAGGGGACTTCCTCGTTGGTCGGCAAAATGCACTTGGACTCTACGTCATCACCGCCATCGCATTCGAGAGACGGAAACATGACAAGACCAAAATTGATGCGATCCGACATGACGAGTGTGATTTCGGTGAGCGCCTCTTTCATACTCCTCCACAGCGTGCCTTGCATGCTGTCCGACCGGTCCAGGACGACGAGAACATCGACGGTCTGTCGCGTGGTGCTGATCCGGACCTCGCCACAAGTGGCATCTGTTCCGCCTCCGCCGTGGGAGCTCGTGTCATCGCTGCTGGTCGCCACTGGGTCAGTATTTCCAGGCTTGTCGTCCGTCGAACCGTTCCCGTCATCTCCGGTTTTGCTGCCGCAGCCGAGAAACACGGACCAACCCAACACCACAACGAGCGCCAATAACCTTGATTCCCCTATGATGCTTTGCATATTGCGCCTCCTCGGAAATTCATCGTTCTTAAGGGGCAACCGTCAGTCCCTTAAGGGCTGCGTGACCAGCACCGAGGAGGCCTAGCAAATAGCCTACCAAGGGGAAGGGCCCGAATCATGACCGAGAGAACACCTAAATATTACGTGGCAATAGAAGATGGTCCGCTTTGTCTGCTCCGCAGAGGATTCAACTGGGCGAGGACAGTTCTTGCGCTTTAGGTGCAAAATCTGCGCTTCCTGCGCGCGTCAGGGCTCATCCGATAGCGTTTTTTAGTCCTGCAATTCCCGCAGGCCGTACTCGTTGAGCTTGTAGTGCAGCGTGCGCAGGCTGATGCCGAGAAGCTCCGCCGCTTGTCGGCGAGAGCCCTTGGCCTTTTCTAGGGCGCGGACGATGGTTTCCTTCTCGAGGTCTTTGAGGTTGAGAAGCAGCCCGGTATTGCTTTCAGTCGACTGATCGAGTCCGAGGTCGGCCGGCCACACCTCATCGCTGGGGCCGAGCAGCACTCCCCGTTCGACCGCGCTTCGCAGCTCTCGCACATTGCCGGGGAAGCGATGGCGCTGCAGCTCCTCCAATGCAGCGGGAGAGAACCGCTTGTTCAGCTTGCCGTGCTTGCGACTGAGCTGCGCGAGAAAGTGCTGGGCGAGCACGACGACATCGCCTTCCCGCTCGCGCAGAGGCGGAAGGCGAATGGGCAACACATCCAGCCGGTAGCGCAGATCCTCGCGGAACCGACCTGTTGCGACAAGGGTGGACAGATCGCGATTGGTCGCAGCGACCACGCGCACGTCTACAGTAATCGTGGCTATGCCGCCGACGCGCTCGAAGGCCTTTTCCTGGAGCACTCGCAACAAACGCACTTGCAAGGACGGGCTCGTCTCACCGATCTCATCGAGGAACAGCGTGCCGCCACTGGCGAGCTCGAATCGCCCCTGACGCTGCTTCTCCGCGCCGGTGAACGCGCCCTTTTCGTGGCCGAATAGCTCGGACTCGAGCAGCGTGTCGGGGAGCGCCGCGCAATTGACCGCCACGAACGGCCCGTACGACCGCCTGGAGCGATCGTGCAGCAATCGCGCCGCCATCTCCTTGCCCGTGCCGCTCTCGCCGGTGATGAGCACTGTCGCATCCGTGGGGGCCAGACGCTCGAGGGCGCGCACCACGTCGGTCATGGCCTGACTGCGATAGACGAAGGCCGACCCGCACCCTCCCTCGTCGAGCTCCTGCGCGCCACACGACAGGCGGAAATGGTTCATGGCCTTGGCCGCGACCACTCGGATCTCCTCGGGCTCGCTGAGGGGTTTGGTGAGATAGTCGAACGCACCGCGTTTCATCGCTTCCACGGCAGACTGCACCGTGCCATAGGCGGTCAGAAGCACGACCACGGTCTCGGAACAGGCCTCCTTGAGCGCGGCGAGCAGCTCCATGCCATTGACGTTGGGCATGGCGAGGTCGGTGATCACGAGGTGAAACCTGTGAGCCTTCGCGAGAGCCAGCGCCTCTGCGCCGTCCTTGGCTTCTTTGACCTCGTAGCCGTCGTCTTCGAGAATGCGGTGCAGCAGCCTTCGAATCGCGGGTTGATCATCGACAACCAACACTCGGCTTTTGCTCTGGCCCTTGTCGCTCATGGCAACGTCACCCTCGTTTCGTGCTGCGGCAGACACACGGTAAAGCGCGTTCCGCCTTCGGTCCGATCTTCAATTTCGATATAACCCCCGTGAGCTTTCACGATTCGCGCGGCTACCGCAAGCCCTAGACCCGTACCCGACGATTTGGCGGTGACGAACGGCTCGAACAGGCGTTCTCGCAGCTCTTGCGGAATCCCCGCTCCCGTATCGTAGACATCGACGCGAACGCATGAAGGAGCGCCGTGGGCAACGATTCGCACCTGTCCACCGGGCTTTTCCATGGCCTCTACGGCGTTGACCATCAGATTGAGCAAGGCCTGGGTCATCTCATCGGGATCGAGGATGGCCACGAGCGGCTCTTCCGCCAGCTCCATCGCGAGGGTCTGACCCGCTTCCCGCGCTGCGTGCTCGGTCATCTTGGCGGCGCGGCGAACGATGCCGCGAACGTCATTGGGGCCGACGTTGAGATGTGTCGGCTTGGCATAGGACAGCAGCGAGCGCACGAGGCGCTCGAGACGGCCGGACTCGACGACGATGGTCTGCATGTCCTCTTGCAGGGCACTGCCGGACGGGAGCTTTTCTCGTGCGTACTGGGCAAAGCCCTTGATGGCGCCGAGAGGATTGCGAATTTCGTGGGCCAGCACCGCGGAAAGGCGACCTAACTCGGCGAGGCGCTTCTGCTCTGCCATCGTTCGGTGCATGGCCTGTTCGCGGGAGAGCGTACGAGCCTGCCTCGCGGTCATCAACACGAGCAGCACCAACAGTCCAGCGATCATTCCCGCGTGGAGCAGGCTCGCCAGCGGCAGAACCCGGCTCGGACCGGGGTCGACAAAGAGGCGCAGAACGCGATCTTTGTCGGCGTGCGGGCCAGGCCCGGGCTCCACGGCGGTGCTGGCGTTTCGCAGTTTGTAACACACCTCCATCGAGACCTTTCCCTCTACTGTCGGCCCAGGTCGGGTCACGAGGTCTTCTCCGCTCGAGAGCTCGGGGCACCGCGCCTCTGAAAATCCTGTGCCTGCGCCGATATCGCAGGAGGCGGTGGGGCCGAGACAGGTCCCTGCGCCGGTGTAAACGGCGGCGTGCAGGACAAAGGCGTCTTGCATATGCTCCGCAAGCAGAACGAGCACGCCGTCGTCCGAGGGCGTGGACCGCGCAGCCAGGGCATAGGCCCCTGCCTTGTCCACGGAGCGGGACACGAGCAGCTCGTCCGAGGCTCTCTTAATCTGAAGGTACAAAACAATCGTACTGGCGAGTGCGAGAAGCGAAATGACCGAGACGATGGCGATGAGGTTGCGCAATGTCCGTTGGTTCTCTGGTTTTATTGAAATTTCCAACGACATTTTAACACATGCCAATGATTTTTCGAACTGACTCCATCCAGAATCACCTGGAACCCAGGTGTGACGCCGTCACCACACTGTGTGTACGCGGAATACACAATTCGTTTTCAGATGCATTATAATCCACCGAAAAACCCAATGATATCCGATGGCGGGTAATAAATACTCACTGGCGTCATTTTTGCAGACAGGCATGCGCACTGGTTTTGCGCAATCACGCGCCACTTAACGAATGGGTTACTCTAGTGAAAATTTGCGATATTTCTAGCTTTTACTCTGAGCAGGGCGGGGGTGTTCGCACGTATCACCACGCAAAGTTCGAGTACTTTGCAAAGCACCCGGAGCACCAGTACGTCTTGGTCGCCGCCGGGCGCCGAAATACGCGACGCGTCGTCGAAGGCGGCGTGGTGTACACCGTGCGCGGTTTTCCAGTCGCCAAGAACGGCGCCTATCGACAAATGTGGGACTGGCCTCAAATTCGCCGCATTCTCGAGTCGGAAAAACCCGACGTTATCGAGTCGGGATCGCCCTACCTCGACGGCTGGCTCGCCCTTTTCGGCCGCAAGTCTTGGAATCCCGCGGTCGTCGGCTTTTACCACGCCGACTTCCCTGACAGCTACATGGCGCCGGCCGTGGAAGGCCTGCCACGGGCCCTGGCAAAGCCGTTCGTCGGTTTTTGGCGGAAGTACGTAAAAATGTCTTACGCCCGATTCGATGCCACGGTGGTGACCACGCGATACGTGGATGCCAAGCTGCACGGATACGGCCTGCGCAATACCGTACGCGTTCCGCTCGGCGTCAATACGGAGTTGTTCCATCCCTCGCGCCGCAGCCAGGCGCTCCGAGACGAGCTCGGGGTTCGTCCAGACCAGAAGCTCCTCCTGTACTGCGGTCGATTCAGCTCGGAAAAGGGCATCGACGACCTATGCGAGGCCGTGCGCCTCTTGGGCCATCGCAGCGATTTGCGATTCGTGCTCGTCGGCGCCGGACCTTGGGAAGACAAGGTGCGAGCCGCGGTGGAGCAGGCGGAAAACGCCTCGATTCAAGGCTACATCAGCGATCGCGAAAAGCTTTCGTCGACCATCGCCTCGGCTGATGCGTTCCTCGCCCCTGGCCCATACGAGACCTTCGGCCTGTCAGTGCTCGAGGCCTTGTCCAGCGGGGTGCCGGTCGTGTCCGCCGACTCCGGTGGCGCTGGTGAGATGGTGCGCAGCAGCGCCGGCGGCGTGGTGTTCAGGCAAGGCGACGGCGAGGACTTTGCCCGCGCCATCGACTCTCTCGTCTCGGCAGACACCTGCATGATGGGAAACGTGGCCCGCAGGTTCGTCGAGGAGGACTTCTCGTGGGACGCCACGTTTGACCGAATGTGCACAGTTTACGAGGAGCTACGCGATGCCAAGAGGTCGGGTCATCGTATCGGTACACGACGTCTCGCCAGCCTGGGAGGCGCAGGTCGACCAGGCCATGACAGCGCTCGAGCAGTGGGGTCTGTTTCCGCCGACCTTGCTCGTGGTGCCTGATTTTCACGGGAAAACTCCCCTGCGTTCTTTCCCTCACTTCGTCGACAAGCTCCGCCGATGGAAGAAGAAGGGCTGTGAGCTGTGGCTGCACGGATACACCCATGCGGACCCTCCGAACGCAGTCCCAACGCGCGGCCCGGTCCAGTGGCTCGAGTCGCACTTCCTAACCGCGGGTGAGGGCGAGTTCCACAGGCTCGACTTCGACGCGGCTCGGAGTCGCCTTTCCGATGGGCTTGCCGTGTTTGCCGAAGTGCTCAGGCATCGTCCCGCTGGGTTCGTCGCGCCAGCCTGGCTCACGAACCGGCAATCGCTGAGGGCCATCGCCGCAGCGGGCTTTACGTTTACCGAGGATCACCGATTCATCGAGCATCTGCCCACGGGCAAACGCTGGCTGGCCCCAGCTTTGACCTTCTCTGGCCGCACGCAGCCTCGGGCTATCGCTTCGGCCGGGTTCGCCCATTCCATGCGCCTTGCGCTGCGCGCGCCCTTTGACCTGCGCTTCGCGCTCCACCCCAAGGATTTCGATTCGCCTTTTCTTGTCAAAGCCATCGGACAGCTCGCCCGGGACGTCTCGAGCCTGCGGCGCCCATGCTCCTACGGCGAGTTGCTGAAATAAAAAACGGGGAGAAAGAGGCCGGCAAAGGGGGCTTTCAGGCAAGGCGGCGCGTAACGCTATTATTAAAAAAAAGCAGTCAGAATAGAAAACATCACTAGATTCCCCCTGGGGCAGCCACTAAGCTTAAAAATAGAGCTCAATCGACGTAAAGCCGGGACCGTAGATCCATGGAGGATTCGTGAAAGACAAGTCCAGGAGTGTCTCTGCGGAGGAAGAGCGCGCTCGAGTGCGCGCCGCGGCACTCGTCCCTGGCCGTAGATCCGCCCCCCTCATGCCGCTGCTCTCCAGCCCCGAGATCGGACAATACGAGGTGCTCTACCCACTGGCGGCTGGCGGCATGGCCAGTATCCATGTGGCTCGTCGACTCGGTCTTTCGGGCTTCGAGCGGCTTGTGGCGCTCAAGGTCGTGCACCCGCACCTCATTCAAGACGATGAAGAGTTTGTGCATATGTTCCTGGACGAGGCGAGACTAGCAGCGAGTATCCACCACCCCAACGTTGGCGAGGTGCTCGAGGTGGGAGAGGAGCAGGGGCTCTATTACATGGTCAGCGAATTGGTCCTCGGCCACGATCTGCGAGGGCTCGTAAGGCGTCTTGCCGAATCCGGCCAGCGTTTGTCCGCGGATCTCGTAGCTCATCTCGTCAGCGAGGTCGGACGAGGTCTGCACGCGGCCCACGAGGTCAAGGGGGCAGATGGCGCGGTCTTGAACTTGGTGCACCGGGACGTGACGCCACGCAACATTCTCCTGTCGTATGACGGCGCGGTAAAGCTCATCGACTTTGGCGTGGCACAGGCTCGTGGGCGCCATACCCAGAGCACGGTGAGCACCATCAAGGGCAAGGCTGGTTTTGTCTCTCCCGAGGCCATCCGCGGGGAAGTCTTGGACAGGCGCAGCGACATCTTCTCCCTGGGAGTGGTGCTCTATTGGCTTCTCACGCAAACCTATCCGTTCTTGGGTAGAGGCCAGGTCGACTGGATCCCCAAGGTGCTCTCAGGGTCATTCCGCAGGCCGCGAGAGATCAACCCGGGCATTCCGCCCGAGCTCGAGGCAGTGGTTCTGCGGGCCATGGCGCTCCGGGCCGACGACCGTTACGCGACCGCTGCCCAAATGTCCGACGACCTCGACGCCTTTATCGGTGCTCGAAGGTGCCGCGATCTCGGCAAGCAGCTCTCCGTCCTCGTGCAGGAGCGATTTGCCCTGGAGCTTCTCGAACACGAAGAACGGCTTCGCATAGCCCGCGGCCTGCCCTCGACAGCGGCTCCACCTCAAAAGATCGTAGTGAGGGATCGTCTACAACGCACCCCGATGGGCGTGGAGGTGGTGGCCGTCGGTCCAGATGAGCGCCGGCGAGTGCGTTGGCATGGCCTGATCGGTGTGGCCGCTGGCGTAGCGGCGACGATGCTATTGACCTTTTTTGTTCTACCTCTGCGCGAGAACCATTTGCTCCCGCGCTCTTTCGGATCGCCGCCTGTCGCGAACATCGAAGTCGAAGTGATAGGTGTACCCGCGGATGCCTTGCTTCTGCTCGACGGCCGGCCCGTGAAATCTGGAACCATGATGCTTCCCGGGGACGGTGCGAAACACACGTTCGAGCTCCAGCTCGACAGCATCCGGGTCACCCGCGAGCTTCTCGCCACGTCCAACACCACGGTCGATTTCAGCAACGCTTTCTGAGCCTTTCGTGAAAACGGTCCGCAGGCAGACCCCCATGTCTTTCGGCAGTCTATGGGTCTGCGGTGGCAGACCGGGTTGCATGCAGGAGCGATGGAACGCTTTTCAACAATGAATTTTGTTGATAGGCAAGATTCTCTGAGTCTGAAGGCACGCGAGTTTTTTGCCGTGTTCTTTCAGAACCAATGGCACTGAACCCTAGGCCTCATCGCCCGTCGACGACGCCTATTCACCCTCGAGGAGATCTTCATGCTGTCGGAACCCTACAAAATCAAAGAAGTAAAGACGATGTCCCGGCTCGAGTCCTACGAGCGCTGGAACATCCTGAAGAACGCCGGGTTCAACACCTACAACGTGACTTCGGACTTCGTATCTTTCGATATGGTGGCCAAGGGCATGTCCTCATGGTCTCATTTTCAAAAGGCCGGCCTGATGATCGGCGACGAGGCCTATGCGGGCAGCCGCAACTTCTACGCCCTCGAGGGCAATGCGCAGCGGATCTTGGGAGTGGGCAAAATCGTTCCGACCCACAATGGCATCGGCGCTGAAAAGCTCCTGGCCGTAACCATGTGCAAGAAGGGGCAGCTCGTGCCCACCAACCGCGGACGCAACGAAGGCCTGGTTCCGGCGGTGGGCGGCGAGCTATGTGACGTGACAGACAAGCGCGCGGCGTCGTTCGGTGGACCGAGCGAGTTCGGCGCCGACGTGAATCTGCCGCACCTCGAGAAGCTCCTTTCCGACGTGAGCAAAGTCGCCTACGTGTATCTCGAGGCTTGCCCAGATGCGTGGAACGGCCAGCCCATGAGCGTGCCGAACCTCGAACGTGCGAGTGAGCTGTGCCGCAAGGCCGCAGTGCCGCTGGTCCTCGACATTTCGAACGCCATCGCCATGGCCCATTGGAACATCAAGGCCGGCAAGGTCAAGGGCAAGACCCTGCTCGAGGTCGTGCGCCAGATGACCGCGGCCGCCGACATCGTGATCGTCGACGCGAGCCAGGATTGTCGCGCAGACGTGGGCGGTTTCATCTCCAGCAAGAACGACGAGCTGTGGGGGAAGTTTCGCAACGAGGTCGTGCTTTACGAAGGCCTGCACACCTACGGCGGCATGACCGGCCGCGCCATGGAGGTCTTTGCCATCGGCATCTCCGAGCTCGAAGAGACAGCCTACACCGACTGGTACATGTCCCAAATCGAGCAGCTCCACACCCTCTTGTGCGCTCGCAAGGTTCCCTGCACCCTGGGCACCCGCGGCGTGGGTCTCGTCGTGAAGGACTTCCTGCC
>JALOQD010000214.1 GCA_025453525.1 Myxococcota bacterium
ACCCCGGCGATATAGACTTGGTTGTCCCGGGTGACAAAGGCCGGTCCGCCGCTGTCCCCATTGCAGGGGCCGCTGTCTTTGTTGGTCACACAAATGCTGTTCGGAGCCGCCCAATACACGAGATTCCAAAGGCAACCCAATCCAGAGACGCAGATCTCTGCGATCGGTTTTTCCAATTTCTTTTTTTCACCGTAGTTTCCCGTCTCATCGATCCCGAAACCGACATACTCAAGATTCTTCCCCAAATCATCTGAGGTGATTTCAAGCTGTTTAGGTAGAGGAGGGATGGGGGTTGCACCCATCGGCGCAGCCTCGGCCAGTCGCAGCAATCCGAGGTCATTGGCCATGCTGAAGCCGAAATCACCCCCGACAAGCCTGACGTAATCGGGATGGACCCGTGCCTCAACCACATGAATGTTGTCCTCGAAATCCCACTGGCCGAAATCCACGAGGTAGTTTTCCGGATCAGGGACCTCATCGCTCGTCTCCACCAAACAATGAGCGGCAGTGAGGACCACGCGAGGCCCGATCAAGGTGCCCGAACACATCCCCCAAGGGTTCTCCACGACAACGGTTTCTAAGTGATCATTCTCGGCTACCGGTTGACCGTTGATGATCGGCTGACCGACGAATCGAATGTCCTGTTCTTCCCATGGGCTGCAGGTGGTCGTGGAAAGCACGATTGCAAGCTGCAGCAACACCTGTCGCATTTTGACTACTAGCACGTGTCGGTCTCCTTTTTCATCCGCCCTTTGCTCGTCACCCGGAGTTGCTGATTTTCATGCGCAATTCTTTAGAGAGTGGATCCGAGTGTAGGACAAATAAAGGCCCTCTTCGTCGCCGCCACCGGCGAGCCGCCAGCCCCGTCGCTCCCGGTTTCGACACCCCGAATCGACCTCAACCGCATCGCTGGAACGCCCTCTATGGCATCCGACAGTCTCGCATTGGTCTCTCCAGGGCATCATGATGGCGAAGACGGTAGCAGAAGAGGTGAGAACCAGCCCGTAAAAATTCGCGCGAATCACTCCCAGCAAGCAGCTTGGCGCCGGACCTGTCCCGGACCTGTCCCACCCAAGCGGAAGAGTTTGTAACTGTTCGCGAATATCGGATGCCTCAGTTTTGTCGACGAGGGTCAATCCAGCCCAATTGACATATAGCGCGGCCACGCTTTTGCCCAGTTCGACAAGGGATCGATAGTTTGTCCGGTCGTGCGAGGTCTTTGGCTGCGCTCGCGATGGTCATGCCGAGGGAGTTGCCGATCTCCGGGTGATCAGCAGGATGTCATTGGTGAGAGCGAGTTCGCAGGTCTCTGAGGCCCCTTCTGGGGGGCGTGCTTTATATGTCAATTGGGCTGGATTGACCCCTGGGTTGACCCCTGGGTCGATTCGTCCAGCGCGCTCTCCCGTGGCCACGCGGCCTTGCACCGAAGCCGCGGTCATACCCGCGAGCACGGGCGACCTCTCGGTCAGCGGGTCGGCTTTGTCCGGGTCGAGAACGCCGCGTCTTTCGAGCAGACGCAGCACCCGCTCGTGAGTTCCGTTGAAGGTGGATGCAAAAAAAGTTCTCCGACTCATGTCAGGATCTGCTGCAGCGCCGCGAATACCGACCTGTAAACAGCGCAGGCGGCTGCGGCAGTCGCAAGGGAAACCGTCAGAGGTCTCGCCGCGCTTCAAAACAGTAAGGAGGTTGAAAATATTCTTGATATTGTTGTGACACAGGCATTGACGCGAGTATGGACAGAGGGAGTATTCCATGGACTATGAGCGGTTTGACCGCTTTGGGTCTGACCGAACCCCTCATGTCACAGAAAAACCCTAAAACTGGAGGCGCTATGAAAACAAATAAAAGAATGCTTGTTATTGTGTTGGTTGTTCAAATGATACTTGTTTATAGCATGACTGTTTACGCCGGACCGGATACATCCCCATCCAGGGGTTTTCTGGAGTGGATTCAGAGTTTATATGAGTACTTGCTCAGTTCATTCTGATCCGAGTATGCATGATTTCTCGCTGCCCTCACTCAGCTCGGACAAAGGGGTCATTGATAGAGCGCCCCCTTTGACTCGGGGAGCCGCTCTATCAATGACCCCTGGGAGACCCCTGGGAGTATCTCTCGCGGGCGTAGATGCCCATTGGCTGTGAGAGCCTATCGAAGGTTGATCGTGTTTCGGCACTGGCACAACGCGAGCCACCGAAAGAGAAATTCGCGAGCGTTTTCGGGGGATATCAATTGGCATGAGGTTTGCTGTCCCAAGGTGAGTCTGGTCAGGATGACACCGCCTTTTGCAGAAGGAGAGTTCCCCATGCAGCGAAAAACGAGCCAGCTTCGTGATGTAGGAAAGATCCTTTTTTCCACATGCTTCCTCGTGGTTGCGGGGTTTGTGGGTTGCTCAGCGCCCGAGGACGAAGCCGAAAATCCGGTCGTCCCTCAACAAGGCGAGGGCGAGGGCGAGGGAGAAGGCGAGGGAGAAGGAGAGGGCGAGGGAGAGGGCGAGGGAGAGGGCGAGGGAGAGGGCGAGGGAGAGGGCGAGGGAGAGGGCGAGGGAGAAGGCGAGGGAGAGGGCGAGGGCGAGGGAGAAGGCGAGGGCGAGGGCGAGGGCGAGGGCGAGGGAGAAGGCGAGGGCGAGGGCGAGGGAGAGGGCGAAAGTGGCGGCACCGACTCCGGTTGGGAAGATGGCGAAGCCGGCGATGGAGGCGAAGTCGGCGGCGATGAAGAGACGGATCCGGGACTCGAACCCGGGCAGCTCACGGCTGGACAGTGGAGCGATCTCGACAACTGGAGTTTCTGGTTGGACCTGCTCGGGAACGAGCAGAGCTCCTGGCAAGCCAATGAAACGAGTTGGGGGTTCTTTACGAGGAATCGGATTCCCATCGATGTCTCCACTTCCGAGGGGCTGCCGGTGGCCGACGCGCTCGTGACCCTGAAAAACGCGACCGACGAGCGTGTGCTGTGGTCTGCGAGAACCGACAACCTGGGGCGCGCGGAGCTCTTTCCCGGCTTGTTTTCCTCAGAAGCGGGCCCATTCGTTGCCGTGGCGCAGGCCGCTTCGGTTTCGAAATCTGTCGAGATCGCGGAAAGCCAATTAGCCGAGCCCGTCCAGGTCACGCTCGACGCTGGTTCGTTGCCGAAGAACGTACTAGATCTGATGTTTGTGGTCGACACCACTGGATCCATGGGCGATGAGCTCGCCTATCTCCAAACCGAACTGGGAGAGGTCATACAACGCGTCGTGGAAGCTCAGGGACAGGAACTTTCGGTTCGACTCAGCGTCAATTTCTATCGCGACCTAGGAGACGATTATGTAGTGCGCTCCTACCCGTTTACCTCCAACGTCGAACAGGCGCTGCAGGCTCTGGCCGCTCAAAATTCCGATGGCGGTGGCGACTACGAAGAGGCCGTGGACTCGGCGTTGAGGGACGCCGTTTTCGAGCACGATTGGAGCGACTCGGCGCGCGCAAGGCTCTTGTTCCTCGTCCTCGACGCGCCCCCGCACCTGACGCATCAAGGTGTGGTGCAGAATCTGCATGTGACCACCGAGGCGGCAGCGACCAAGGGTATTCGCATCATCCCGGTCGCCAGCAGTGGCGTGGACAAATCCACGGAATTCCTGCTGAGGTTCCTCGATATCGCCACCAATGGCACCTACGTGTTCCTCACCAATCACAGCGGAATCGGCGGCGAGCACCTCGAGCCCACTATCGGTCAATACGAGGTGGAGCTCCTGCGAGATCTCCTCGTCAACCTCATCTCTGACGCGGTGTAAGCGCTCACCTGGCCGGTTCGCCGAGTTGTTCAACTGGAATTCTCGTGTGGGTCTAAGCACAGTCCACGGAGTCTCACCGAAGCCAAGGCTCCCTCTCGAGGGATCGAGTGCGGATAGACTCACACCCAAATTCTCAGGTCTCCCAGACGTATCCCGGGGTCGCCGGTCCGGCTGAGCGGGCCGGTGGTCGGCCAGAAGGAAGAGTGCTCGATCAATGCCCGCCGGTGCGAGTGTGGGGGCCGCATAAGGATGGTCGCTGCCGTCACGGATCCTGCCTCAGTCCGTCGCTTCCTCGAGGGAGTGGGCCTCCCCGCGGCGCAACCCATTGTCGCTCCGGCGAGGGCGTCGCCGCAGATCGACCTCGACTTCGACTGGTGACAACCGAGGTCTTTTTCGAAGGCTCCTTTGCGAGTCGGCGCCGAGTTGCGTCTCGAGGCGGATTGGGGGCACTTTTCGTGTACGCCCACGCCTTTTCTGCTACCGTCTTCGCCATCATGACGCTCCAAACAGCCAACAACGGGTCTGACGGAAGCCATTCAAGGCTTTTCGGCAGCGAGTTTGGGGGGGAGCGAGTTTGGGGGTGAGCGGGGTGTCAAAACCGGGACAGAAGGCGCTGAGGGCCCGCCGGTGGCGGCGACGAACATAGCGTTCATTTTTCCTACATCCCCACAAGGATTCCAGCATGGACAAACAAAAACGAGGACGATTGGGAGAGATGAAGACCGCGAGATGGATGCTCGGCTTTTGGATTTGGGCCGCGGCGGCAGCGGCTTGCGGCTCGAACCAAGGCAAAGACGGCAGCGAGACAGGGCCCACGGGAGAGACGGTCACGGGCTCGGATGACGGAACGGGCACAGACACCGGCTCCTCCGAGTCGACAGACGGGACGGACGGAGCGGATCCCCTGTTCGAGGAGACAGAAGCGCTCATCGAAGCGGTGTGCGCGCAGCTCGAGACAGACCTCCTCAACCTCTCGCTCGAAGAGGCGTTCGACAACGCGGCCGCCTTCCTCGAGAAGCAGCCGCTCGTTTCCAAGGTCGAGCACAGCCTGGATGCCGCGGGGAGCGTGCTGTTCGCGGCGAAGTTCACGAACGGCATGCTCTTCAGCATTCCGATGCGCGAGGTGGACGCAGAGCTCCTCGCGGCGATCAAGGCCGCGCCTCGGCCCGATGCCGTGCCGCCGCTCGTACCGCTCGCCATGACCGAGCTCCCGGTGGGCAAGGCCGCCGCGTTCCTCGACTTCCAAGGCTTCGTGTACTCGAAGAAGTTTGCGAATCTCGCCGCAGCTCACGGGTACGACGCTGTGCACTCCCCCACCGCAAGCGTGGAGGCCTTTCGCAACCTGAACGGCAACGCGATCGTGTACATCTCATCCCATGGGCTCTATTTCGAATGGGAGGGCGAGTGGTACATGCTCGTCGTTTCCGACGAGAAGAGGACCCCGGAGCGGGATATCGCCTTCATCAAAGCCGGCGATTTCGAGAGCGTGCGGGTGGTGCTGAGCCGGGGCGTCTATGTCGTCCCGGAGGAAGAAATCTTCGTCAGCGAGGACACCTACTACGCCGTGACCGACCAGTTCATCCAGAAGTACAACGGGGCGTTTGCCAAGGACAGCGTCGTGTACGTGGACACCTGCTTCTCCCATGCCCGGAAGAACCTGACCACCGAAGCGCCCATGGCGAAGGCCTTTCGGAGCCTCGGTGTCAACGCGTACTTCGGCTGGACCAACAGCGTCTCTGATCCCACGTCCCAGAACAGTTCCGAGTACTTCTTCAGCCGGCTGTTCGGCGACATCCCGACGAGCTTCAACAAGATGGAGCAGAAGACGCCGCCGATCCGGCCGAGCAGCCTCAACGAGACGTGGACCCGCCTGACCGCGCTGGGATACGACAAGGACCAAGTCGGCTGCTGCAACGCCAAACTGGAGTGGGCCGATTACACGTTCGGTACGCACGACGTGATGCTCGTGCCCGAAATCGCGATGCAATCGGTGAATGTCGAAGTCGAGACCAAGAAGCACACGCTCGAGATCCTCGGCACGTTCGGCTCTTCGCCCGGCAAGGTGTTGCGCTGCGAGGACGGCGGGGACGGCAAGCCCACGAACTGCGACGAGCTCAGCGTCAGCAAGTGGAGAGAAGACGCGATCGAGGTCGACCTCGACACCTCGTCCAGCGACGACTCCGGCCTCATCGTGGTCGAGGTCGACGGCCGAAAGAGCAACGCCATGCCGCTCACCCAGTGGAACCTCGCGTACAAGGTGACGGGCGTGCTCGATATGCCCGGCCCCGAGATCGAGATCATCGTCACGGCGCGCCTGCTCGCCGAGATCGTCAGGCAGCGCAACAACCCCGAGCAAAAGCCGGTTGATCTGTTGGGCAACGCCGTGGCGGACTTCACCGTGGACAGCCAGGTCGACTGGAAGGCCAAGGGCGAGTTCCCCGAGTCCTCCACACTGTACGTATACCCAGAAGACCTGAACCAAGGCACCGTGCAGCTCAGCTTGGATGCGACCCGCGGGTTCCTCGGGGCGGCTTCTCTTGCGCCGGCTCAAAAAAAAGTGACGATCTCGGCCACGGCCTTCTTAGCAGTGTACCGCGAGGAGCGCGACATCGACACAGGCGCGCTGATCGGGGCGATTACCTTGAATCTCCCTGTGCCCATGGCCTTCGCGATGGACCTCTCGGACGTCTATGGCGAGATCCCGGCCGGAAACGCCACGGTCGGCGAGTTGAGCTTCGATTGGCAGACGATCACTCCCAGTGTCCCGCCGAGTGACAAGACCCAACACTGAGAAATCGAGGTGTCGAAGGGAGACGAGGCCTACCGGCTAGCGGACGAGACCGGCAACGAGCTGGCGTGACGATGGGGGGCGCTACGAGAGAGATGGGAGATGTGGCAAGATATGGGGACGGCAAGATATGGGGACAGAGTGTAGGACAAATAAAGGCCGTCTTCGCCGCCGCCACCGGCGGGTCGCCAGCGCCTTCGATCCCGGTTCCGACACCCTGATCGACCCCCAACGCGCCGTCGAAACGCCCTTAAATGGCCTCCGACAGTCCCGCATGGGTCTCTCCAGGGCATCATGATGGCGAAGACAGTAGCAGGTGGCGCCCTGGCCAGGGCGATCAGCGCCGGCTGGCATTGACCGAGAAACTTTGTGCCAAAAGAGCAGCCCGAGCTACGTGGCCAAACCAAAGGGGCGCTTCCTTGGGCTCGGTTCGGAGCATGAAAGAGAAGGGGCTGCTCCTCGAGCTCGAGCCCGAACGACTGGCACGGCTCCCCGGCAAACCCGATATCGATGGTCAAACATCATGGTCATACTCCTATGGTATTCAACCGATGAGCAACGAAGCCGTCCAGGATGAAATGGGCGACGGAGAATGGAATTTGTTTTGCGGCGGAAGCTTTTGCAGGTCGTTTTTATTGTTCGGCGTCCCTAGATTAGTCAATAGGAGCGCGGTGTTTGGGTTCATATTGAACAACCCGCGCGGTATCTATGGTCCACTTTGTACTGCGTCTGGTCCGTCGTTTGCGTATCGAAGAGCTCGTGGGGGTTGGGTTTTTATTGTGTCTCGCCGTGGTTTGGAGCCTCACCGCACCCGACCTCGAGGTCCGGCTCGGGTTGACCATCAAAGCGCTGCTTGTGCTGCTCGCCATCCTCGCGCTGCGGCTCGGCTTCGAGCTCGTGAGGTCGCGACCGCTTGGTAGAAAAGCACTCGCTTCGGCGGTCAAAGCGGCGCTGCTCTTTGGTCGCGAGTGGCTGCCGTTCCCACTCATCGCCTCGGCCTATGAGAACGTGGTTGGCCTGGCCGGCGCGATCTGCCCAAACCTCCATGACAGCGCGTTTCTCGCCATGGACGAAGCGCTGCTGGGCACGCACCCCAGCATTCTCTTCGAACGCCTCGCCTCACCAGCGCTGACCGAAGCCTTTGCCGCGTGCTACTTGAGTCTCTACGCCTACCCCTTGGTCAGCGCGGCATTGCTCTACGGGCTTGGACGGCGGCGCGAACTGCGCGAGTTCATGGCTGTCTTTGCTGTCGTGGGCTACGTCGGCTACGCGTGTTACCTCTTTGTGCCAGTTGTCGGCCCTGGCTTTGCAGCGCCAGGCAACTATTCCGTCGCACTCTCGGTTCCCGGCGCAACGCCGCTCTACGACCTCGCAGAGGCGCTGTCTTTCAATAAGGAGATCTCCATCGAGCCAGCGCGCAATTGTTTCCCATCGCTTCACACAGCCTGGGGGCTCGTGTTGCTCGTGCTCGCCTTCAGGCACCTTCGGCCGCTGTTCTACGTGTACATGGTGCCGATCAGCTTGATGATCGTTTCGACGCTCTATCTGCGCTACCACTATGTTGTCGACATCGCGGCTGGCGCTGTTTTGGCGCTCGCGGCCGCGCACTCTATTCCCCGATTCGTGCAAATGAGACGAGCTCAGTCGAATGCGGGAGCGTTCTTCTCTTTCTCGGAGAGAGGCTCGCCGCGCTGGATCTTCGCCATCACGCCGAAGACCTCGTCGCGATCGGCTTTGTTCTTTTCGCGCACGGCCTTGCTGACGGGTGGCGCTGGCAAGGCCCTAAGGCCGCTGCCTAGAAGGCGCGCCTGGGCTAAACGGGCATTCACGAGAAGGTCGTCGCGCTCCAGCCACAGATCGATTGCCGCGCGCCCAGGTGGGGCCTAGATAGAACCACTCGACCACGGGTTGGATTTCGCCTCATGGCAAGCGCGGCTAAGGTGCTTTTGCGCCGGGCTTTCCATCACAGTAGGTGAGGATCTCCTTCTCTTGCTTGAACCATTGGGCGTACTGGAACACCAGGGGGAAACCCTCGAACGAATCCCACACCTTCATGTTCGAGGTGTGGATGTAGTAGAAGAACGGAAATCCGGCGAGGCCTTGGGTCCTGCGACCCACGTACCAGGTGTCGATCATGCCCATGTTCGCCCAGGCCATGTCAGCGTCCAGCAGCACCGGCCCTTCGAGGCCGTAGCGGTTTTTCCAATACTTCGTGTCTGCTTGAGTGGGCAGAGACGACTGCGTGATGCCGCTGGACATGATGGACACAACGATCGGGTTGTAGCCCATCGTCTTGAGGCCGTTTAGCCACTTCTTCTCCTGTTGAGCCGCCATGTTGCAGATCGGGCACCAGCGTGCGGTGACGACCAGAATCAATAGATCGTGCTCGCTGCCGTAATAGTCGCTCAAACAGACTGCATTCCCGTCTTGGTCTGGCAAGCACAGATCGTGCACCGTATCTCCCGCGCCCCCCCACTCGTAGCTCAAGTTGGGATTCTGTGCGGACCAGCACAGGCTTCCCTTGAAGCCATACGGCCCAGTCGCGTAGGCATCGCCGTAGTCGTAATCGACCGGATCCGGGTCATCTTTCTCGCATAGCCAGGGAACGAAATCATCTGCGGTGTCGCCCCCCTCTGAGGCTGACCCGACGTCATCCACCACGACATCGTCCTGAGCCGTATCAGCGACATCGTCCTGAGCCGTCGAAGAAGAGGGGTCTCCGGCTTGCGGTGCCTCTCCCGCAGGGTTCGAGCCGCACGCGCCAGCGAGCAATCCCAGGGCAATGCACACAAAATTGCCAAAGGCTCTCATGTGTTCGTCCTTTCAGTAAAGTCGACACCGTCGTCGAGAATGACACAATACGCAAAGAGCAGCCCAAGGGGCAACGGGACACCCTAAAAAAGTCGCTCTGATTAACTGAACGAACGTCGGATTTCGCGTACGGGTGGGCAAGTCCGGTGCGGAGGATCAATAGTCATCGTCCCCACCGTGGGCGTGGCCTCCCCCGAAGCCAGGCGGGGGCTCTACGCCGTCGGGCGGCTCGTCTCCGGAGAGGTTGTCGAAGCGGGTGTAATCGCTGAAGAAGCGCGTTTCTATGATGCCAGTGGGTCCAGAGCGCTGCTTGCCGATGATGATCTCGGCCACACCAGGCTTTTCACACGCGTCTTTTGTGTAGACCTCGTCGCGATACACGAACATGATGATGTCAGCGTCCTGCTCGATGGCGCCGGATTCGCGCAGATCGCTCATCATCGGGCGCTTGTCCGGACGCGATTCGACGCTGCGGTTGAGCTGGGACAGGGCGATGACCGGCACGTTGAGCTCCTTGGCCATGGCTTTGAGCGAACGGGAAATCTCGGAGATCTCCTGTTCGCGGTTGTCCTTGCGCCTTCCGCCGGCGTGCATGAGCTGAAGGTAGTCGACGATCACGAGACACAGGCCCTTCTCGGCGAGCAAGCGGCGGCTCTTGGCGCGGATCTCCACCGGCGTCATGGGCGTCGAGTCATCGAGGTAGATGGGGTATCCCGACAAGTCATTCGCGGCCTGCACCAGGCGAGGCCAGTCGCTACGATCGAGACTGTTGGCGCGCATCTTGGACGCGTTGACGCGGCCCTCGGAGGTGAGTAGCCGGCGCACGAGTTGATCCTTGCTCATCTCGAGCGAAAAGATGACGACGGGTTGGCGCGTGAGCTTGGCCGCGTTGAGGGCGATGGACAGCGCAAACGACGTTTTGCCCATGGCCGGGCGGCCGGCGATGATGATGAGGTCCGACCGCTGAAGGCCTGCCGTCATTTTGTCGAGTCTGGTGAAACCCGTGGGGATGCCCGTCACCTCGCCCGTGCGGCCCGAGGCTTCCTCGAGGTCGCGGAAGGTCTTTTCGACGATGCGCGAGACGTGGGTGTACTGGTCGCTGGCGTTCTGTTGGGAGGCCTTGAAGATGGCCGCTTCTGCGTCATTTAGAACGTGATCCGTCAGACTGGCCAGCGCCATGGCGCCGCCGATCTTGTCGAGGTCGCCCCGCTTCTTGAGCTCGTTGCCCAAGGTGACGTGGTCGATGGGCAGGCCGAGGCGCGCTAGGGCGGCCATGGACTCGTAGATGCGGCGGTGGGCCTCGATGTAGAAGTCGTCGGGTCCGAGCAAGGGCTGCACCAGGTGGAGCGCTTCGTTGTTGAGCAGAATACCTCCGAGCACCGCGGCCTCTGCCTCTTGATTGTAGGGAGGGGTGCGGCCTTCGGTCGCGACGGGATCCTTGCGCTCCTCAGAACGCCGGGGAGGGTAGTCTTTCATGGGCAACCTCCTTTTTGTAGGAGTGGAGGTAGACTCAGGAGATCACTGCTTGACGACCGCGAGCTTGATGTCGGCGTGATCGCCGCCATGGAGCCTCACATGCACGGTATGGTCGCCGAGCGACTTGATGGGCTCGTTGATGACGATGCGCTTGCGATCCACGGTGATCCCTTGCGCCAAGAGGGCTTCCTCAATGTCGCGAGTGGTCACCGAGCCGAAGAGCTTGTCGTTGTCGCCAGCGGGTTTAGCCACGCTCAAAGTGGTGCCAGACAGGCGAGCCTTGATCTGGCCGGCTTCGGCTTTAGCCAGGTCGATCTCGCGCTGGATGAGACGGATTTGGTGATCCATCTCCTTGATGTTGCGCGAAGTGGCGAGAGCCGCGAGTCCCTGAGGGATCAGGAAGTTGCGGGCAAAGCCAGGCTTGACGTTGACGATAGCACCGGGCTTGCCGAGGTGCTGGACGGATTCGCGAAGAATGACCTTCATGGCTCCCTCCTCACTTCGGCGCCTGGTACGGCATGAGGGCGATGTTCCGGGCCCGCTTCACGGCGAGGCACACATCGCGCTGATGCTTGGCGCAGTTGCCCGAGATGCGGCGGGGAACGATTTTGCCGCGCTCGGTGATAAAGTAACGAATGCCCTGGGCATCCTTGTAGTCGGCTTTGAGCATACTGTCGGCGCAGAACCGGCAGACGCGTCGACGACGGCCGCCGCCACCGCGCTTGCGGGCGTCGCCGCCCTTGCTGGGTTTTTCGGAAGGCATCATGGCTGCTTACTCCTCATCCTCGTCGGTCTCTTCTTCGTCAGCCGCCGGCTCGACGTCTTGGGCCACTTCTCGGTTTTCGCGGGGCGGGATATCCAGCGCTGGTCCGCGTTCTTCGTCCTCGTGGAACGAGGGCTCCGGTTCCGTGTGCTCGCGCTCCGGCTCTTCCTCGAATTGCGCGACGAAGTTGATGTCGCCCTCGCGCACCACATGGGACTCGGGATTGACGTCCTCGTCGAGCTTGACGGTGATGAACTTGATGACCGGCTCGAGCATGCGCAGGTTGCGCTCGAGCTCGGCGACCATGTCCGAGTAGCCGAGGTATTTGAGATAGAGATAAATACCTTTGTTGTTTTTGCGCACCGGGTAGGCGAGGCGGCGGCGGCCCCAGTTCTCGGCTCGCAGCAGTCTCCCGTCGAGCCTCCCGATGACATCCGTGAGACGGTGCGAAATCACATCAACCCCGTCGCCAGGCGTCTCGGGGTTGAGGATAAACACCGTCTCGTACTCACGTGCCCGATGCTTGGGCAAAAGGTTGGGCATTCGGTCCTCCTTCTGGGTCCGGCCCCGGATCCGTGTCCGGAGCAAGGAGTATTGTGCGGCCCGATTGTGCCCAAAAGCTGAGGGCCGCAGTTTGAAGCGGAGCCTATACCGCGGGGCGCAAACCGCGTCAAGGCAAACCGCACGAACTCTGAAAAGTGAGGTTGGGGGGAATTAGAAAAAACGGACCCGAAGGACCGCCCAGGCGGCTATACCATTCCTTCTTCATCGTCTGGAAGCTCGACGAGGTCATTGGCGCAGAACGATTCTTCGACCCTGACGCTCGTTTGGAGTTTCTTTTCGGTATCATCGCGGCGCGCCTCGGCCAGGCGTGCGAAGTGGGCGAGCAACTCGGGCACGGCGTCCACCAAGGGCATGAACAGCTCGCGGGCGAGGAACAACAACGTGGCGTTGCCGACGCTCTGCACCGTGGCGCTCACCGGCTCCTCGTGTAAAAGCGACATCTCGCCTGCCACATCCCCGGGTCCGAGGTCAGCGAGCTTGACGTATTCTGTGCCGTTCCAACGCAGAACCTCGGCCTGGCCGCGCAGAATGACGTACAGACCGGGCCCGACCGTGCCTTGCTCGAGGAAGATGGTTCCGCCAGGTACGTCGTGACCGGTGAACCGCGCCAGGAGCTGTTTGCGGGATCCTTCGTCGAACGGCTTGAACATGGGGTGCGTCGTCAGAAGGTTGTTGATCATTCTGTCCCGGGTGAACGCAGCCATGGCCATGCGGATTTGCGGCACGGCCTCAGACAGGGTGTCTACGTCTTCGCGCCGAAGCTCCAGGGTGTCGGCCGGACCGTCGCAGACCACCGAGGCGCTTCGCGGATCGGCGCTGATGAGGGCCATCTCTCCGAACAAGGTCCCTGGCCCGAGCCGTGCCAGGAAGGTTTTGTCCACCGTGCCGTCGGGCAGGGCATTCGCGCGAATGGCTTCTACATAGCCGCTGGCCAGGAAGTACACCGCGTCGCCGGGCAGGCCTTGGACGATCACCGACTCCTGATGCCCGTGTCGACGCAGCCTCAGGCGCCGGAAAAGCGAGGTGAAGGCTTCTTCCTCGAGCACCGAGAAGATGGGGACCGGCGGCACGAGGGGTGGGTAGTCACCGACGCTCGAGAGATCCATCGCCATGGCCGTCGTCTCTTTGATGAGACGTTCTTCTTCTATTTGAAAATCGGGGGTTACCTCGTCGCGGATGGGTTCGGTGTACTCCACTGGCGCGGGCTTGACCGAGCGTCCGAGAACTCTCGACGAACGGCTGTAGGCGCCCACCAGCATCGCCACGAGCTCTGCTACATCGTTTCCAAAGCTCTCGAGCAGCTTGATCGCCACCATGGCCTGCAGGGGATTGCCGAACTTGATGTCGTGGACTGCCACGGCGGTGTAGATGCCCGCGGCATAGCGCGCTTGCCCCATGCCGAGCAGGCAATCGGCGATGAGCATCCGCGTGTCGAAATCGTGGAGCGAGGCCTCGAGCAATAGGCGGTACGGGCGCAGTGCGTCCAAGAAGTGACCGGCGGCAAGGCGCTGATCGGCGGCGGACTTCAGATCGGCCAGGGTGCGGCTCATGGGCGTCCTCTTGTCAGCGGGCACGGCAAACCGGACCCGGCAGGCTTTCTATTATCGAATTGTCATTATAGCTCCGACCTGGCTCCAGCAAAGCCGAACGAGGGGTTGACGTAAACGATGGACCGAACCGGCTCTGGGCGTTAGGGTTATGGCATGAAAGTGGAAACCTCCCTCGCTCCAGTCGAAATCCAGGCGCTCTGCGAGCGCTGCGTGGCGCATGTGCAGCAACGGTTCGGCCTGGAGCTCGACTACACAGCCGATACGTTGAGTGTGCTGGACTATTTCATTCAAGCCGTGATCGCCGAGGAAGCAGCTGGAGAAGAGCTGCCGGCGGGCGATCAGCGTCGGGCTCATCTCGTTCACCTCTTGGCTCCCACCTTGGGCGCCTATTTTGGCGAGGTGCTCCGCCGGGAGTTTCCCTGCCGGTGGAGAATCGTTGGCGACGACCCTACGAAGTGGGCTGTGGATTTCGAGTTCATCATCCTTCGCGCAAGCCCCATCGGGGCTGTGGCCGAGGCGCTCTTTGGCGCGCCTGTGGCCGGTTGGGGTGCAGAGCTCGTGGCCGCTCCGGCCTTCATGGAACTGCTCGCTGAGCGTTTGGCAGTAGCGCCGCCAGTGCCAGAGGACGAGTTCTTCGCCCTGACCACCCGGTTCGAGGTATTGCAGATCAGCGAGGAATTCCTCCGCCTGACTCTAGCGCGAAGCCAGGGTACAGAGGAGCCCCTGCCATGGCTATCGCCCGAGGACTACGACGCAGTGCTCGGCTGACACGGCCGTGCTATGCTCCACCGCACAAGCGTTGCTATGACGGAGAGACCCCTAGGGTGGTGGCGAATCGAGGATGTCGTGAAGAAAGACTTCGCTGAGCCTGCGGTGAAGAATGAGGCGGGCGGAATCGAAAAGCGCAGCCGGACCAAGGTCGTGGTGAAGGCCGATAGGCCAAAGCCGGACCTTTCCTCTCGCACCAGAGTTGTCGGGCGCGCCGGAGAAGGCGGGGGCGCTTTGGTCGAGAAAGTCTTCGACGAAAACCTGCAGCGCACGGCTGCCATGAAGGTGTTGCGCCACGAGCAGCGCGCAGACCCCGTCGCGACCCGCAGGCTGCTCGAAGAGGCGCAGATCACGGCTCAGCTCGATCATGCCCACATCGCGCCCGTTCACGAGCTGGGCATCACGGAAGACGGCGTCCCGTTCTTCACCATGAAGCTCGTCGAAGGGCGAACCCTCAAGGAATTGCTCGCCGAGCGAATCGTCGAGGGCAAACCCCGCCCTGCGACCGACGCGGAGCTGTTCGAGCTCATCCAGATCTACTTGAAAATTTGCGATGCGGTGGCGTTTGCTCACGAGAGAGGCGTGATCCATCGCGATCTCAAACCGGCCAACATCATGATAGGCGATTTTGGCGAGGTCTATGTCATGGACTGGGGCATCGCCAAGATCATGGGCAAGACCGCGCCGTCGACAGCGACAAGTGTAGAGCCCGAAGGGACCGAGCCCACCTGGCCCGGCCGCGAAGGGGGCGACGAAGGCGCGGTGGTGGGCACGCCGGGATACATGGCACACGAGCAGGCGGTTGGCGATTTCGAGGGCATCGACGAGCGCACGGACGTGTTCGCCTTGGGTGCGATTCTCTACAGCATCATCACTGGCCTGCCCCCCTACGATGGCAAGACCAGTCATGACGTATACATCGCCAATCTTACTCTAGATGTGATCTCCCCCAAGCAGCGCGTCGCCTTTGCTGTGCCCGAGCCGCTGTGCGACATTGCCCTGCGCGCCTTGGACCGCTCGCCGGACAAGCGCTACCAGAGCGCGCTCGAATTGCGCCGCGCCGTGGAGGACTTTCTCCAGAGGCCGTGGCAGCTCCGTCGCCGTCGCTTCCAGGCAGGCGAGGACATCGTGCGCGAGGGCGAAGAGGGTGGTGAGTCGTTCGTCGTCGCCGAGGGGCGCTGCGAGGTGTGGAAGGGAAGGGTCGGCAAGGCCGTGAGGATTGCCGAGCTCGGGCCTGGGGACGTGTTTGGCGAGACCGCGGCGCTCACGGGTCATGCGCGCACGGCCACGGTTCGCGCTGCCACCAAGGTCGAGGTACTCGTTATCAACAGGAACGAGCTCTGGGCCAAGGCCGGCGACGACTACCTCGTCGGCCGCTTTTTGAGAGCGCTCGCCCATCGGTTCGCAGAGCAGCACGGGCGAAATAGCGCCCTGGAGCGCGAGCTCGGCGACACCGAGCTCATGGCCCGCATCCTCTCGTACATGACGTTCTTCGGAGAACGCGTCGCGCCTGACCGACAAGAGGTCCGCTGGAGCGAGTTGTGCGAGGCGTTTGCCGACAACTTCGGCAAGTCGGTGGCGGAGATCACCGCTGCGGCGGAGCGCCTCAGCTTGTTCGAGCGCGATCCCGAGCGGGATGTACTAGCGTTGGTCCGGATGTGTTAAGGGCTCACGCAAGAGAAGTATAGCCTAGGGCAGCTCCGAGGGATCGAGCTTGGCCGAATAGGCATAACCCGTGATGTCGATGCTGCCTCGAAAGATATCTCCCACGGCCCGTGTGGTGATAGAGACGCTCTCGAAAAAGCCGACGAGCTGTACGTCCTTGGCTTCTTGCTGATTATCGAGGAGCACGTCGTATACGTAGCCCTCGAAGTCCTCGCTTTCGCCGAGATGGGCGGCTTCTCCTTGGAGAATGATTTGTCGCAACTTGCCTTGCACCGCGGCACTCAAGGTGAGAGTGACGGAATTGCTGGCCCCGTTTTGCAGCTCGCAGGTTCTTAGCACAGTGGGGGAGGCCTCGGTGCCCACCACGAGATTCACCTCAGACTCTCCGATCCCGCCATCTCCCTTGGTCTTGCACACGAGGTCGCCGGTGGCGGCCAGAGTTCCAAGGCATACATCAGCGGCGAAGCACTTGGGCAAACCCGTGCCTGTGCACACCCCCGCGTTTCGAGCGCACGACGGGTAACAGTAACTCTCGATTTCTAGTGCCTGGCCGGTGAAGCTGTCGACGAGCTTGGGGCAGTCGAGGTCCTCCGCGCAGTCTGCGGACTGGCTGCACACATCGCCGACGCCTGCTGGGTCGTTGGTATCCGTGCTGAGTGCCGTTTCGCTGAACTTGAGGTCGTCGACCGACGTGATGGCACTGCAAGACGAAAGAGCGATGAAAATGAGCGCATGTAGGGCGTGCTTCATGGTTAAAACCTCCGGACAAGGACGAAGCCAGGGCCATTGCGCAAGGCTGCCGGGCTCACCACGGTTTTCGGCTCCCTGCCCCGTCGCCCTTCGACGAAAAAGAGCACGATGGCCGCGGTGCCCATGGTTGCCGCCGAGATCCACAAAATATCGGTGGCGAGAGACAGGGTCTCTAGGTCATCGCGATCACTGCGCAAAGCGCTGTCGCATATCGAGCCCGCGCACTGGTCCCGCAGATCCTTCTCCTTGGAGAGGGCCATGCTGCCCAAGACGCCCGAAGCGATGCCCGTGGCCAGGGCGACACCTCCTGTGACATAGGTCCAAACGCGGCGTCGGGGCTCGGGCAAAGGCGGTGGCAAAGGCGGGACGATCGCTTCGGATTGGACGACTGGTGCGGCCGCGGTCGGTTCAGGCTGCTCCGAGGGAGCGCTGGCCTCCAAGGTCATGGACTGACCTCCTGCGATGCGCAGCACCTCGCGGAGCAGAACCTCAGTGCCCAGGACCACTTCGATGGTGTGGGAACCCACCGAAACTTTGACCGGAGAGGGGAGCGGCGTCGTTCCCTTTGTCTCGCCATCCACCTGGACCTTGGCGCCCAGCGCAGCGCAGCTCACCGTCAAGTGCCCGATGCGGGTCGACAGGCGACTCACCTCTTTGCGCACTTCCTCGACACGGGCTGGATCCTCGGTCGACGCCTGCTCGAGATAGCGCTCGTAGGCTTCGTAGGCCCTTGCGTAGTTGCCGTTCTCGGCCTCGGCCATGCCGAGGTAGTAGAGTATTTTGGGGCTCGGCCGCAGCTCATAAGCCCTGGACAGGGCAATGGCGGCTTGCTCGAACTTTTCATCGTTGAAAAGAACTCCTTGCCCTGCTCGAATTGGATCTTGGCTTCCTCGTCTTTGGACGGATTGTCCTCTGCGGAAGCCATGCGGCCTAGGCTCGCGGCGAGCCCAAGGGCAATGGCGATGGTGGCGCAGTCTCTCATGGCGCTCCCCTCGTTGAGGCGTCCTGCGCAAGGGCGGGACGCGGCGGTCCATAGGCAAGTATAGGTCGCAGGACCGGGGATACCACCTTTCATAAGGCCTTGCTCGCGCGCTGGTCCTCGTTCAATATGCCCGGAGCAAAGAGAGGGACAGAGTATGGCCGACCCCCATCAGACCTTCGAACAGATCCTTGGCAGCCTCGAAACCGTGGTGCGCGAGTTGGAGCAGGGCGGCCTTCCACTGGAGCAGGCCCTGGAGCGGTTCGAGACCGGCATCAAGCTGGCCCGGGAGGGCGCGCGTCGGCTCGATGAGGCTCAGCGTCGCGTGGAAGAGATCCTCGAGGGAGGAGAGATCGTGCCGGTTCGGGACAACGCCGACGGGTAATCGAGTATTGCGTGAACCCTTAGTCCTGTAAGTACCCCAGGGCCTTGAGCTGGCGCTTGGTCTCTGCGTCGAGCTTCACCTTTTCTTGACGGTGGCGCTCTCTCCTCGGACCTTTGACGGGATCGAGGTTTTTCCCCAGGTGCGCTCCCAGCAGATCGCGGAGCATGGCCGCGGCAATGGGACGTTCCTTTGCCACGTCGACCGTCTCTTTGGGGTCAGCCTGCAGGTCGAACACCGAGGCTCGCCAGGCTTTGAAAATGGCTTTGTACGAGCCAGCGCGTATGGACCTCTGGCCGCTCAGAAACTCCGAAAAGCTGGCGCTCGGCGCACCTGTCAGTCGCTGTCCGCGCAAGAGCGGAACGAGGCTGCGACCCTCCACGCCGGCCGGTGGCTCTTGGCCCAAGAGCTCGCAGGCCGTGGGCACGATGTCCACATTGGTGGTTTCGTGGAGTGTTCGACTGCCCTTGCCCTCTTGGGCGCCGGGCAGGCGCACGATGAATGGCACGTGGAGCAGTTCTTCGTAGAGCGAGTGGCCGTGTCCCACGGAACCGTGATCGAAGAACTCCTCGCCGTGGTCCGCCGTGACCATGATGGCCGTGTTCTCGAGCAGCCGCAAAAGCCGCAGTTTTGCGATGAAGCGGGCGAGCTGATCGTCGTGGTAGGTAATCTCGCCGTTGTGTAGCGCCTCGAGCCGCTGTTTGTCCCGATCGTTGAGGATCATGCCCTTGCCCTTGATGTGGCCGAGCTGATCCGCGGTCTTGGCACCATCGATGGGGCCATCGTAGGGGCTGGGGTCGTACATCTCGAGGTAACGCCGCGGTGGAAAGTAGGGCACATGGGGGTCGATGGTATGAACGTACAGGAAGAACGGCTTTTCCGCTTTGCGCGAGGCGAGCCACGCCGCGGCTTCGTCGAAGACGGATTCGGCGCGATTGCGCTTGCCCTCCCTGACGTAATTCGTCCACTTCTTCCAACCCTGCTCAAAGCCGAACTTGCCCGATACGTACCCATTCGCTACGAAACCGGCGGTGTCGTAGCCGAGGGCCAGCAGATGCTCGGGGAGCAGCACCACGCTCTTGGGGACGCTGTCCTTGTCGTCCTTGGCCCCGTGCGTCGAGGGATAGAGGCCAGAGAGCACGCTCGCCACCGATGGCTTGGTCCAGTTCTCTGCCGACGTCATCCGTTCGAACAGCGCAGACTGCGCAGCAAGGGCCGAGAGCGCGTCGGTTTTGACCTGCGTGGAGGCCGAGTAGGCTTTGACCTTGTCGGCGCGCAGCGTGTCGATGAGGATGATGATGAGATTCTGCGCCGACAGTGTTCCCGAAGGTCGAGCCAGTGCGGCGGACGGAACCGAAATGGCAGGTGACCCCAGCACCACGCCGCCGCCGAGCGCAGAAAACGTCAGCTCCACCGGCCCTTTGCCCAGGGCATCGAGGGAGGCTTCGAAGGGTTTGGCTGCGGCCCCGAGGCGCAGGGCCGCGAGTCGAGAGACCGGTTCTCCGTCCACGCGCGTGGTCACGATGAGCTGGGCCTGCGCACCATCGGTCGAACGAGCGGTTCCTTTGAGCAGGGCACCGGGCGGCGGCACGATGTTGATCGTCGCCGACTCCCCTGGCCCTAGAGCGATGCCTGGTCCCTGCGGGCCGATGGAGGGAGACAAGAGCGCATCCTGCGACGCGGCGGCATTTTCCGAGGAACCGTTGCCATACTCAAAGCGCACGTAGTCCACGGCAAAGGCCACGGGCGTGCCGTCCTGCGTCGGACGTCGGCCATTGCCGCGCAGCAGCAACGTGTGCTGTCCGGCTTTGAGCCCGCTTTTCAATTCGACCTGGGCATAGCCGAACTCGGACTCTGAGAGGTCGATGGCGCCCAGGCCCACATCGTCCACGAAGAGGCGCAGCTTCTTCGAGCCGAGCCCCTTGGCCCGAACGACGATCCGCAGGCTTGTGTCTGCTTCGGACGGCAGGGTGTCGAACAGAAGCGTCGAACCATTGCCCGTCCCGTACGAGAAGGTCACGCCTTGCTTTTCGTAGTCTCCGTGCCAGCCAGAGCGCCAGTCGCCCAAAGTATGCTTGTGTCGGGATGGATGTCCGAAGTCCACGAGCAGACCCATGGAGCGCAGATGGAAGAGCGGCAGGCTCGAGACGAGATCCAGCACGGTGTCGAGTGGCGCACGCGCGGCGGTGGGAGGGGCCGCGACGATGGGCGGCGGGTTGGGCGCAGGAGCAGGCGGCTCGGACGGGGAAGGCGGCGTCGAGGCCACGAGAGTCGTCGAGGAAACCTCGCTATCGGATCGCGCCGTGGTGCCGCAGGCTCCGAGCCCTGTGGCGAGGTACAGGCAAGCCGCTGCGAGCAGGACAGGTTCAATAAAACAAAAAAACGAAGTTCGTGTGCTCATGGCGAAACAATAGGGCAATCAAGAACAGACATTAAGAAAACGACGCCTGGGAATTTCCCTTCGCTCAACGTGCTAAATAGAGCGCTTGGCTGCGCATCGGCCATGGCGGCGCTTTTCCCTTTGTCACTTTGTGGGGCGAGGGTATGGTCAAACGCGTTGCGATAGGGCAGACACCCTATGGCAAGGACGATGAAGGTGAGCCAGAGCAAAACCGAAAATCCGTTCCACGTTCCGCTCGGCATCCGCGCGTTTTCCCATCTCCTTTGGCGCTTGCGCCACGTTTTCCTCAGCCTGGAGAAGTTGGAGACGGGTGTGTTTCGTCGTCGTTTGCAGAAGATCGAAGTCGACAGGCCCCTCTACGTCAGTGGGCTTGCCCGGTCTGGGAGCACCGTTCTCCTGGAGTTCCTCTCGAGCCTGCCGGGGACCGGGAGCCACCTTTACCTGGACTACCCGGCTCTCTACACGCCCTTATTTTGGAATCGTCTTATCGAGTTCGTATCGCTGGATCGAGGGCCATTATGCGAGCGACCTCACAAGGACGGCATCCTCATCAACCTCGACAGCCCCGAGTCGATGGAGGAGATCATCTGGAGGACGTTTTTCCCGAGCGCTCACGATTCCTCGCGTTCCAACGTCCTCGACGATTCCGTCGTTCATCCGCGATTCGAGAAGTTCTACCAGCGGCATCTTCGCAAGATCCTTTTGCTGCGGGGCGCCACTCGCTACCTGTCGAAGGCGAACTACAATGCCTCGCGGATTCCCTACCTGCTCAAGATCTTCCCAGATGCGCGGTTCGTGGTTCCAGTGCGCAGCGTCCATTCCCAAGTCGCGTCCTATATCAGGCTGAATGCCTATGTCTCATCGCTGCAGCAAAGATTTCCCTCGGTGCTGTCCCACTTCCGCAGGGCCTGCCACTTCGAGTTCGGCTTGGACATGAGGCCCATCAACACGGTGGGCAATGGCGGAGTCGACGACATTCTCGAGCTCTTTCGAACTGGGCAGGAGACCCGTGCCTGGGCTCGCTATTGGTCGCGCCTGTATCGCTACCTCTACGACTTGATTCAATCGGACGTCCGCGCCAGGGACGCCTGCCTCGTTGTGCGGTTCGAGGATCTATGCCGCGACCCGCGGCCACAGTTGGAGCGGGTCGTGACCCATTGTCAGCTCGACGCACCGGCCCACGAGGTCATGGCTTTTGCCTCTCGATTGCGAGAGCCCACGTACTACAAAACGACCCTTTCTTCTGAGCAAAACGCCATCGTGGAAGAGGAAGCCGTGGGCACCATGCGGCTCTATGGTTATGTAGGGCGCTAGCTCGCGGCGGCGCTGGTCTCGATCCCTTTATCGAGGAGGAACCGCTCGAAGCGCTTCTTGTCGTTGCTTTTAAGAAAGGCCTCCTGGGGGGAGACGAGGTTCTTGTCGACGAAGTCCATGAGCACCGCGTCCATGGTCTGCATGCCGGTGCTGCGGTTGGATTCGATGAACGTCTGGATTTTACTCGCTGTGCCATCGCGGATGATCGCCGGCAGACCTTGGCCAGAAGAGAGAACCTCGATGGCGGCGATGCGTCCCCCTTCCTTCTTGCGCAAGAGCTGCTGAGCCAGGATGCCGCGCAGGGACTCGGCGAGCATGCCGCGGATCTGCTCTTTTTGCGACTTGGGGAAGACATCGATGATGCGGTCCACGGTCTTGGCCGCGCTGTTGGTGTGCAAGGTGCCAAAGACCAAAACGCCCATTTCGGCCGCGGTGACGGCCAGGGAGATGGTCTCGAGGTCGCGCATCTCGCCCACGAGCAGCACGTCCGGATCCTCGGAGAGGGCGTCTTTGAGGGCTGCGGCGAAGCTCGGGCTGTGCTGCCCTATCTCTCGCTGGGCGATATATGAGCGCTGGTCCTTGTGCACGAACTCGATGGGATCCTCAATGGTGATGATGTTGTGGGCCATCCGCTTATTGATGGCGTCAATGATCGAAGCGAGCGTCGTGGACTTGCCGCTTCCGGTGGGCCCGGTCACCAGCACGAGGCCGCTCTCGATGTCGGCGAAGCGGCACACCTGCTCGGGTAGGCAGAGGTCCTCCATGGTGAGGATTTTCTCGGGGATGACCCGAAACACCGCGCCAGTGCCGCGGACCTCGCGCAGGAAGTTGCATCGGAAGCGGCTGATGCCCGGCAACCCATAGGCGAAGTCGAGATCCCAGTTCTGTTTAAAGCGGGACCATTGTTCAGCCGAGCAGATCTCTTCGAGCAGGCCGACCATTTCCTCTTCGGAAAGGCGCCGGTCGGCAACCGCGGCGAGCTCGCCATCGATCCGCATGCGGATGGGTTCCCCAGTGGACAAGTGGAGGTCCGAGGCGCGGCGCTGCACCATCTGGGCGAGCAGGGAATCGAGCTTTGCCATGGTTTTTGTTCTCCCTTCCCCTTAAGCCACGGTGGCGAGCCGCGCAGCCGTGGCGGCGTCGATGATCCCCTGCTGGACGCACATGGCGGTGTGCTCGGCCATGGTCATGTTGCCGGCATCCCGGCTCATCTGCATGGCGTTGCGCAGCTGATGGATCTTCTGGTCGTAGATGAGAGAGCGCACTGCCGGAGTGGCCACGAGGACTTCGCACACGGGAACGAGCCCCCGACCGTCGGCGCGAGGCACGAGATGCTGGGACACGACGCCGCGCAGAGATTCGACGAGCACGCTGCGCACCTGTGCCTGCTCGTCTGGGGGAAACAGGTCGATGAGGCGGCTGACGGCTCGAACGGCGCTGCGGGTGTGCAGAGTCGCGAACACGATGTGCCCTGTTTCGGCTGCGGAGATGGCCAGACGGGCGGTCTCGACATCGTTGAGATCGCCGACGACGATAGCGTCCGGATCCTCGCGCAGGGCAGCCCGAAGAGCGCTGGAGAAGCTCATGGTGTGGCGCCCCACCTCCCGCTGTGTGACAAGAGAGCGCTTACAGGAGAAGACGAACTCAACCGGATTCTCAATCGTGATGATGTGCTCCGCGCGATCCGAGTTCACCACGTCGACGAGGGCAGCTAGGGTGTTGGTCTTGCCCGAGCCAATCGGGCCAGTGACGAGCACGAGGCCTTGCCGATAGGTGGTGAACTTGCCCACGGCCGGCGGAAGATTGAGGGACATGAGACTGGGCGCTTCTGCCGGGATCAGGCGAAAGACGCCGTTGAGACCGCCGAGGTGAAAGAACAGATTGCAGCGCGCTCGGCCGCCGCTCGGCAGGTCGAGGCATTTGACGATGGACCGCTGCTCTTTGAGCAAAGCTTTCTCCTCATCGTCGAGGATGGACAAGAGCACGGCCGTGCAATGCTGGGCAGGCAGGGCGGGCTGATTGGACTGCACGAGGCGACCGCAGTGACGCAGGACGAGGGGCTTTCCGCTCTTGACGTGCAGGTCGCTCGCCCGGTGTTGCAGCGCCGCGTCGAGCCAGCCCCAAAGCAGCTCCAGTGGACGCTTGGTCGTCACAGGCGCTGGCGGGGCATTGGAGAAGTTCTCCACTGGTACGTGTTTGTCTGCCTCGGCTCGGATGCTCTCTTCCTTGAAACGCTTCTGTGCCTCGAGCACGCGGTCGATGGTCGCTGCGCTCACGTAGCCCAGTTGCACCGCCAGCTTGCCGAACGGCAAGTTGGCGCTAGAGCGGGACTGCTCCTCGAGAATGGCGAGCATCTGTTCGTGGGTGATGAACCCGCTTTCGACCAGGGTCGCTCCGAGCATGCCGCCCTTGGCGATGCGGATGGGGCGGTTGTCGACCGCTGCGGCTTGGGCCATGGGCTGGCGAGCTTGGGGAGTGGCGATGGCCACAGGGCGGATTTCTTCGACCGGCACGGGACTGGTAGGCGGTCCGCTGGCGAGCTCGATGGGCTGCGAGTCGGCGTCATCGGCTCGGAGGTCAATCTCGCGAGGTCCCTGCAGCTTGTGGTCCATGGCATGCTCTCTTTCTTCGGTTCGCCGATCTTAGCCTTGCACGAAACGGCGTTCTGCCAAGACCGATATGTCTCGTCTTCCATTTTGGCGGGCCATTTCCGATGATGAGTTGGCGCAGACCTCCCTGTGGCTCCCATGGGGCTGGCCTGTCGGCAATATATCTTCTATATTAGACGGCAAGTTGCGGCCCGGTGGCGGCGCTCGTGGAACGCCGGATATTCCGATGGCGGCGAGGAAGGACGAACGACAATGGCTTTCGGCGATCCCAATCACATTCTCAAGGAGACAGCGCTCATCTCGAGGTTTCTCGAGTACGTGAGAATGGATACCCAGTCGAGCGAGTCATCGGAAACCTGCCCGAGCACGCAGAAGCAGTTGGTATTGGCGAAGAAACTCGTGGGAGAGCTCAGGGAGCTGGGTTTGTCAGACGCCAACCTCGATGAGAACGGTTATGTGACTGGAACCTTGCCGGGCAATCGCCGGGGAGGTCAGACCATCGGTTTCCTCGCCCACCTGGACACTTCCCCGGCTTGCTCGGGCGAGGGCGTCAAGCCCTTGATCCACGAGAGCTACGACGGAAAGGCGATCAGCCTCATCGAAGGAGTCGTCATCCGCCCGGAGGAGAACCCCCAGCTGGCTTCCTGCGTCGGAGATACGATTATCACCGCAGATGGAACGACCCTGCTCGGCGCCGACGACAAGGCGGGAATCGCCGAGATCCTCGCGGCCGTGGAGTATCTTGTCAAACATCCAGAATTGCCGCGGCCGACGATCAAAGTGGGCTTTACTCCAGACGAGGAGATCGGAAAAGGCGCCGCGAAGTTCCCGATAGAGACCTTTGGAGCGGATGTGGCTTTTACCTTGGATGGAGGTTTCGATGGTGAGATTAATCTCGAAACGTTTAACGCTGACTCCGCCTTCGTGACCATGACCGGCGTGTCGACCCACCCGGGCACGGCCAAGAACAAGCTCGTCAATGCGCTTCGCTACATGGCGATATTCCTCGAGAAGCTGCCCAAGGAGCAGGCGCCAGAGACGACCGAGGGTCGCGAGGGCTTCATCCATCCCTACGACCTCTCCGGCGACGCCTCTCGCTGCAAGGCGCATCTCATCTTGCGCGACTTCGAGAAGGACAAGCTCGAGGCCTTGGGTCAAAAGATTCGCGATATCGCCGATGCCGTTGCACAGCTCGAGCCGCGGTTGAAAATCGATGTGGAGATTCGTCACTCCTATCCCAATATGCACGAGTTCCTGATGGACAAGCCGGAGATCGCGCAGCGCCTGAACGAGGCGGTTCGCCTTTGTGGTCTGACGCCTCGCGTGGAGCCTATCCGCGGCGGTACGGACGGCGCCAATCTGTCGCGCATGGGGTTGCCGTGTCCGAACATCTTTGCCGGGGGCGTTAACTTTCACGGACCGACAGAGTGGATCTCAACGCGCTCCATGGGATTGGCCGTTTGCACCATCCTGAATTTGATCGATGCCTACGCGTAGCGAGGCGCATTGAATGACCAACTCGTCGATCACCCAGCCCCCGGAGGGCGCCATGGACACCATGCTCATGCCGAGCGTGAAGTCGGCCGTGGGTATCGTCGTCGACGGGCGCTACCGGTTGGATGAGCTTCTGGGCGAAGGCGGTATGGGCGCTGTGTACCGCGGAACCCACGTGCTCATGGGCAAGCCGGTGGCCATCAAGCTCATCCACGCCGAATTGGCGCACCTTCCCGAGGTCGTGGCGCGGTTCGAGCGCGAGGCACGTTCTGCGAGTCTGCTCAAAGATCCTCACTGCATCAGCGTGACCGACTTCGGGAAGAGCCCGGAGGGGATGCTCTACTTGGTCATGGAGCTCCTCGAGGGTGAAGATCTGCACAGTCGAGTCCAAAGCGGCATCAGTCTATCGACGGAGCAGGCACTGCGCATCGTGAAGGAGGTGGGCGTGGCTCTGGCCCATGCTCACAGTGTGGGAGTCGTGCATCGGGATCTCAAGCCCGAGAACATCATGCTCGTGCGCCATGGCGATGAGGAGGACTTTGCCAAGGTCATCGACTTCGGTATCGCCCGCATCGCCGACTCGACGAATGGCGGCGATGATAGGCTGACCCGTGCGGGGTTCGTGCTCGGTACCCCGGCCTATCTGTCCCCAGAGCAAGCGCTCGGCGAGGTGGCGGACCATCGCGCAGATCTCTATGCACTGGGCGTCATTTTGTACGAGGCGCTCTCTGGACATCAGCCCTACTCCGGCGATTCGGCCATGGACGTCGTCACCCATCACCTCTCGTCGCCGGTGCCGCGGTTGCCTCGCCAGCGCTATACGCCAGAGCTTCAGGCGATTGTCGACAAGGCCATGGCCAAGAGCCCGACCCAGCGCTTTCAGAGTGCGGCGGAGCTGGTCGAGGCCATCGATGGGCTTCCGGTTTGGGCCCTTGTCTCCTCGCCCTCCTGGGTCAATCGGATAGTACCCACGAAGTTCGAGGACAAGCTGCGCTTAGTGGCCAATTCGATGCAGCGCCGTTATCGCGCCTTGCCGCCGAAGACCAGGCGTTTCGCCCCGTATGTGGCCGGGGCGGTCGGGCTTGCCGTCGCGCTCATTATCGGCTTGGCTGTAGGCGACGATGTTGAGGTGCCAGACCCGTCGTCGAACAAGGCGCTGATGGTGGTCGAGAGTCCGGGCGTCGATGAGAAAGAGATTAAAGCGATGCTCGAGCGCGCTGACACGCAACTGCGCGGCGGCCTGGCCAAAGAGGCCGTGATCACGGCAAAGGAGATCCTCAGCAAGAGCCCAGGGCAGTGGTCCGCGCAATTGCTCCTCGGCCATGCCAAATTTGCCCAAG
>JALOQD010000215.1 GCA_025453525.1 Myxococcota bacterium
CCGCTGTGACGCACTTCGAATCTCCACCGCTGCAGGTGCCTTCTGGCACGCCGCAGCCGCACAGACCAGGCGTGGTTTTGTTTGGGTCATTCGGGCACTCGTCCGTAGACGCGCCATTGGCAGACCAGACCACTACGGAGTCCTTATAAAGGACCAATTGGCCGGCGCTATGGAGATGCAATTTGGTCGCGCCCGACCCTGAGGTCTTGCTGGACCATACAGCGGTGCCTGAGGCAGTGCGCAGAACGAGATTCCCATCGGTTTGGAGTTTAAATCGTGTTGCGGACTTGCCGTTGGTGGCTGTTGACCAAAGAGCTTTACTATCCGACATGCGCCTTAGAACCAAATTGCCGTCGCTCTGGAGATTCAGGCGATGGGAACCATCGGAGGACTGAAGATATTGACCTAAGGTCAACTGTCCATCGGGCACGAGATTGTTAGACGTGTGACCTGTCGACGCTGCCCTTTCGTCGAGATTAGAATCGTCACTCCCTTCATAGTCACCAGAGTCGATGTTCTCGCAGCCGAGAACCAGGAGAAGGGCGAGGCATCCGAGGATGGGTCTCACTATTAATAACTTTGTCATGACGTCTCCTTTTCTTGTGCACCTTGGCTCCGCCTGCCAAACAGCCGGACAGGACAAAACCCTACAAGAATGGTGCCAATGCTCACCAGCGCCCTCTGGGTGGAATTTTTTGGGCAGGCCAATAATTTTGGCCTATTTTTGTAAATTCGCCCGGGTCTTTCGATGGAAGGTCCGAGGGAAGTGTCACACTAGCTAGACACCATCGTGCGCGGCGTGTGACACCTGGAGAGGTTCAGATAGAAAGACGCTGATGCAAAGGAGGTTGGGGAGGGAAGAAGCCCTGACAGGAGTGAGAGGCCATGAAATATCGCTATGAGACCTTTGGCGGAATCATCGCATCGGACGCTCCCCCGTTTCTGGCGTTTGTCGATCGCCAGTACATGCGGGAGCAAGGCCTTGCCGATTCGCCTCTATGGTCGGGTTCCGAGGAGATCGGCGTTCTTTGCGCCCCTACAGAAGTGCACTTGTCGGTGACAAATCGTTGCCCCTCAGGGTGCGCGCACTGTTACATGAGCGCGGGCGAGGCCGATGAAGCGGAGCTTTCCACCGACGCTTTCAAAGAGGCCCTCGGCGCTCTGGCGGAGCTGGGGGTTTTTCATGTGGCCATGGGCGGCGGCGAGGCTCTGGCGCGCGAGGATCTGTTCGAGCTGGCAGCCTATGCCAGGGAGGTGGGGCTCGTTCCCAATCTCACGACCTCTGGACACCTGATGACGCCAGAGGTCGCCGAGAGGATGACTGTTTTCGGACAGGTCAACGTCTCCATGGACGCGGTCGACGGCGAGCCCGGGTACCGCGCCCCTTCGCACTTTGGGAAGGCCGACGCCGCGCTCACCATGCTCCTTTCCGCCGGCGTGCCGACAGGGATCAATTGCGTGGTCGGAAGGCGGAGCTTCGACGCGCTGCCCAAGCTGTTCGAATACTGCGGGAGCAAGGGTGTCAACGAGCTGGAGCTGCTTCGCTTGAAGCCCGCTGGCCGGGGTGGTCCCACCTATTCGGAAGAGAAAACGACCCATGAGCAGAACAAGCGCCTGGCGCCGCTGCTCGAAACCTTGGGAAACAAGTGGCAGGTCGTCGCCAAGATCGATTGTTCCTTCGTTCCCATGCTCGCCTACCATCGACCGGACAAAGAGGTGCTCTATCGCCTGGCCACGTTCGGCTGCGAAGCGGGCAATGTCTTATTGGGGGGACGAAGCAACGGACAAATCAGCGGCTGCTCGTTCCTCGACGGCACCTGCGTGAGCGTCTTCGAGCTCAAAGAAGCCTGGCACGCCAGCGAGGAGCTGAAGCGCTTGAGAGGGTTCGCCGCAACGATGGCGGAGCCGTGCGCTAGCTGCCACTACTTGGACATCTGCAAGGGTGGGTGCCATGCTGTCTCTGCGTATGTGACAGGAGACATCTCAGCACCGGACCCCGACTGCCCCTTTGTGGTGGAGTTCGGAGAAAGCGCTCCGAAGGCGGCGGGCCCCACGTAACTGAACCGAAGGATCTAGCGATGCCCAAAGGTAGAATTCTTCGAGTGAAGCAGGGATACAATCCGAACTCGAGCTCTATCGGCTCGGTGATCTTCTCGATGTCGGCGGCTGTCATCCCGGCTTCCATCCTCTTTGGGATGGTCGCCAGCGCTCTTTCCACAGCCGTCCTCCACCGCGTGGGCAAAAGGAGCAGTGGCGAGACCGGACGCGCTTTGAAGCAGGCAGAGGATCGCGAATCCAAGGCAGGAGAATCATCGGAGTGACTCGTCTACGTGCCTCGCTCTTTCTCATCCTAGCGCTGTGCGCTTGCGCAGAGCCGCCTGCAACCCCATCGACCCCTGAGTTGATCGAGGCGAGCCAAGATCAGTTGACCATCGCGTGGGAGGGGCAAGCGAGCGAGCTCGAATATTGGCCCCTGGGTAAGACCGACGCTGTCTCCCTTGTCTCCGATGAGGCAGATACCAGGGCTCACGAGGTCCGAATGGGCGGACTCGAACCAGGCAGCCTTTACAGCTACAGGATCCGCGGCGCCAAAGAGGTCTATAACGCACAGACCAAGCCCCTTGCGAGCTCGGCTGTCTCTTTTGTGCTCTTCGACGGCGTCTCCCAGAACGAGCTGCTGCGACAACTCGTCTCAGACAGCCCGGGATTCATGATGTCCCTCTCCGCCCTATCCCGGACCTCCTTCGACGAGCTTCGTCCCTTTGTCGCCGTGTACGACCCAGGGGGCAATACCGCGGCGTATCTTCGGCGACAGCCAGGTCGCGGCGGAGAATCCGGCTACCGCATCGACTGGGGCTGCCTGGTCCTCGCCGTCAGCGATGACCCCGCCTACTTGCAGAAACAGATCGACTCCCTGACTTCGGGCTACACCCTCGGGCTTCTCACGACCGAGGAGAGCGCGGACTCCCTCGATTTTGGACCGCTGCAAAAGCACCTGTCCGCGTCGTCGATAGCGCCGGGGTTCGTGCTGCTGCGCGACACCGACAAAACCAAGGAGCGCGGCGGGGTGCGCTTTGTCGGAGTGAAAGCGCCGAACACTCGGTACAACGTGCTGGTGGATCCGGAGTTTGCGTCTTTGACCGAGCTCCCAGCGGGCATCCAAACAGACCTCCGACCCGCTCCTTTGAGCACCAAGCGAACCTGCGCGGAATGTCGAAAGCTCGCCGACAAGGGGGCCTACAGGGCCAGCGTCGCAGCCTATCTCGCGTTTATCGAATCGAACGCAGAGAGCCACCTCGTGGACGACGCGTATTTTGAGGTGGCAAACATCTACGATGAAAAATTGTTCGAATTCGTGGAGGCCACTGCCTGGTACGATGCGCTGGTCAACACCTACCCCAAGAGCGGTCTGACGCCTTTTGCAAAGGAACGGCTGAAGTACTTCAGAGGATTCGAAGCGGCCGAGTTGCCGGCGCTCGAAGAATTCGAAAAGATCCGCCGCGTTTCCTTTCTGGCGGCCAGCGAGTCGGCTCAGGACGAGCTCATCGAGCAGGTGCTGCGCAGGAGCGACGAGGCGCGCAACTCGACCTTGTCGCCCGTCATGCTCTACTGGGCGGCCAATCAACTGCGACAAAAAGACGCAACCAGGGCAGTCGCCCTCTTTCGCAAGCTCGCCGCCCAGTATCCCGACGACGAGCAGGCAGGGGAGGCGGTCTACGCAGCCGCCGAAACCCTCTATGAGTCGAGAGAATACGCTTTGGCTCGCGAGTCGTACCGCTTCGCCCTTGCCGTGACTCCTGTGCGAAAAAACACCATCCTCGCGCAAATCCAGCGGTGCGACAGAAACCTGCGCCGACGCTTCCTCGTGTGGCCGACGTCGATTGTCGTGTTGGGCGTCCTGGGAACATCGAGCGCGTGTCGACGAGGTCACAGCCGAAAGCATTGGAAGAAGTCGGCCGCTGTCTTCTTGGGAATGTCCCTCCTGCTCGCCATCTGGGCCTGGACGATTCGGGAACAGTTCCCCAGCGACACGGTGCTCGCCTCCCTCGCGATCGGGAGCGCCGCGATCGCCGGCGCTGCTCCCTCGATTGTAGGGCCGATCGCGGAGGCGGCGTTTCGGACCACGGCGATGCGAGTGGCGGCAGCCGGCCTCCTGGTTTCGCTGTTTTCCTTGTCAGGACTATACTTGCTGATTTGGACCACCTTCGAACACTATTTAATGGTGTTCGGACTGTAACAAAAGGAGTCAGGAACATGCGGTATGGGATCTGTTTTCTGATGGCTGCAATGCTCGTTCTCAGCTCATCGTGCAAGGGGCCGGCCCAGGAGCCGACCAAGCCACCCGAGCCCGTCCAACGGGAAACGGCGGTGGACGCTTCGAGCCAGCGACCTGCGCCAGAAGCGCCCCCAATCCTCGTACAGTACGCGGACGCGGTGCTCTCTATCGGAAACCTCCTGCAAGCGCAGGCGCTTTCCTTTCCGGACATCGAGGAGAAATACGCGGTCGCAAGGCCTCATATCGAGGGTATCGATTCCCTGCACCAAACGTCCTACGCAAAAGAAATTCCCACGGCGCTCGCCAGCATCAAGGCAGGCGAGTCGGCCGAGGTCAACAATCACATCGTGACAAAAGGTTTGCAGCACGTCACCGTTCTGACCATCCAGGGGCTCCTCGACAAGCTCATCGCCGCGGACGGGGAAGACGCAAAGAAGCTCATCGCGGACATCAAGACCGCCTATACCGCGATCGAACCGACGTTCAAGAGACGGGACGAGACGGTCTACGCAGGGAAGCCGACCCTCGCGCCAGCGGCCGAGGCTGCCTTGGCTGCGCTCGAATCCGCGCAAACCAAACCCGCCCTAGCCAGCGCGGCGATGGAGTTCTCCACTCTCCTGTCCAAAACCTACGTTTTGTCGATCCTGTTCGAGATGAAAGGCATCGAGGAGTTTTGTGGCTCAAAGACACCAGACCCGGCCCAATGCGCGGTCAAACGAACCGAGGCGGGAATGTACTACCGGATCATGCAGCCGGCAGTGGCTAAAAAGGACAAAAAGGCGGACGCCGCCATCGACAAAATGATCCACTCCGAGCACGCCGTTCCCAAGTACGCATCGGCAAGGGACCATCTCGCCAAGGCCTTGACCTTCACGGCAAAGGACTTGACGTTCTGATGAGCCCGAAGCCGAAAGGACGAATCCTCCGCATCAAGCGGGGATACAATCCCAACTCCAGCTCAGTGGGAAGCGACATCCCCGCGTTCCTCTTTTCCTGCACGGCCCTCGTGCTTGTTGCGGCGATAGCCTCACAGGTTCACGCCATCATCAAGGCCCACTTCGAGCGAAAGAGCGAAGGCGCCGTATCGAAAGAGCCAAAGGACCATGCGGAATAGAGGCCTCGCCCCTGCCTTGGTGGTCATTTCGATTCTGAGCTCTGCTGCGACCGTCTGTTGCCGCGATCGGGAAGGCGGCGCTGTTCAAGATATCAGGCTCGAGGCCCTGGACGGCAGCCGCTTCTACTTGGGAGATCATCGGGGAAAGACAGTGGTGATGGTGTTCTGGTCCGTTCACTGTGTCCCTTGCCACCGCCAGCTCGTCGCGATGTCGAAGCACAGCCTCATGAACGACCAGTCCCTGAAGATCGTTTCTGTCTGCGTCGATCCAGAAGATCGCGCCCTCGTGGAACAGGGCGCCAAGATGTTCGGTGAACGCATCCCAATCCTCTTGGATCACGACCGCACCCTGGCAAGCAGGCTGGGCATCAAGACCGAGCCCGTCACCCTCATCGTCGACGGAAAAGGCACGGAGATCAGCCGCCTCGTCGGATACGACGACACCACCTTGTCTCAGATCGCCAAGGCCGTCGTCGTGATTGCGCAGAGAAGGAGCACACGCTCATGAGCGCCCCCGCGACCACCAATGAGAACGAAAATGACCCTGGCGCGCAGCGGGTAATGCCCCTGCGAAAGCTTGGAGTAAGGCAACCCGCGAAAGCAGACGGGGTCATTTTCCGAGGCTCTTCTTCAGAGCACATGAAAAAGACTGTCTGTCCGTCCGTCCTTTTTGCTCTTTCTTTTTGGGCTGCATCCGCTCAGGGCAGCCCAGCTGCGACCCCAAACGACCTCGTGCTGGGCCCCTATGTTCCAAGCGCAACCCAAGAGAGCGCAGTCGTGGCGTTCGAGCTCGCCCAGCCTGCGAGCGCGACCGTGACGGTTAAAACCGACGGTGGGGATGTCGCCTACCAGAGCGAGAGACCCCAAACGCTCCATTTCGTGACGATAGCCGGGCTCCAGCCTGGCAGGGCTTACGAATACGCCATTTCCGTGCCAGCCACGGATCTCGACGGGCGAGGCGAAGGGCTGCTCAAGACCGCCTCTCTTCCGGGCGAGTCGTTTACGTTCACGGTGATCGGAGACACCCGTCCTGGCGAGAATCGCGTGACTGTGCACCACGCGGGCCTGGCAGAGCAGATGGCCCTGCTCGATCCGGCATTCTCCCTGTTCTTGGGCGATCTCGTGGACGATGGAAGAGATCCGGGCGAGCTGCGGGCCTTCTTCGACGTGGAAAAGGACGTGCGCAAGAGAGCGGTCCTCTTCCCGGTGCTCGGCGACAACGACTACGCCGACGGTCAGGGCCTTCTACCCCGTTACTTTCCGAACCTCAAAAAGGGGTACTACTCCTTCGAATGGGGCGGCGTGTACTTCTTTGCGCTGCACGCTTGGGACACCAAGGGACGCCAGAGCGGGTCGGAATTCGACGAGACGAGCGAGCAGTTCCGTTGGCTCGCGTCCGAGCTCGCAAAACCACAGGTGCAAAAGGCGCCGTTTCGAGTGGTGTTTCTCCATGATCCGGTGTTTATCAGCCGGGGACGAGCCTCCCGCCTCCTACAAGAAACCCTCGCACCCCTTTTTGAAGCGAGCAGGGTGGACCTCGTCTTTGCCAGCTGGCACTTGTATGAGCGCAGCCGGGTCAAACGAGTCAACTACGTCATCAGCGGCGGTGGCGGAGCCGAGTTGCTCTGGGGCACGCCCAATCCGGACTTCAAGGCGATCGCAGAGGCAAAGCGCTACCACTTCTGCAGAGTGGACGTGGGGGCAGGAGGCTTGACGCTGCGAGCCATTGCCCAGGACGGGACGGTCCTCGACCAGATCTCACTGGCGACGAACCTCGGCGACGACACCCGAGACGAAGAAGCTCTCCGCTTCGCGAGTCGAATGGCCAGGCTCACCACGTACGGCGACAACAAGAAGTTGGTGGTGCCCGTCTATGTCTTCGACGCCAGAGAAGATGCGATCGCATCCAACACAGCCTTTGTGGAAGCGGCCAGGTCCCTCGATGCGACCATTGCGGTCTATGCCTTCAATCTCAGAAAGAGAGATGTCTTCGACTTGCTTCTGCTGGCAAAAGGGGCGACCGGCGGGCAGCTCGAACGACTCCCCGCAGTCTTCGTGGGAGCGCGTCAGCTCACGGACCTGGAGGAGCTCCCCAAGGCGTTGGAAGAGGCTGCACGTAGTCCCCGAATCGACCTGTTCAACGGAAAGTCGACTCTGAGCGAGCTCCGCGCGTCGACCTTTGGGGCGCTGCGCGCTTTGCCTGTCGCGATGAACGGTCTGAGACGCAGCCTGACGGTGGGTGGGTTCTTGTGGCTGCTCGGCTTCGCGTCGCTCCTGATATTCCAGGCGCGGCGAGGTGGAAAGGTGATCAAGACCGGAGGTGTCGCCCTCGGAGGCGCTTTGCTGATCTGCACGATGTGGGATCTCTTCTATTTCGACATCATCAAGATGGTCCCCGCTGCGGATCTGCTCGCCACGATGCTCGGGCCGAGAGACTCAGCCCTCGTGTTTTTCGAGATCCAGGCGATGCTCAGCGAACCCTCCTTCAGAGGAAGCGCCCTAATGTACCTCACGTTGCGCACAAGTGTCTCGCTTCTGCCGGCGATTGCCGTGATGGCCTTCGTCAAAATGTTCGTCCGCCCTTCGCGCTCAACCGAGAATGTCAAAGCCCATGCTTCGTAGAATTCTCGTAGCAACCGTTTTTTTGGCTGTTCTCCCGGCGACGGCCGCCACTGTTCCCCATCGAGCGGTCGTTCTTCACAGGCAGGCGCTGGCGCAAAACGACCATGTCAAAGCACTGCTAGAGTTGCACAAGGTTCTGCGGACACAGGAGAGCCTTTCAACGGAACAGAGGCTCGACATCCTGATCGCAAAGGCGGAGTTCTATCAGCGGTACGTAGCGGATCTCGACCGGTCGCTCCGAACCCTGGAGGAAGCGCGCCGCGACCTACCAGGGCTCGAGCCCAACCAAGGCAGAGACCTCGACGAAAGAATCGAAGCCCTCAAGAAGACCATCTCCAGCCATCGAGACGAGAAGGTTTTCATCGATCGGTTTGTGGCCCTCTCGCCACAGGACCAGTCGGCGATGCTCGATGAAATCCAAGATCGGATCGAAAAGGCGGGTTCGAGGAGTCCGTATCTAGGCGCGCTCACGCATTGCTTGGGGGTCGCCTACCTCAAAGCGGAGCAGTTTCATGACGCCCACAACGCGTTTGACAAGGCCCTGACCATCGCGCCGGCGATCTTCTTCAGTTATCCGACAAGGGAGTTGAAAGAATCGGCCCTGGCAACGTGGAAGCAACACACGCTTCTTGCCGTCACCGAGTTCATGATTTCCATTCTCCTCGCGCTGATCGCGGCGGGGCTCATCGCCACACGGCCATGGAAGTGGGTACGCTGGAGACATCTCTTGCCAGTGCCTGTCCTTTTCGGCTTTTGGGCGATCGCACACCGGTTGCTCATCGCCTTGTCCCTGGGTCTCGCTGACAAATCCATTCCCGAGGGAGACAATGCCGTGGTGAACGCCCATTCCGGGGCTCTGCTCTCGGGTCCGCTGACGGTATACCTTTTTTCGTATGGAGCGGTTGCCATGATGGCGATCTCGCTTGCGTCGCTGGCTGTCAGCCGCCTAAGGTTGCCGATGACGCGCTACGTGGCGAATGTCTGCGCGGGCTTTTTTATAATGGGGACGTCGATGCTCTGCTTTGTTTTGAACCATGGTCAGGCGGAGATCTCCCTTGGGCAGAGCTCTCGATTCCAGTACATGGCTGGCAGCTTCAGGTATGAAGTCGACGATCCTTCCCCCTATCTCTTGAGCAGTCCCAAAGACTTTCCAGGGCTGGCCGTCCAAAATCTGGATGAAAGCGTGATCATCAAATATCTCGACAAAATGGACTACACCGAGAGGAAGACCCATGAGTAAGCGTCGTTCGACCGCCATGCTCTTGCCCTTGGGTGCGGTTCAATTCCTAGGGATGCTCGTGACCGCCGGCGCGTTGATGGGTTGGGAGAAGACGAAGCCGTTTCGATACTTGGGCGATCCCCTATTGCTACGGCTCGACATGCCAGAGCTCAACTTGCTGCTCGGTGTCACGACCTACCTCTTCTCCACGGTGTTTCTGATTGCCGTGCTCGAAACGAGCTTGGCAGAGCGACAGCGAAGCGGACGGCAGTCCCTCTTCGGCCTCTTGCCCATCGTCGGCGTCGCGAGCCACTTTTTCCTCAGAGCTTGTGAAAGAATCTCCGACCGAGCAGTTCGAGACGAATTCGGTGTGATCGCAAGGCGCGACGACGAGGCGTATTCGTCGATACGTCGAGGAGAAGCAACGCAGCGAACGCCCGAATTCGGCCGAAATGCGACCGAGGAGATTTTTTCAGGACCGAGGGTCAGCGCGTTCCAGTCGCAATCGTCATTGGCTTGGCCGCGGGGATGGTGCTCTTCGGTGTGTTTGTCGTCACGCAGATAGGAAAGCCGCTTGAGCCGAAAACCTCCATTTCCGCTTCTGAAGCAAATCAAGCGGCGTTTCTAGCCGTAAAAGACATCGGCAAGGCGCAGACCGCCTACCAGAAAACCGACTGGGACGGTGATGGGCAGAAAAAATTCGCCCTGTTCGTCGTGCATCTTTGGCGAACCGGACGCAAGAACAAGGAACCCGTCGATGTGAACCTCATCCCCGAAGAGTTGGCTGTTGCCAGACTCTCTGACTTTGCCTATCGCGGCTACAGCTTCCGCGACCTGCATTGTCAGATGATAGGGGACGACAGTTCCCCAAGCACTCCCCCGCAAGAGAAATCCAATCTGCGGGAACTGGACTATTCCAAGGAATGGGCGCTCCTTGCCAACCCCGAGCTCGCTTCCCAAGAAGACGATATTCAAAAAAGTCTTCAGTTCATCGCACTGTCAGATGGTCGAATTTTCGCCAGGCACCACCAGCCCGACACCATCCGCTGCATCCCTTTTGAATTGGAAAACCAGTGGTCGCTCATCTCCTCGAGCGCCGACGTCTCTACACTGGAAAAGTCATCGATGAGAAAGATCAAGAAGCTTGAGCTCTCTGCGGACGAAACTAGTAATTGAATCTAACATTGAGGATGACGTTTGTACCGGCGCCGAAGATGCCCGATCCGTGGTATTTGTATTTTTTGTTAAGGAGATTTTCCCCTCGAAGCAAAATTTGTACGCGCTCCCAAGCAGAGTATCCCATGGCAATGTTCCAGGTGCCCCAGCCAGGGGTTCCGCCTTCGGGGATTCGAGCGTCTTTCTCATCCTCTTCTGAGAGGCGCTTCTGTTTGCGGGCAAAGCGAAAATAGGTCTCGATAAATCCTTTCCAAAATGCGTTTTGGGGCATGTCGTATCGGAAACCAAGATAACCGAAGAGCGGTGGAATTAGTTTAATGGGAACGGTGGTGTCATCCGGCATGATCTCGTCGCCGCGAGTGTATGTAAGGTTAGCCTGGGTGGAAAAACCATGACTCAGATCAACACCCAACTGCCCTTCGATTCCATACAATCTCCCTTCACTACCGTTGATGTCTCTGGCGACCGGTTTGCCGTCGATTATCGCTTGGTCTTCCCACGTTGTCTCTTTCCTCTTGATGAGGTCCGTAAGAAGAGAAATGTACCCTGCGGCTCCCATTGTGACGCGACCAAGTTTTAACCTCGTCAACAATTCAAAGGTATCCGACTGTTCCGGCTTCAGCTTGGCATTTGGGATATGGAAATACCTTCCGGTGTCTCCGAACATCACAGATTCGTTCAAATTGGGTGCCCTGAAACCTTGCGAAAAGGTAAAAGCTACTGTTGCGAGCTCTTTGTAAAGGTATTGGATGCCTCCTAGGAAAACGAATCCGAGATAATCAAAATCGCTCTCAGGCAGATCTAGACGTGCAGGGGCTTGTCCCTTTGTTCCGTGAAGTCGAACACCACCACTGAGACGTAAGATGTGCTGATTCTCTGTGGAGATGGGATCTCCTTCCAATAATGAAAAAACACCATAATTGTCATGTTTTGAGTCTGATGGATACGTTGCGCTATTAGAGCCGAGCCAATCAAAGCGTGTTTGACGTATTTTCTGGGATGCATCGACCCAGTCGCGGTAAAACATGCCCCCGTATTGAAGTCTCAATCGATTCTTCAATAACTCGGTGGTGGTCTGCAGATCTGCTCCCAGCGTGTAAACCGTGACATTGTCGCGGGTTGTACTCAAGATAGAAACGAGATCATCCTCCATGTCATGGGTGTCTTTGCGCTCAAAGAAATGCTGAAAGGAAATCGTTGCCTCCACATCTGTCTTTATGGGAGTGAACAGCCCGTGAAGCCTCGCGTAAACTAGGCCATCGTCATTATCGTAGACCTGAAGAGAGTTGGAATCGATAAGTTTGTCGGTGCGGCCGGCATCATCGATGCGCGAAAATAGATACCCGCTCTTCAACCACCAACCGGACAGGGCAGACTTTTGAAAATGATAGTTATACATTAGGTAATTGGACCGGAAGCAATGGTGATATTATATCTTTTACATATAAGCAGTATTTAATGCGCTGTCTTAAGTTCAGCTTAAATACCTGGTATTTTAGAAAAGGTAAAAAGGAACAGCCGGATGAGCAATACAGCACACCGTATCCTGAATTTTTATATGGTGAAAAACGATACGAATATGGATTAGATTTCAGATTAAGGTTTCAGCCATGGCATCCGGTAATTGCCGAGGCATATTATTCATATATTCATATAACAGACGAACTCGAGGGAAGAACACTCGATTATAGATTATCCGGAAATCATTATTTTGGTATTT
>JALOQD010000474.1 GCA_025453525.1 Myxococcota bacterium
ACCGACTCCTTTCGTATGTAGCTCTGGGCTACAGAGTTCTTCGCTTCACAGTCTAACCTACGAATCTGCGAAACGAAGCCGGTCGGTCCATTCTGTCTAATTCGGGCATCAATATTGTGTATCTGAGTATCTGGGTCACTCAGATACAGAAACAGAAGGTTGGCGGTTAACAGCTTCTGGAAAATATGCCATCAATTAGATGTGAATTATATGTTTTTATGTGTAAACCAGCGTTCGAGTCCTGAGTGCTACCCCATTCCATTTTTGCAGAGGGCTGCGGTTGACTCTATCTTGACCACCCCTGCTTCCTAGATCTGGCACAACATGATGAAAACAATCAGAAAACAGGTGGCATTGAGGGTTCTCCTGTAGGTACAATTCTGGTCCAAGTACTTGAAATCTCGTGTGGCTAGGTGTGTCTGGAGAGCGTCTTGGTGAAGGAGAGAAGGAACAAGTACAATCTGCCTATCGCCAAGAACGTTCGTCCTGTGATATCGGCCAATGCATGGCTGGGTCTCCCATCTGCTCCTCGTGTGGATATCGGTCTTTACGGCTGCGCAAGCGGGCTGGGGAGTACGTGTGTCGCAGATGCGGGGCGGTTGTGCCGGCAGGGGATCATCTCGACGACGAGACCGAGACCCAAAGGAAACCCATTCCAAGCGGGAGTCGTCCGGCTTTCCAGCCATCCTCAGGTTCTCGGCGGAGACGAGGCTTGCAAGCCATGAAGGGGGAATATGTTCTGGCACCGCTCGACCATGTGAGAGATCCTGAACGACTTGGTCAATTGGCGGTGGACGTTCTCAAAGAGGAATCAGGACGCTATTTTTCTCCGAAATTGAACTTCTGCCTCAGCCTTCTTACCCCGGTGATTGTCGCCGCAGCGACGTTCCGGATTTGGGCATGGTACGCAACAGCCGGAGCGGCCCTGGTGAGCGGCGTGGTGACATTTCTGACCTTGGTATTGGCGCAGTTTCGCAGATGGCACAGAGAACGGCCCCTGCTTTTCGAGTTCCATAAAGAGATCCAGCGAGTGTGGCGTGAAAAAAGTTTCGTGACCGAGAGCCAGATAACGCTCTGCTGGATTGTCGTCCAAGAGTATGGAACCGAGGCTCAGCGCAATGAGTTGGAGGTCGTCTACCCGATGGGCAGCTTTCCTATCGAGGAAGCGAAGCGGAGGGGCGGCATATGAAAGAAGAACGCGATTCGCGCGCTCGCGCGAAGAACTCTGCGCCCGCGCCTCTTGATCTGACGCGCGTTGAGTTTCACCGGGGCGCGCTGGCGTATCTTTCCGCTCCCGCAGAGGCGCGGCCGGCCGTGGCCTACCTCACCCCCACGGAAAAGAGCACTCAGCTCGAACGGTCCTGCACGCGTTGCGGCGGCAAGACGACGTGTGTGCACATCAAGAGCGCGGTTCAGGCCCACAAGGCAGTCAGCGCGGCTCACGCGCCAGGGGACATAAATGCGGCGTTTCGCAGCAGCCGGTGGTTTCAAGGACTGTCGATCTTGGCCAACATCTGCCCCGTCGACGTGCGTGGCACCACGGCAGCGATTGTGCAGACCCCAAGCGGTTCGGCCGTCCAGATCCACGGGCAGGGCGGCGTCTTGCTCGCCACCTACCAGGGGCAAAGCGCACAGAACATGCACCTCTTCGAGCGGATGCAGCATCAACCTGGCCAAAGGGAGATGCCCACCCGCGGCGAGGTACTCGTCGCGCTCATCGCTCGGACACGAACGCCCCTCGAGTGGCAAATGGTCAACGCCGGCGCGCGCACCCGCCGCCAGGTCGCCGAAGAGAGCTTGTGGTTTCGACTGGCCTACCACGGCTTTTGTGCTCATGGCAGTTTGCCTTTGCGCTTCTCCCCGGCGATCGATCTTGTGACAGGGAACTTCACGGTCGAAGCCAAGTTCGCCGACTTGGACGTCCCGATCCTGCGGGCCGTTGTTTCCAGACTACACGTACGCTCTGTGCTGGCCGAGTTTGCGAGGATTTTTCCGGACGAGAAGGCCCTGCGCATCCATCCTGTCCCTGTTCAATCGCTATTCAAAGTCGATGCGAACACCGAGTTGGACCTCGTCGCAATCGAGCCAGTGCTGCGGCTTATGCAACAGGACGGCGAGGAGCGGTTCTTTTCGCGGCAAGATCTCGAGCGCTTTCGCTATGGGGAGGATCTCGTCTACATCCCGGAGCTCGGTCTGCTCGCCGAGTTTGAGCCGCAAAGGGGCACGCCACGCAAGTTTCGCGCGCCGGTCCGCATGACCCTTGCCCGGTCGCAAATCCCCGCGCTCCTCGAAGAGCTCCGGCCCAAAGGGACCGATCCCAAGGACGCTCCCCAAATTCTTGGGCTCGGGCTCGTCGAGCGCTTCGATACAATAGAAGTCTCGGCGCAGGCCGTAGACCAAGACTGGTACTGGCTCTCGATCAACTACGGCGCGGGCGCCGCTCGCATCAACCTACGCGATTTGCTTGCAGCGCGAAAAAGAGGGGAGCGATTTCTCGCGACCGAGCACGGCTGGGTCGACTGTTATGCGATGGCATTCGAGCCGCTTGCGCCGCTCGTCGAACGCCACACTCAAGAAGAGCTGAGCGACAAGAACAAGGCCCTGCGCGTCTCGCGTCGGGAACTGTTGCGGCTCGAGGCGACAGCGGCCGAAAAGGTCAAGGTCACGAGCTCGACCCCAGTGAATCTCGCGCTTGCACGGATGCTCGAGCTACAAGCCGCGCGTTCGCTCGAACCGCTCGTTGGCTTGACATCGGTGTTGCGCGACTACCAGCGTCGTGGCGCCGAGTGGTTGTTGTTTCTCTATGACAACGGGCAGGGCGGTCTGCTCTGCGTCTAGTGGTTTGTCCGGCGACGGTGCTCGGCCATTGGGAGAAGCTACTCGCGAAGTTCACAAAGGGCCTCAATGTCAGCGTGTTCTACGGGCCGGAACGCCAGTGGCAGCCAGACGCGGCCCTGGTGCTGACGACGTATGGCGTTTTGAGGATCGACATCGCCACCATCTCCCGCACAGAGTTTGCCGTCGTCTTCTTCGACGAAGCCCACACGCTCAAGAACCCAGCGGCCCAAGTCCATGACGCTGCGAACGCGGTTCGCGCTGGCGCGTGTGTCGGCATCACCGGCACACCTATCGAGAACCGTCCGGCTGACCTTTGGGCCTTGTTCCAGATCGTTCTGCCTGGCTACCTCGGCACGCTCGCCGAGTTCGAGCGGCGCTTTGGCGATGCCTCGGCGTCGGCCGCAAAGGCCCATAGCACACTCGCCGCACTCGTATCGCCGTTCACGTTGCGTCGAAAGAAGGCGACCGTGCTCACCGAGTTGCCTCCCAAAATCGAAGATACACGGACCTGCGAGCTTACGAGTGATCAGGCCGCGCTCTACCGCAGCGTGATAGCGACCCGCGGCGCCTCAGTGATTTCCATGCTCGGCGACCGTGAACGCCCTGTCCAGTACCTGCACGTGTTCGCCCTGCTCGATGTGCTCAAGCGCATTTGCGACCATCCGGCGCTCGTGAGCGGCGAAGACACCACCACGGCGGCCGGCACAAGTGGCAAGTGGGAGCTCTTGTGTGAGCTGCTAGAGGAGAGCCTCGGCTCGGGCCAGAAAGTAGTGATCTACAGTCAGTACCTGGGAATGATCGACATCATCGCCAGACACCTCGCCGCCTTGCAGGTTGGTCACGTTGTGCTGACAGGGCAAAGCGTCAAGCGCGCCGAGATCGTGCGGCGGTTCAACGAAGACGAATCCTGTCGAGTGTTCGTCGGCAGCCTGAAGGCAGGCGGCGTGGGCATCGACCTAGTCGCGGCGTCCGTGGTCATCCACTACGATCGCTGGTGGAATGCGGCCAAGGAGGACCAGGCAACGGATCGCGTTCACCGCATCGGCCAAACCCGCGGGGTGCAGGTCTTCAAGCTCGTCACAACGGGCACGCTCGAAGAGCGCATCGCCCGCATGATCGACGAACGCCGCGCCCTGGCAGAACGAGTAGTGGGGGAAGACGACCCGGACGTTCTCAAGACGCTCAGCCGCGAAGAACTGCTCACCCTGCTCGCTCCTCCCCCAACAAGGCGTGGGGTTTAGCCGGTTTGCTCAGTATCTGCCTGGCGTCAATTTCATTTTCTCGTGTGTCGGCCATCTATTTTTCCCGGGTCCGCGTCTTTCGTCTTCGTGGCACCGCCCGTTGCCAACCAACAAGCGTAAATCCACGTCACTTCGGACTTGGTGAGCACGAGACCTGCAACCTGGCCATCGACGACACGATGGGCGTTGTCCCAGCCGATGTCACCCAATCGGACGGTCGCTTCGCCGGTCTGGAAGTCGTATTCGAAAATCGCCTGCTCCCCGTCCTGTCCCAAAATACAAACGAGGTAATTTGCAAATAATAACGGGATGATGCCCTATCGACAGTTCTTGCTTGTTGACACGAAAAAAGTGGAAAAGGTATACTTCTGCCCATGTCGATGGAAGCGTTACAGTTTCTGATTTTCACTGTTTCTGGCTGGGTCAATCGTCGGCAGACGAATGCGATAGAGTATCTCCAAGAGGAAAATCGCGTTCTTCGTGAGAAGCTCGGTGGGAAACGCCTACGTTTTACGGACAAGGAAAGGCGTCGACTGGCCATCAAGGCGAAAAAGCTTGGACGAAAAGCTCTTGGGGGCATCGACTGCATCGTCACCCCGGATACCTTACTGCGCTGGTATCGAGAACTCGTTGCGAGCAAATACGACGGTAGCAAGAAACGCGGACCTGGGAGACCTCATGTTTCGGAAACCATTCAAGAACTGGTTTTAAGGCTGGCCAAGGAAAATTCGGGTTGGGGCTACACGCGTATTAAAGGCGCTCTTAAGAACCTGAATTTCGAAGTCGGGCGAAGCACCATTGCGCGAATCCTTTCGGAAAATGGCATCGATCCTGCCCCGCAGAGAAACAAAGGCATGTCGTGGAAGACCTTCCTTGAAGTCCATTTCGGACATATCGCTGCCACTGACTTTTTCTCCGTCGAAGTTCTAAGTGTCTTCGGGCTTGTTCGCTATTTTGTATTTTTCATCATCGATCTGCAGCCACGACGGGTCGAAATTGCCGGCATTGTTCACCAGCCCCACGGCGATTGGATGAAGCAGATGGCCCGCAATTTGACCGACCCAATCGATGGCTTTCTGATGGGCATGAAGTACCTCATTCACGATAGAGATCCGCTGTTTACAGAAGGATTCCGAGAGATATTGAGATCAAGTGGAATTCAAACAGTGAAG
>JALOQD010000216.1 GCA_025453525.1 Myxococcota bacterium
CCTCGTCTCCCGCCTACGTGCGCTGGGCGTCGAAGTCGTCATTTCATCAACGACGCCTGCGGAGGCGCAATCCTAAAAGGAGTGAGTTTCAGAGCAGGGGCGGGGTGAGGGCTGGCGCGGCGGCGGGGTGAGGGCTGGAGCGGCGGCAGGGCGAGGGATGGCGCGGCAGCCTCATTCGAGACCGAGCAGGCGCATCATCGCCTTGGCCGAATCCACGGCCTTGCCCTGGAAGTGATTGTTGAAAAACACGAGGGTCTCGCCGGCCTTGGCCTCGAGGCTTTCGATGCGTGGCTTCCACTCGGACAACTCCTTCCGGTTGTAGCGATAATCATAGCGCTCATGGGGCTGATCGTGCACGTACCACTTGTTTGCATTGCGACCGTGGAATCGCACATAGGCCGGCTTGGCGGTGACCTCCGCGACAGGCGGCATGAGACCCGGAAGCTGCGGCTCATCTACGCAGGCAAAGCCGACCCCCAAAGTAGCGAGGTATTTCAGAATCGGTGCGGTCGCCCAGTCAGCGTGCCGCAACTCCACGACAAGAGGAGGACCGAGCTCTCCGGCGAGCCGAGCAAGGTACCCCCGGCTGTATTCGGTCTGATGAAACGAATGCGGGAACTGGGCGAGGACCGCGGCCAAAACTCCGGCTTCTCGCAGGGGCAAGAGCGCATCGCGAAACGCCGCGATCTCCAGGCTTCCGGCGCAGCGCTCGTGGGTGAAACTCCCGTGGGCCTTGAGGGCGAAGACCACCTTGCCGCCGGTTCGCTCCAGCATGCGCTCGAGGCCTTTTGCCGTGGGCATGTTGTAGTAGCTGAAGTTGAGCTCGAGCGCGCCGAAGTGCTCGGCGTAGTACGCAAGCCTAGACGCCTTGGGCAGCCCTTCGGGGTAGAAGAAGCCAGTCCAGTCATCGTAGTCGTAGCCGCTCGTGCCCACATGGATCATGCGAAGGCTCATGTACCCTTGCCCTACACCGAGGTCAATGGCGCGAGGGGACTTCCTTTTCGATGAAAAAAAAACTCGTCCGAAGAAGGCGTTGCTCGCACTTGCACGCTGAGCTAATGCCTTCTTCTCGTGACATTAGACGCAACGCGTCTTCAAGGAGAGAACATGCTTCATCTCAATCCGCTCAGATTGGGTCGCTGGACGGCTGTCATGAGCTTGGCAGCCGTGGCGCTAGGATGCCCTCGGCCGGACGATTTGCTCACAGACTCAGACACGGCCTCGGACTCGCGCGCAGACACCGTCACAGGCACTGCGCAGAATGGAACCGAATCCAGCAGTGCTACTGACCCCGATGGCACCGATGAATCGACCGAAACGAGCGAGACACAAAGCGGGCCCTCCATTCCTCTGTCCACAGATGAGCCTGCCTGCGAGAACAACGGATGGCAGACCGTGTATCCCAAGCGCGGCACGAGTGGAATCATGGCGCTGGCAAAAGTGACCTCGCGCATCATCGCCGTAGGACGTCAGGACGCCTCCGTGTCCTTTGTCGATATACAAACAGGAGGATGGCAGACTCTGCCGCCCCTCACTAATGTGCCCTACAGTCTCTCGGCTCGTTCGATGAGCGACCTCTATGCCAATACCGCGACTGGGGTGAAGCACTTTGATGGAACGTCCTGGAACGACATCGCCTACCCGGAAGGCACGACGTTGTCCTACGACAATATCTTCGGAATAGGCGAAAGACTATACGCCGCGGGTAAAGACCGCGGCGTATACGCTTATGAGCAGGGACGTTGGTCCCTTGTGACGAGGAGGGTCAAGCACTGCCCCGCCATCGTCAACGGCTCCCTATGCGACTCGGGGATCGCCGTTGCCGGTGGCACGGCACAGGACGATATCTACGTTTCTCAATACTGCTACTGCATTAAAGATACATACACGATGTCGCGCGTCTTGCACTGGAACGGCAAGACTTGGACCGTGGTCGACAGCGACCCCTACGACTTGCGACTCGCCGTGGCAAAGCAAAGAGAGGCCTGGGGCCTGTCGTCCTATGGCGCAGACGCCACGGTGCTGCGGCACTATGTCGGGAGCCGCAAGTTCAATGGTCCTTCCCTAAGCGCCAGTAACTACGCACAGATCGCTGCGGATGAACAGGGCTTCATTTTTGTTACCGTACACGACCCGTGGCGCGGCGTTGTTGCGAGAATTTGGAGCCAGGGAGTTTGGCACGAGGACGACCGCGGGGTAGGGAGCTTGCCCACCGCAGTCCTTGCCATGGGAAAAGGCGCGTTTGTAGTCGGCGAAGAGATGGGACGGTTGTCTCTCGTCTCGGTTGGAAGCAAGAGCGGCTCGCTGTCATGGCATCACCTCAATAGCCCTGCCAGCGACCTCTGGCTCGGGGCACTTCCTACGATTCACAACGAAATGCTTTTCGTCGGAAAAGACGGAGGACTCTTGCGCGGATCGGGCACGAACTTCGCCGCAGCCAAACTAGATCCCGGGGCCAGACCTACCTGCCTGGAGCGCACGACAAAAGGCCTGGTGGTCATCGGCGGTGCTTATGGAACCTGGGAGGGGGACATGCCGAGCGCACCAGGCCTGTGGTGCAGTGCTTCTGGCGATGGGTTTGTCGCTGTGGATTTTGACCCAGTGCCCGGAGATGCGACTCAAAGGGCCTCTTGGCGAAAAGAGCCTTGCGACGTTGTGGCGGATCTTGCCGCGGCTCCTGATGCGGATCGAGTCTATGCTCTGTGCCGCAACGGATGGTTGCTCGAACTCGAAGGGTGCCACATCGCCGCGATCGAGCGGCTGGCTTTGGAGTCCATAGTACCAGACCTCGTCGCCCGCGCGGACGGAGAGCTCTGGATCGCGGATCACTACGATGTCTGGCATCGTTCCAGTTCTTTGTGGGAACGCGCGATGAGCGTTCAGAATGACTATTGGGTCGATGCATGGCGAGCGCCAGACACCTCGGAAATCGCTTTCATCGACATCAGGGGTAACCTCTTCTGGTGGACCGACAGTGGTCTCGAACTGGAACGGCTCGTCCCAGTATCGTCCGTCTTGTCCATCGGAGGATTCGGCCGCAACGATTTTTACATCGTGGGTAGGGAGTACCTCGCGCATTATAACGGCGCAAAATGGAAATGGAGCTCCATGAAAGCGTTCCCGGGCCAACGCGCCCTCGCTGGGCCCAGTTCCAACGATTTCTACATGGCGAGCGAAGACGGCACCGTCGGCCGAAAGTGCGGCAAGCTGTTCTAGGTGTCCACGCGTCGCGCAAAAAGGCCACACAGTCACCTTGGGGGAGATTCACCCACCGGCACTTCATCGAGCAGCGCGAGAAACGACTTCGTATCCACAGCCTGCCCGAGGCGTCCTCGCAGTACAGCCGCGCCGTCGAAGCCCTTGAGATACCACGCGGCGTGCTTGCGCATTTCCAGGACCGCGCGGCTCTCGCCGATCCAGTCGATGTAGAGCTCTAGGTGTCTTTTGCAGGTCGCAAGCCGCTCGCTCAGGCTCGTCTCGATAGAACCGCCCACCACCTCGCGAAAAATCCAAGGATTGCCCTTGGCGCCCTGACCGATGGATACTCGAGCGCAACCCGTCCGAGCGAGCATTTCCTCCGCATCCGCTCGCCCGCGAATCCCACCATTGCCGATGACCGGGACGCTCACGGCCGTGACCACCTCGGCGAGAGTATCGAAATCGACAGGGCCGCTGTGGCCTTGATCTTTGGTCCTGCCGTGGATGCATAGAAGCTGCACGCCCACATCGACGAGCCGGCGTGCGATGTCGACGGCGTTCTTTTCACTCGGAGAGTAACCGAGGCGTGTCTTGGCCGTCACCGGCACCTCGACCGCTTGGACAACCTGTCTGGCGATCTCTGTGAGTGTTTGCGGATCGCGCATGAGCGCGACGCCCGCGCCTTCGCCGTTCTTGATGACCTGCCGCGCCGGGCACCCAAAGTTGAGATCGATGATCTCCGCGCCCTCGCCCACCGCGATGCGCGCAGCCTCGGCCATCATCTGCGGGTCGCGACCGAAGATCTGGACACACAGGGGCTGCTCCCCCGGATAGGGCTCGATGAGACTCAATATCTTTGCCCCGAGCTTGCGTCCTCGGTTGCTGCGCTTCCTGTGCAGGTAGACGAGTGCGTGGCAGGAAATGAGCTCCGTGGTCGACAGGCTGGCGCCCAGCTCGCGACACAACTGCCGAAACGGCGGATTGGTGATCCCAGCCATGGGGGCCACGGTAGCGCCCGGACCGAGCTCGTGCTCGCCGATGCGAACGACAGGCACGTTGGCTAAATCCAAGAATCTCATTTCGTTAGCTCGCTCGGATGTTCCTGATGCAACAAATGCCAAGGGTCACGTTGGTATCTCACTGTTCCAATCTCGTCAAACGGGACCTTCTTTCCAAGTCTCGAATGGATTGACCAGGGTGCCGCGCCTCCACTATGGTGACGCGATGCTGCGGTTCCATCACTACCGCGATCTTCCAGGCCATGCCGTCCCCGGGGGCAGCGTCGTGTCTATCGGCAACTTCGACGGCGTGCACCTCGGGCACCAAACCATCGTGTCCCACGCTCGCAAGGAAGCCATCCTTCAAGGACGCGCCCTTTCGGTGCTGACGTTCGAGCCTCATCCGGCCGAGGTGCTAGCGCCAAACAGCAAGCGGATGCGCCTGTCGACCCCAAAGCGCAAGGCCGAGTTGCTCGACTCCCTTGGCGTGGACCTGCTCCTCGCCCAACGAGTCGACGCGGAGTTGCTCACGCTGTCGGCAGACGACTTCTGCTTCCAAGTGCTTGCTCAAGCCCTATCCGCAAGAGCAATCGTGGTTGGCGAAAACTTTCGATTCGGCCGGGGAAGGCGCGGCGATATCGCCACGCTCACCCGCTGCGGGCACAATTTCGGGTTCGAGGTCTTTGTCTCGCCTCTTGTCCATATCGGCGGCGAGGTCGTCTCGTCGACGCGATTGCGCAAGCTGCTCATGGCTGGCGAGGTCCGCGAGGCGCGAGAGCTTCTCGGCAGGCCTCACGAGCTGTCGAGCCCGGTGATCCGCGGTCACGGAAAGGGCCGCACCTTGGGTTTTCCCACAATCAACATGGCTCCGCGCGACGTTTTGATCCCGGGCAAGGGGATCTACGCCGGCCTATGCCGCTTGTCAGAGGAGGAAAGTCCTCTGCCTGCGGCCGTGTACATCGGCAGTCGCCCCACCCTCGGACATGGAGACACGGTAGAAGCGCACCTCCTTGATGCCGCGGGCGATTTCTACGGTCGCGAGGCCACGTTGCAGCTCATTGAGCGGCTTCGCGGCGACGAACGCTTCCCCTCCGAAGCTCACTTGCGCGACCAAATGGCGAAAGACATCGAATGCGCCCGTCGCATTCTGGAGGGCTATCATGAGTGACATCAGAAGCCAGAGCGACCTGTTTGCGACCGTATCGATGGCCGAGATCCTCCTCGCCCAAAACCTCGTGGACCAAGCGCGACGAGTGCTGTTTCATCTGCCCAGCGAACACGAGGTCGAACCACGCATCGCGGCGCTGCGCGAACGGCTCGCCGAGATCGGAACCCGCCACACCCTGGACCAAGTACCACAGCCGTCGCAAGGCCGTGACCGCGTTGCGGTGGAGTTCACCAATCGCACCATGCGCATTGACTTCGAGGTGACCGACGAAGGGGTCGCCCTGGCCAGGCGCAAGACGCGTTTCGCCGGTCGCAGCGTCCTTCGGTTGTTCACGGCCCACATAGGCCCGCGGGGCGTGCGCACCACCACGAGAGATATCGACCTGCAGATGCCGAGCGCCAGGCTAGAGCTGCTCGGCACGCCACGGCCAGCCGTGCATGTGGCGGCCGTGGGTTACCTCGCCCATACTGGTGAGTTCGTGCCGCTGTCGAGCTCATCGCCGCTTCCGGTGGCAAAATGACGGCGAGGTTGCGGTTCGCCCAACCTTCCGAGCCTTTTCACATTGTCCTCGTCCATCCCGAGATCCCACAGAACACCGGCAACATCGCCAGGCTCGCCGCTGCCACGGGCTCTGTTTTGCACCTCGTGGGCAAGCTGGGGTTCCGCACGGACGAGAAGGCCGTACGCCGAGCTGGGCTCGACTACTGGCACCTCGTTGACGTGCGCCAGCATCGAACTCTCGAGGACTGCTGCGAAAGCGTCGGTCTTTCCCGTTCCATTTTCTTGTTTACGACGCGAGCGCAGCGATCGTGCTTCGACACCTCGATAGCCGCTGGCTCACTCCTGGTCTTCGGCAGCGAGAGCAAGGGGCTCCCTGACGAAATCCTCGCGCATTATTCCCAGAGCTGGATTGGCATTCCCACGGTCCAAGGCACGGTGCGTTCGCTCAATCTCTCCAACGCCGTCTCCGCCGCCCTCTACGAAGCCCTGCGGGGAAGCGGTGCCATCTGTGCATCGAGGCTAGCCCCATGAAAAGGCAACTCTTGTGGCTGGCCTGCGGCGCAGCATGTTGGGGCTGCCTTCACGCTTCGAGCGGCGGTGAAGTCGTCGTTTCTACTGGCCCTGTTCAAACCGACAGCGCGCCTCCACCCAAAAAGCTCGCCGACCAGATTGCGGCGGATGAGCGCCTAGCCGCTCAGATCCTTTCTGAGTTCCTCGTCAGCGACGATACGACCATCGCTGGATGGGCTGCGGTCCACGGCCTGAGGCTCGGGCTCAAGCAAGACGAGGGAAAGAGGCGCGAAGCGCTGAAAAAGTGCCTCAAAGCCACGGATGTCGATCCGTTGCTGCACGCTTGCTGCTGGCGATGGGCGAGCGTGCTCGACGAAGCGACACAGTCAAAGCTCCCCATTCCAGTCGAGCCAACAGCTCGAGTGATAGCTGCCCTCTCCTTGAACGCAAAAACGAAAAACGCACAGGCTCTCTTGGGATTGCTCGCATTGCCACAGGGCGCCGCACCCAAGGCACCGACGCGACTGGCCGCCCAAATCCTCGCTCCCTATGTCACCGCGACCGCTCCGTTTGACGACGGCCCCATTGCCCTGGCCATGGCTTTTCTCGAAGCGCGAAAAGCGCTCTGGAAAGACGCGCAGGACGAAGGTGGCAAAGCGCTCCTTGCAACAAAGCTGCGCGCCGCGCTCGCCGAGCGAATGAAACGCACGCTCAAATGGGCAAACCTCGACGCGATACCTCCATCCGCGGTCGAAACCAGCCAACTCGAGATCGGTCTCGTCAGCACCATGGCGAGCCAGCCCAGTGAGGTTCTTCGAGCAGTGGCCATGACGGGCAGCGAGCCCAACCTTCGCCAAGAGGCCCTGCGAGCATTGGCCAGCAGCGCCATGCAGCCGACGGTCATGGATCTGGCGGCCGCGGCAGCCGGACTTCGAGCGCAGCAGGCGCGCACCCAGCTGGAGGCAGCCCGCACCTTCTTACTGCTCTCGATTCGCGCTCACTCGCGTTAGCCCAAGGGATTTCAGAGTCGAATAGGGGGATCTGCGGGTTCATGGAGCAAGAGCCTACGCGCCTCGGCAACGGTAAACAGAGATCCGGTGACGAGAACGAGTCCATGATCACCTGCGATCTGACGAGCGTGCTCAAGCCCTTGCTCGATGTCCACAGCGATGATGTCGTCGCGACGTGCCAGAAGGGCGCATTCGATGGCCCGCGGCAGGGGCGGAGGCGCGAGCACCACCTTTGAAGCAGCGGATCTCAAAAGAGACAACATCTGCAGCGCGGGCTTGCCCTCGAGCGCTCCAAAAAGCACACAGGATGGCAAAAGGGACTGTTGCTCGAGCACCCGCACCAACGCCTCTATGCCTTCGAGATTATGGGCGCCGTCCAGAAGAAAAGTCGGTTGTCCAAAAACGAACTCGAGACGACCGGGCCAGCGCAGGGTTTGCAGTGCAAAAAGAGCGCGCTCGAGGCAGATGCGATCATCGCGCTCGCGCAGCAAGCGCAGTATCTCCGCGGCCACGGCGAGGTTGCGCCGCATGTGCTCGCCCGGAATCGGCTCAGGCAGGTCGGCAGGCGCTTCGAAGTCCTCACCCAATACCCGAATCGAGGCGCCCTGCTCCGTCGCCATTGTGCGCACCACGGCGAGCGCCTCTGCAGGGAGCTTTCCCACGACGAGCGGCACATTCGGCCGGGCGATAGCCGCCTTCTCGGCCGCGATCTGCGCAAGCGTGGACCCGAGTATCTCCGTGTGATCGAGACCGATAGTCGTGATCGCCGCGATTTGCTTGGGAACGACCGAGGTCGCATCGAGCCTGCCGCCGAGTCCCACCTCGAGGACGCACAGGTCGAGCCGTGCCTGCGCAAACACCAACACCGCCGCGAGAGTCGCTGCCTCGAAGAACGTAAGGGGCAAACCGCTGCTCTCGCGAAGATCGAGGACTGTCCGTAGCGCGGGTTCGAGAACCTCCATCCCCACTTCGCACCCATCGAGTCGAATCCTCTCGCTGAATCGATGCAGATGAGGGGAGGTGTACAGACCCACTTTAAGGCCGCAGGCCTGGGCCCCGTGCGCGACAGCTGCGCTGGTCGTGCCCTTGCCGTTGGTGCCAGCGATCTGAACGCAGCGCAGGCTCTCGTGTGGATTCCCCAGTCTCTCGAGCGCGCGCTCCATGGTGTCGAGCCCAAGGCGCATGCCGCTGCTTTGAAGAAGATACAAACGTCGGAGCGTGGCTCGGTAGTCGGCTTCGAGGCTCACCTGAACTGGTCGCGGGCCCGCAGAGCCGCGAGAAAGTCGCAAAGACGGTTGGGATCCTCGATTCGCCAGTGTCCCCCCTGCTCTGCCAGTGCGCCGTCGCGCACCAGGCGGGAAATCACATCCTTGACCTCGCTGAGCGTCAGCCCCACCTGATCGGCCATGGCCTCTGCGTCGGCTTCGAGATACAGCGGTTCACCAGGGGTGAATCCGTGCAACGCGGCCAGTCGCCGCAAGTTCTCGATCACTCGGTCCCTTGGATCTCGGTGGAGCAGAACCTGGATCAGGCTATCGGCGGACTCGAGCCGGCGTGCGAGCTTTCGAATGAGGCGCAGCGCGATTTCGGTGTTGTGAACGATCATCTCCTCGAGGATACGGCCGCCGACAACCACGAACTCGGCGTCTTCGTTGACCACCGCGCTTGCCGTGCGTTTCTTGCCGATGATGAGAGACATTTCGCCCACAAACTCGCCAGGGCCAAGGACAGCCAGGGTCTTCTCCACGCCCGAGGAGGAGGTCACATAGACTCTGACGGAACCAGTGCGAACAACGAACATCTCTGCGCCCTGCTCGCCTTCGCGAAACAGGAGCTCGCCGGCCTTGGCGGTCCGGCCGTACTTAGCGAATAAGGGGTCGGTCTGGGTCATGTCCTTGGATGCTCCGCACGCTGTGGATGCTCCGCACGCTGTGGATGCTCCACACGCTGTCACTAGCGCTCCGTTGGAACGGAAGGCTCCCTTTTAGAAATTAGACACACACGCATTGTACGGCTCTTCCCATACCCTGAAAAGCCTCCTCGCTTTCTCCGCTCGAAAAGCAAGTCCGTTTTTTTGTGTTCACGCTGTGTTTCTTGACGGCCCCCCGTCCGAGAGGCTAGGCTCTGTCCCAGCGCAGCCAACGCTCTTTTTGGAAACTCATCCCCCTATATAAGGAGGAGCCCTTGGCCAGCAACATCATCCTATTCGCCGACGATTCCGCGACCATGCGGATCATCATGGAAAAAACGTTCGCCGCCG
>JALOQD010000217.1 GCA_025453525.1 Myxococcota bacterium
GTCCGTGTTCCCCCCCGAGTCCGTGTTCGTCCGTGTCAGTCCGTGCTCGTCCGTGTGTCCGTGTTCCCCCCCGAGTCCGTGTTCGTCCGTGTCAGTCCGTGTTCGTCCGTGTGTCCGTGTTCCCCCCTCCCCCCGTCGCCGAAAAACGCACCCGCTTCAGCTCAAAGCGGCACTTCCCGAAGCTCTATCTCCACAGTGGCGACCTTTCCGTCCTCGACCTCCACGAGCCGATACTCGGGCAGGTAATCAGGAGCCGTCGCTACGATTCGATGCGTGCCAGGGGGCAGAAGAACGCCCTTTTCGCAAAACATCCCGAGTGGGCCGACGTGGGTCTCGTCGATCTCGAGGCTGCCTTCCAGGGGCCTGCCGCACACGCGCAGGGTGCCTGTTGGGCCTTGAATCGCCCGCTGCTGGCGGGACGCACAAGCGCAGGCGCTCATGGCGAGCAGCAATAGGACAAGGCGCCAGGTCATGGCTCGAGGCGGTAGTTGGGCGCTTCCTTGGTGATGATGACGTCGTGCACATGGCTCTCGCGCAGCCCCTGGGGCGTGGTGCGAACAAAGGCATCGCGCTTGGTGCGCAAGGTGGCGATGTCCGGCGAGCCCGTGTAGCCCATGCCAGAGCGAAGGCCGCCGATGAGCTGGTAAATGAGATTCGACAGAGCGCCGCGATACGGCACTCTCCCTTCGATGCCCTCGGGCACGAGCTTGTGGTTTTCGGTCTCGGCCTGAAAGTAGCGATCCTTGCTGCCGTCGCGCATGGCGCCCAGGGACCCCATGCCGCGGTAGGATTTGTACGAACGCCCCTGATAGAAGATCACCTCGCCCGGAGCCTCGTCCGTTCCGCCGAACATACCGCCGAGCATGACGCACTCCGCGCCCGCGGCAATGGCCTTGACCACGTCACCCGAATGCTTGATGCCGCCGTCGGCGATGACCGGTACGCCGTGCTTCTCGATGGCGTCCACGCAGGCCATGATGGCGCCGATTTGGGGCACGCCCACACCGGCGACGATGCGCGTGGTGCAAATGGAGCCCGGACCAATGCCGACCTTCACACCGTCGGCGCCAGCCTCGACGAGCGCAAGAGCTCCTTCGGCCGTGGCCACGTTTCCGGCGATGACCTGGGCCTCGGGATATTCGGCTTTGATAAACTTGACCGTGTCGAGCACCGCCTTGGTGTGCCCATGAGCCGTATCGACCACCAGCACGTCGCAGCCTTGCTCGAGCAGGGCAGGGACGCGTACCTTGCGATCTCCCTCGAGCACGCCCACGGCAGCGCCCACCAGGAGCCGACCCAGATGATCTTTGGCGGCGTTCGGGTTCTGCTCTGCCTTGAGCAAGTCCTTGATGGTGATGAGCCCGGCGAGCAAGCCTTCGGAGTCGACGACGATGAGCTTCTCGATGCGGTGCTGGTGCAACAGGCGCTTGCACTCCTCGGGCGGCAGGTGCTCGCGGGCCGTGATGAGCTTGGTGGTCATGAGCTCGGAGACCTTGAGATTGAGGTTGGTCTCGAATCGCACGTCGCGCTGGGTGATGATGCCCACGACCCTGCGGGTATGCGCCTCCACCACGGGGAGGCCAGAGATGTTGTACTTTCGCATAGTGGCCAGCACCTCGTGCAAGGGATGGTCCTTGGTCACCGTGAGCGGGTCGACGATCATGCCGGATTCGGCCTTCTTGACCTTGCGAACCTCGATGGCCTGTGCCTCGGGCGACAGGTTCTTGTGCACGATGCCGATGCCGCCGTTCTGCGCCATGGCGATGGCCGTGGCCGACTCGGTCACGGTGTCCATCGCAGCCGAAAGGATTGGAATGCGCAGGTGGAGCGTGCGGGTCAGTCGCGAGGAAACATCCACTTCGTTGGGCGTGATCTCGCTATAGCACGGTCGAAGCAACACATCGTCGAAGGTCAAGGCAGTCTCGGGATTGAAGATCGTCACGGCGCACATCTCCTTGGCCTTGCCGGCCCAAACGTGAGTTGAACGATGTTATACAGGTTCGTTGACTTGTAAAGACGTAGTTGATGCCAGTTGCGACGAGGCACCTTATTCAGCGCCATCGCCCCTGTCCCGCAAGCGGCGAAAAAAGCTCGCTTGCTCCCACGACTCGTCGATCACGAGACCAAACGCTGAACGACGCGTGCTATATTGCCCGGCCATGGCTGAGCATGCCGAACCTACAGAACCCGTGGTCAAGGTGGCAAAGGTCCGTCGCGACGCCGGCGTCCACAAGCTCGCTCTTTCCTTGCGAGACGGCTCGATCATCGAAACAGTGCTCATCCCCATGCCCCCGCGGGGGGACGGCGCTCTCCGCAACACCCTGTGCCTGTCCACTCAGGTCGGCTGCGCCATGGGATGCGCCTTTTGCGCAACCGGTCGAATGGGCCTCGTGCGCCAGCTTTCGGCGCACGAAATCGCCGCCCAAGCCGAGGTGGTCGAAGCCCTGCTGTGCCGGCCGGACAACTTGGTGTTCATGGGCATGGGCGAGCCGCTCCACAATTTCGACAACTGGCGCGCCGCCGTGCATCGACTCATCGAATCCAAGCGCCGGGGGGAGATCAAACCCATCGGTTACTCCACCCACCAGATGACCGTGAGCACATGCGGCTATGTGCCAGGCATGCAGCGCCTCGCTGGGGAGGGGTTTCGAAAGATGGGCCTTGCCCTCTCCTTGAACGCGCCGAACGACGAGCTGCGCACCCGCCTCATGCCGGTGAACAAGCGCTGGCCCATGGCCGAGCTGCGCCGCGTCATCGAGAGCCTACCGTTACGGGGCGGCATCTTCCTCACCGAGTACGTCCTCTTTGCCGGGCTCAACGATGGTGTGGAGCACGCCGAGCAGCTCGCGCAGTTTCTGCAGGGACTGCGCACTCTCGTCAACCTCATCGCCTACAACCCAGCCCCTGGCCTCGACAAGCCAGACCTTCGCAGACCAACGGTCGCCGCGATGGAACGCTTTCGCAAACGTCTCCTAGAGCTTGGGATCCACGCCAGGCGCCGAGAGTCCAAGGGAAGGCGTATCGCCGCCGCCTGCGGCCAGCTCGCCTCGTAAAGAAGCGCTGCCCCCCACGCGGTCATGGCCGCTACCCGCGACCACCCTGAGGCTGAAAATGACCCCGGCGCGCAGCGGGTGTGCCTCGCGAAAGCTTGGAGCGAGGCATCCCGCGTTGCAGCCGAGGGGCATTTTCCGCGGCTCAACTTTTAAGAGCAAAGATCCTTCCGCTTGAAACCCCCGCCAGGTTCGGCTAGAAGAACACTGGCTCGAGCTTGGTACGAGATGCGGCCGAAGAACAGCCGCCATTCATAAGGAGCGATCATGGGCAAGGGAGACAAGAGAACCGCCAAAGGCAAAAGATTTCGCAAGTCGTATGGCAATAGCCGCCCCAAAGAAGAGAACATAAAAGAAAACCCGAAAGACAAGAAGAACGAGACTCCCAAGGGCAGCAAGAACTAGCTCGTGTCCATCCCGAAATGGGAGTTTTCGGCGTCCTTCGGAAAGGCGAGGACTGTTTGAGTTGGATAATTCGATGTCCGAGTTCCGCAGCCTTGGAGAAGGATGCCGGAAACGGGACTTTCGGGATCCGCGCGCAGGGCATCGTTGAGCGCCGTGAGCGGCAGGGCCTTAATGAACGGGTGGGTCACCTCGGGAAATCGGGTGTAGTCGAAGAACGATCCAGAAAGCAGCCACATGGGGAGCTGGACGAAGTTCATCCAGCCAGCGGCCGCCTCCACGCTCTCGGTACGCGACGCAATGAGCAGAGCCAGGCCGGTGAACGCCCCAAGGCCAAGGAACGACACGACGACCAGTCCGAGAATCGAACCGCGCACCGCAACGCCGAAGACCAGCCAGCCGAACAGCACGAGAAACGCGACCTCGAGCACGAGAAACACGAGGCGCGACAGGCCGAAAGAGAGCAAGAAGTCCGCGCGTCTCATGGGTGTCACCGCGAATCGCTTGAGCAGCTTGCGGCGCCGGGAATCCACGACGGTGTAGCCCAAACCCCACATGCAGCTCCCCATGATGTTGAGCCCCACGAGGCCTGGGATGAGGAAGTCGATGTAGCGGCTGGCTGGTTTGCTCACATGCACAGGCACGGCAACGAGGACGTCGTGGCGACCGGCCTTGCGTTCCAGGAGCTCTCGCGCCTCGAGATAGGCTTTTGACGAGCCAGGCTTGGTGGGGTCGAAATGAAAGGCGATCTTGGCTTGAGGCTCGAGCGCGACAGGCAACTCGACCACGAGATCCACCAGGCCTCGCGACAGCCTCATGAGCGCCTCGTCGCGGGACAGGGCAATGAGCTCGAGGGCGCCGCCTGTGCGGGTATCCTCCCCGACGAGGTGAGGGGCCAGCTCTCCGACCAGCGCCACCTTGGCCGCTTCATCGCCCTTTTCGCGAAACGCGAGGCCCAAGGCGACGGCGAGGATCACCGGAAACACGAACACCCAGAACAACGCGCTCGGATCGCGCCAGAACTCCAAAAAGCGCGCCCGGGTCAGCTCGATGAGCGGACTAGCCATCGGCGAGTCTCCTTCCTGTCAGGTGCACGAAGACATCCTCGAGCGTGGACGGGTGCAGCTTCGCCTCACTCACCGTCGCACCGGTGCGCGCGGCGGCCTCGAACACAAAGGGCAGCACCTTGGCCGGAAAGCGGCACAGGATCACCACGCGATCGCCGCGTCGCGACACCGACCGCACACCCTCGATACTCCCGAGCTCGGCATCGGATAGCTCGAGGCTCGCCTCGAGCTCGATGACCTGATCAGCGCCGAGCTGACCGATGAGCTCTTGCGGTGAACCCAGAGCCACCACCCTGCCTGCGTGCATAATACCCACCCGATCGCACAAGCGCTCGGCTTCTTCCATGTAGTGGGTGGTGATGAGCACAGTGCCGCCCATGGCCTTGAACTCGAGGATGATGTCCCAAATCGCCAGGCGCGCCGTCGGATCGAGACCAGTCGTCGGTTCGTCGAGGATGAGCAGATCCGGCTTGCCCACCAGGGCACAGGCCAGAGCGAGCCGCTGTTTCTGCCCTCCAGAGAGGCGCTCGACGCGGGCCGTCGCCTTCTCGGTGAGCCCCAGTCGGCCGATCACCTCTTCCTGACTCGAGGTGTTGCCGTAGAAGCTCGCAAACAGACGCACGGATTCGCGCACCGTGAGCTTGTCTGGCAGCCGCGTTTCCTGGAGCGCGACGCCCAAGCGCTTTCGCAGAGCCCTATCGCGCCGCGTGCCCCAAACCTGCCCGAACACCTCGAGGCTTCCCGCGTGCGGTGCCTTGAGCCCCTCGATGGCCTCCACAGTGGTCGTCTTGCCCGCGCCGTTGGGTCCGAGGAGCCCAAAACACTCGCCGGTCTCGACCTCGAGGTTGAGCCCCGAAACCGCCACGAGCTCTGCGTACTTGAGCACCAAATCGCGACAGATGATGGCTGTCATCCGCGGTCCTTTCCAAAAAAAACGGGCGCAACCCTCGCCGCTCTTTGGGCGCAGTCTAACCAGGCCGGCCCACCCTGCCAACTGCCCATCACAGTTTCACCTTTTGTAAAATGACCTTGGTCGCGTACCGGAGACGGGCAAAAGCCGCAGTGCTCTTCTACTCCAAAACGTAGCTCTGTCTCGCCCCGTTGACGCTCAAGGTGAGCTTGACGTTGCGACGCGAGCCTCGATCTCGCTCCATGACGTATTCCACCGGCAGCGTCATGCCTTGGCTCACTCGCTGCGGAATAAACGGAAGGTAGGTTTGGTACCAGTGGGTTTCCGGTTTGTCCGTCCCAGTGCTGAGCCGTTCGCCCGCGCTGAGTTGGATGTCGAACCAACCCACGAAGCCGTTGAGCATGCCGTCGCGCTGGACCTGAAATTCGAGCAGTCCGCTGTTCCACTGTTCATCGCGACGACAACTCGAAAGATCCAAGGACGACACGGATCGTCCTGGCGAAAGCAGAGCGGCCGGCGCCACGCGCCTTTGAATCGCTCTGGCCTGCTGGAGCTCGGCACCCTCGAGGCTGGAAAAGTCGAAACCCTGTACCTTTCCCCGCCAGAAGCCCGGACCATCGTAAATATAGAGCACCGAGTCGTCGATAGGCGCCAGCATCACGTCGACGCTTGACGGGAGCATGCGACCACCAGGCGCAAGATGCGCGTCCCTGGCGATGATGACATCGTCGAGCATCGCCTCGACGAAGGCGAAGTGCCCGAGCCACTCGCTCATGATCACATCGACCTTCTCCTCGAAATCGAGCGAGCCCGCAGGCCCGTACACGACCTGCACGATCTCTTCGAGGCCGTTGGTCTTCACCAGGAGCTCCGCGGTTTTCGCGATGTCCGATTGATCGACGGCGTAGACTTTTCGCGCGCCAGCGCGGGCGGCCAGCATCGCCAAGATGCCAGTGCCTGTGCCGATGTCCAGCACGACGTCGCCCTTCTTGACCACCTGTGCGATCCCCCGGGCAAAGGAATCAGTGCGAATTCGATCCGAGACCATTCTGCGCTGCAGGGCCAAGGCACCATAGGACTCAATGTAGTATTCCAAGACTGTCACCTCGTGCTTCACTAGAGACACCTTTTTGGGCCGCAGGGATAGTCCATTCTCTGCAGCGCGCATCTTTTTTTAGCAGAAGAACCCCGCCACTGCCGACCTGAACAAAAAACCGCCCCGAGCGCCGTATGACTGCGCGATGACCCTGAGGGTTTTACGCCTTTATTAAAAGGCAATTGTCCCAAAAGTGCGAACGAGCGACTTGAAGGAGCTACACTCTTTGCTCATGAGAGTCCGATGGACAACCTGCGCCATGCTTGTCCTCTTTGCGGGGACGCTGGGTTGCGCCATGCGAGGGATCCGGCAGGTCGCGCCCGAGACCACGGCGCTTCGCGATGCTGCCTTGGAAAAGAGCCGTGGTCCTGTGCTCCTCTTGACCGACCCCAGCGAGGAGACGATCAAGCAGTTTTTGTTCCTGGTGGATGCTTCGCTCATCAACGTGGAGAATCTGAGAATCGTCGGCATACATCACGCGTCCGACCCGCTCGACACGGCTCGTTCCGCGAGGCTGCTCGAGGAACGCCAGGTCACCTGGTTTTCTCTCGAGACCGTCCATTGCGAGCTTCCGGACGACCCCTTCGTGTTCTCGCCTTCGTGCCTGGCCGCCTTTTCAGAGCTGTTCGAGCGCTCGGACGGCATCGTCTTCAGCGGTGGTCCGGACTTGCCAGCCGCGGACTACCAAGAGGCGCAATCCCTGCTCACCGCTCCTCGCTCCCTCGAGCGCACTCGATTCGAGCTCGCCCTCGCTGCGGCGCTCCTCGGCGGCAAGGGTTGGAGAGACGGACGCGACGCCCTCCTGGAGAGCCGACCGTCCTATCTCGTCCTCGGCATCTGCCTGGGGATGCAAGAGCTCAACGTCGCGCTCGGCGGCACGCTGCACCAGGACATCCCGTTCGAGATCTACGGGCTCTACACCTACGAGGAAGTGCTCGCCGAGCCGCGGGCCGCCCACAGGCGGTACCGACTCGGGAGGACGACGGGCGATCTGGGGCGCTTTGCTCGCCACCGGCTCGCCACCACGCCAGCCTGGACTTCGAGAGGACTGCCCGACCTCGATGAAGGGTCTCCCCGGGTGCTCAGCGCTCATCATCAGGCTGTGGAGCAACTCGGAAGCGCGCTCGAGGTTCTCGCCACATCCCGAGACGGCGCGGTCGTGGAGTCGCTCGGCCACACCAGGTTTCGGAGCGTGCTCGGCGTTCAGTTTCACCCAGAGCACGAGGCCATCGCGAAAGCCGCTCTTTCTCGAGGCGGTCCCTCCATCGACGAAGCGAGTCTCGCCGCGCACCGCAAGCTATGGTCTTGGATATCGGGAGCGCTGATTGCCTCGGCAGAAGCTCGGATGGGCGCGGTTCCTACTCCGACGAGCACTCCCACTCCGGCGGACTGACATAGAACGAATAAAAGAATTGGTCCGCGAACGGTTCCTTGCACAAAGGGTAGCAAACGCCATCGCGCGCCTGAGCGATGGCAGCGTCAGTCGGTTCGTCTTTGACTTCATCATAAATGCAGTCCAAGCAGTCCACGGTACTGGGCCGATACTCATCATCCACGAAATAGTCCAAGACCTCGACGCAATCGGAACGGCACTTCCGGGTGTACTCCGAGAGCACGTCCGACGCGATGCTGCACTCATGCACCTCGGCGCTGTAGACGCACGCCTGGGTTTTTATGTCGCACCACCGCACGCACGACGCATCTATGTCGTCTTTTTGGCAGGCAACGGTCGCAACGAAAATGCTAAAGAGAAGAAGAAGTGAATGTATTGCTTTCATCAGAATTAGCACCATAACCCGTTCAGGGGGGCAGGGGCAACAGCCCGACCAAACTTATCTGCCCCAAATGCTCATGGCCGCTCGCGACCACCAATGAGAATGAAAATGACCCCGGCGCGCAGCGGGAATGCCCTCGCGAAAGCTTGGAGCGAGGCATCCCGCGTTGCAGCCGTGGGGCATTTTCCGCGGCTCTTTTCTGAGCAAACGCTCATAGCCGCTGGCGCGACCACCCATGAGGCTGAAAATGCCCACGGCGCGCAGCGGGAATGCCTTGCGAAAGCCTGGAGTAAGGCATCCCGCGTTGCAGCCGTGGGGCATTTTCCGCGGCTCTTTTTCAGAGCAAATCCCCTCGATTCGCGCAACATCTTCACGAAATATTTTACTGAGCTTCAGTTGGAGGTATCCTAATGCTGTCCTGTTAGAAAACAAACAAGGAGGGTGCTGTCGTGTTCAAACCCGTTAGTATGATTCTGACACTCCTGTGTCTCATCGGGATCGTGGCCCTGGTCGGCTGCAACGCACAGGAGCAACCCGTGCCACAACCCATCGCGGTGGCGCCGGTCATGCCCGTGCCACAACCCATACCCCAGCCACAAATGACACCTCCTCCTCCCACGCCGCTCTTGCCCGTGGTTCAGGAAGAGCCTCAGCCAGCGACAGGAAGCGGCAAAGGCGGCGGCGGTGGCGGCGGCAATGTCGATGCCAAAATCAAGGGGCCGGCCACCTCGGGCGAGGAGCTCATCGGCGCCTATTCCTGCACCCTCGACTCCAAGAAGATCGACTTGCCTTTGGGCATCAAGCTCCCGCCGTTCGGTTGCCGCATCTACCAGGGCGGCGATGGCACCCTCAAGCTCGGTCCCACGTCCCAGAGCATAGCGTCCGTCGCCGGCACGATCACAGACCCAAAGGCGGCCGGCTTCCATGTGGTGGGTAAAGCCACCTTTGCCAATCAGACCATGGGCATCAAGGTGCGCATGGTGCGCAAGGGCGTCGACACGTTCTCAGGCTCGGGCAAGGGCGCGATGAACGACGACAAAAAATCGGCCGTTTCGTACACGCTCGTTATGACCAAACAATAGCCCGGTCAAGCTCGGCATCCACGCGGTGACGCTCGGCCGTCGAGCCAGACTCGAACACGAAGCGAGAAACCGCATTTTTGGAGGACCGCTACGATGACGAACGACAGTCGCCGTGATCCAAGGCAGCCTCTGGGGCTCAAGATCCGCTTCAAGAGCGCCACGCTGAACGACTTCGTCGAAAAGCACTCTCGCGACCTCAGCCGGGGAGGTCTCTTCATCAATATGGCTACCCCGCTGCCTGTGGGGACGCTCATCAAATTCGATGTGCGTCTGGAAGACGACAATTCGATCTTCCAAGGCGTCGGCCGCGTGGTATGGCGGCGCGAGGCGGTTCGCGACGATGTTCCGCCTGGGATGGGAGTCAAATTCATCAAGCTCGACAACACGAGTCGCGACAACATCGAGACGCTCCTCGAAGGGCGCACCGACGTCGGGCCTATCGGCGAGGCGCCTGTTGTCGAGCAGCGTGCAGCCAACCCGTCGCGACCGCCACAGCCCATTCCGCCCGTGCGACCCCAAAACATTCCCAAGTCCGCCAAGCGCACCTTGACGGGTCTCGGAGGGCCACAAGAGGGCGACGGACAAGGCGAGGGCTCGGACCAATTCGCCTCTTCCGCGGCTTCGAGTCATTCGTCGATTCCACCGGACTTCTTGGCCGAAATCAGAGACGCCATCGGAGATGCGCTCGATGAACCGCAAGCGGCCAAGACGAGCGTGCCCGCTGCCAAGCCAGCGATGTTCGATGAAGGGCCGACGCGTGTCGCGCCACCGAGCTCGAGGGCGGAACAGGACCAACCCAGAGTGATTGTGGCGTCCTCGGCCACGGAGCGTGGGGACAATACGCCCACCGGAGTACAAAGCGTCGATCCGGCCAAGTCCATGTCCTACTGGAGCGAAGACGAAAACGAGTACGAAAAAACCATTGCCAGGCCCATGATCTCCGCCGACATGGCTCGCATTGCCGAGGAGAGCGAGTCCAGGACCACGATGCCGCCGGTCAGTGCCCCCAACGCCGACCGGCCGAAGCCTCCCATCCCAACGGCACCGCCCAAAACGCCTGCGGCCAAAGAGTCGAAGCCAGCGGCTCCGGCTCACGTGCCCGCGCATGTATCCGGCGCTCCAGATCGCCCAACAGTGCCCTCTCCGGGTTCGCCCACGAAGAGCAACACTGCGCTGCTGGCCCTCGGCGGCATGCTGATTCTGGCCCTTTTGGGTCTGGCCTTTTTTCTCTTCGTCCCAACCCCAAAAGAGGAGCCGGGCTCGCTGCCTCCACCATTGACGACAGCTCCGGTTGTGCCAACGCCAGTGCCTTTGACACCAGTCGCGCAACCCGTAGCGCCCACGCCCGAGACAGCGCAGGCCACCGTTCCACAGCCGCCGACCCCAGCGCCCGTTGCCACGGATGCGATTCCGACCAAGTCGGTCTCCTTCGGTCTGGCCGACATCGCCTCCTCGCCACCAGGCGCGACCATTTTTGTCGCTGGAGAATCCAAGGGCAAGGCCCCGGTCACCATCGAAGGCATGGAGCCCGGCGTCGAAATCGACGTCACGGCCAAGCTGTTTGGCTACAAAACGAAAACCATCAAAGTCACCTCCAAAGAGGACGGCGCCAAGTCCACCATCAAGCTCGAGGAGGCAGAGGTCAAGGTCATCGTTGAAAGCGATCCCCCAGGCGCCCGAGTGCATCTGGCAGGCGACTGGATCGGCAAGACGCCGCGAACCTCCACCATCAGGGGCGCAGGCCCGAAGCTCGAGTACAAACTGCAAAAGCCAGGTTACGAAGACTACAAGGGCACCATCGGCGAAGCGGATTGGACCGAGGCCGAGGGAGTGTTCACGGCGGTCGTCAAGGTTGCGCTCACCAAGCTCCCAACTGCCGAGCCAACAGTGACCGAGCCAGCCCCGGCCGAGCCCAAGACCGCCCAGGGACAAACGAAAGCGGCAAAGAAACCAAAGACCGAGCCGAAGCCCGTGACCGAGGAGCCGATTCTCTCTTCTGAGACCAAGAAGCCCGCGCCCGAAGAGACCAAGCCCGCGCCGGAAGTCAAAAAGCCCGCGCCCGAAGAGACCAAGCCCGCGCCGGAAGTCAAAAAGCCCGCACCAGAAGAAAAGAAGCCCGCGCCGGAAGTCAAAAAGCCCGCACCAGAAGAAAAGAAGCCTGCGCCTGAGGCCAAGAAGCCTGCGCCTGAGGCCAAGAAGCCCGCGCCTGAAGAGACCAAGCCTGCGCCTGGGACCAAGAAGCCCGCCGTGGATGAAAACCCCTTCTGATTTTTTCTCCTCCTTGACGATTCCCCTGCTTCTGCGGCATGTGACCCAGCGTGAGCATCATCATCCCCAGCATCCCCGACATCGGGGTAGGGCTTTCTCTCGAACGAATCGCTAGGGAGCTCGAGCCAAATCGAAGCGCATCGGTGACCGGATGCCACGGAAGCGCCCTGTGCAGCTTGCTCGTGCGCCTTTCGAGACGGCACGGGCGGCGCTATTGCGTCATCGTACCCAGCCCAGAGGCGGCCAAGGCCATGGTCCGGGACCTGATGTTCTTCGAGGCCGGCCCTGGACAGAGCGCGAGCTTCGATTCGGTCGTATACGTGCCTCCCTTTGATCTCGGTCCCTATGACGAAGTCGCGCCAGATCGACGCGAAGTCTTGCAGCGCGCCGCGGCTCTATACCGACTGCAAAGCGACCGGGCATGGAAATTTGCGGTCTTGTGCGCCGACACTCTGCGCCGAAGGGTGTTGCCCCCTCTAGAGTTCTCAAAGGCCTGTCGCGTCCTGACGTTCGGCGAGCCCCTGGATCGGGAAGCCCTGACAGCCCATCTCGAGCGCATCGGCTACCACCGCGCGCCGCTCGTCGAAGAGCCGGGCACCTATGCCGTGCGCGGCAGCCTGCTCGACGTCTACCCTCCGCAAGCCACTCGACCGGCTCGGATCGAGCTCTGGGGAAAAGAGATCGAGCGCATCCGGCTGTTCGATCCCCAGACCCAGGCCACAGAGCAAGAGGTCGAGTCCGTGGCCGTGCACCCCGCGCGTCTGCTGATCTGGCCGAGCAGCGACGAGCAGCGTTCCCAGACCGCCGAGCGTTTGCGTCGCGTCTGCGACGAGGTCGATCAGCCGACGACAAAAACCTCGACCCTCATCGAGGAGGTCCTCGCTGGAGAGAGGCTCGTGGGTATCGACGGACTGCTCCCGGCTCTCACCTTTGCCTTTGCGAGCACGCTCGACTACCTGCCGCAGGACGCCGCCGTGTGCGTTTCCGAGCCCGACGAGGTGCGTCTCGCCTGGCAAAAGGCGCAGATCAAAGCGGCGGCAGAGCACGCGCAACACCGCGCCTCCCGCCTTCCGTCGTTTCCTCCGGCAGAACATCTCCTCGACCCCGATGCCGTGGAAGACTTGCTCGTGGCTCACGCCCCTTTGTACGCTCGCGGTTTGCGCGTGGAAGGAGAGAATACCCAGCAAACGCTCATGGCCGCTGCCGCGACCACCAATGAGAATGAAAATGCTTTGCGGCGCGCAGCGGGTGTGCCTCGTGAAAGCTTGGAGCGAGGCATCCCGCGTGGCAGCCGGGAAGCATT
>JALOQD010000218.1 GCA_025453525.1 Myxococcota bacterium
CCTCGCTCTTTGGAAATCAACGTCGTCGACCATGGCATGGGCATTCGTCAGTGCGATCAACGGCGTATCTTCGATCCCTTTGCCCAGAGCGACGGCTCATCCACGCGGGAGCATGGAGGCGCTGGCCTCGGCCTTGCCATCGTGAGGAGCTGTGTGGAGGCGCACGGAGGGCGCGTGCTCGTCGAAAGCAGACCGGGCGAGGGGAGTCGCTTCACCATCCGTTTGCCTCTGATGGAAGCAAGTCCATCGATCTGAGCTTTGCAGAACCAGATACTCCACATTGCTTATTAAACTTGACAATAGTTTCATGATGCACAGGTTTCAGTATGAAAGGTTGCCCGGTACAGGCAGGAGAGCTCTGATGGGAAACACAATATTCAAAATCGCTAGGAAACTGATACTGGCCACGACCTTCATCTCCCTCGGGATGCTCGCCTCGGGCTGCGTCATTCGCACGGATGACGGAAGGCGCATCGCCTTTCGAGTGGCCCAGGGCACTGCAGACCAAGTGGTGCAGCAAGGGGATGGTGGAATGCAATACGTCCAAGGGTTGGATCCTAAGGGGGATACGCTCATGGTGTTCGTGCGGGGTCAGCTGCCTTAAGTCAAATCTTCTCGAGCGGTTCGTTGCTCAAATTTTTTGCCAAAACCCAGCCATCGGCGACACAAATTTTTTATGGACACCACGGGCGCGAAGACGGCTTCGCTGCTACAATGAGGTGCATGGGGCGCTTTTCGACGAGCTATCCCCTCGTTATGGAGGTAAGGAACTCATGAACCAAAACACTCGGTTGTTGCTCTCGATCCTGCTCGCGACCGTGTTCTTCTCCACCAGCGGTTGTTGGGAAACCACGGACTTCCTCTGCAAACCCGGTACAGACGACACCCCAACTTCGACCGACACCGTGACCGGAGAGGGCGAGGGCGAAGGCGAGGGCAGCGCCACAGATACTGGCACCGGGACTGGCACCGGAGAAACCGATACGGGAACCGTGGAAGAGGGAAATGAGTGTTCCGCCCAGTTCGGACCTCTCGGCACCATCACGGGTCTCTGCCAACAGTCAGACGATCCCTGCGATGGCGGCTTTGCCAATCCCGATCCGGTGGGAGCCTTCTACACCGGCAAAGACCCGAAGTTCAATTGCAAGGGAGAGCTTCTGTGCTGCATCGACACGGACCAATGCGCCGCGCTCGATACTGGCATAAAGTCATTTGTCCCGACCGTCTTGAAAGAAGGATCAGGCGCGACCTGCGAGGACAATGGCGACTGCTCGGGTCAGGGGTATATCATCAGCGAAGAGTTCGGCTGCCCTGCTGGCGAGACCTGTTGCCTCATCACTCTCATGTGAGCGGCCTTTCTGCTCCTTCTTCATGAGACCCCAGTTATGCGTGAGCCCTAAACCCTCAACCCAGGGTCTCATCGCTCGGCTATCCCGGGATGACGCAAAACTCGGGCACGCATTTTCCCCCTGCGCCCTTGCAGACCAGCCCAAGGGAACAGTCGTGGACACACGGCTGAGCTCTTGTTGGCAGAGGAGCGCACTTTGCTCCGCTGGGTTCTGCCGTGCACTCATGTCCTGTGAGACACTCGTTGCCGTATTGGCACGGCGTGCCCGCGGATAGCCTCGTGGCGCATTTCATCGTCGACCAGTCGCAGTAGGTGTCGGGAGAGCAGGTGCGGTCGCTCTGGCACGGCGAGCCTGCGCCGGTCATCGGGACGCAGAGGCTCTGTTCGCCGAAGTCGCAGCCCAATTCTGCACCGCAAACGGAGTCAGGTGGATTGTTGTAGCACGGCTCCCCCACTCCAGGACCGAGCTGGCAGGTGTTGTCACTCTGACGACAGCCCAGGCCATCGGCGCAGAAACGGCTGCTTTCCGTGCAGGTCTCGCCTAGACCGGCCAAGGGTCCGCATGTGTCCAGACCGAATAGACAGGTGAGGTCTTGTGCGCAGTAAAAACCGTCCAAGCACGGCTCATCGGCGCCGGGTAATGCGGCGCAGGTGTTGGCCGTTGACGAAGCACAAGCCAGGCCCACGGCGCAGGTGTTGGCCTCGCAAGGCTCACCTTCGGTATCTGGGTCGGTGCATACGCGCGTCTCTGGAGCAGGGCCGCAGGAACGCTCGGCCCCACACGTTTGAGGGCCGGAGCATTCATCCCCGAGCTCTGCGAGCGCGGTGCACTTTTTCTGGTCACAGGCGAGACCCTCCTGACATTGGGCATTCGCATCGCAGGCGACGCCCGCGGCGAGCGGCGCAACGCACTGTTTTGCCGGGCCGCATACGAGGCCGTCCTGGCAGGCGACCTGTGTCTCGCATGGCGCATTGAGGTTGCCTCTGGCTGCACAGGTTGTGCCGTTGCAGACGAGCCCCGGGGCGCACAGGCCGAGCAGGCACGCAGTCCCGTCCCCCGGTAGAGAAGTGCATGTCACTGCCCTGGCCTCGGGCAGACACACTCCCTGCCCCTCTGTGCCGCAGAAAGCGAGCCCTTCACCGGCGAGCTCGCAGGTCTCGCCGACGAGGGCGGTGGAGACGACGATGGTATTACAGGCATCGGGAAGAGGTGGCCCAATGCCAGCACCGAGCGCGCAACGCTGGCCTAGAACAGTCATCGCTGCGAGACAGGCCGCTACCGAATTCTCGTCGAAACGGGCTTTCCCGGCAGTGATGTCCGGGCCGACCTTGGCTTCGAAGTTGGCAAGGCAGTCGGCAGCTCGCGCGTCAACACAATGATCTGCGTCGTAGGCGCGCTGATCGAAGCGACACGCACAGGCCACGAGACCGTCACAGATGCGCTTCGAGAATTGCAGGCAAAAGCTCGCGGGGGTCGTGGGCTCGGAGGTGGAGCTTTCCGACGAGGAGACGGTATCGGTCTGTGACTCGGTGACTGGCTCTGTGTCGCTTTCGGTGACGGTATTCCCTTGCAAGTTTGTGCTGGAATCTGTTGTGGGGTTGCTGTCGCTACCGCGGCACGAGCCGATCACAGCAGCAAGGGCGATCAGAAAAAAGACGACAACACCCCGAAATCGTCGGTGCGCGTTCTTCACTTATTCACCATCCCTTCGTTTGACTCGGGCTCAGCCCCAGATACTGCCCCGATTTGCTGCTTACGCCAAGACACTCGTCGCAGTGAAACATTTTTCTTTTTTGTGAAGCCGCTCTTTTTTCTAGAATCCGGCAAACGACAACGGTTTTTCGGCTTGAGCGCTGACCGCGTTGGCATAGGATTACCTTCATGCTCGCGAGGCAGGATGACCACACCGGCGCCGAGACTGGAGACACGCCCACCTTTTCTCTAGTTCCCATCCCGAAAGTCCTGTTTTCCGGCGTCCTTCTCCAAGTCTGCGGAACTCGGACATCGAATGATCCAACTCAAACAGTCCTCGCCTTTCCGAAGGACGCCGGAAAACTCACATTTCGGGACGGCAACTCTCTAACAAGGGGGAAAAATGAAACCGATTTCCTTGCGCAGACTGCTCTGTGCGTTCGCGCTCCTCGCCGCTGGCTGCGGCCAACAGTCTTCCAACTCAAAGGCCGGCCTGTACGACGGACCCTGCGAAGACGGGCGCGGGAGCGGAACCTCCATCGTCTACACGAGCGCCTTCGGACCGCTGATCGAGGGGAAGCGGAGCGCCTCGGTCGGGTTCGAGTTCGACTGTGACGAAGGACCGTGCCTGTGTGGCACCTTTGCCGACGAGCACTCGTTTTGGATCGCGCCACCGCCGGGATCAACCGGGATCGTCGACATCGACGGGTTTTCGCCGCAGAGCTGCCCTGCCTGCTTGGAGGCCAGCGGAACCGCAGGCGCCTTGCGCAATGGGTGGCTGGATACACCCACAGGGGACATCTCGGAGTATCAGGGAATGGACGGCCGCCTCGGCTCGACAGGGCAGCCCGAACCGCTCGTGCCAACGCGTGCTGCCCCGTATCCCATCGACACGACGACGGACGGGTTTGTGGCGCGAATGATCCTCAAGGGGGACAGCAACCTGGACACAGGCGATGATTGCCGAGCGGCCGGGGTTCCGCCAGAGAGGCCGACCACGCGCATGTGTCTCGAATACTTCAATGCGGTGGCCATTCTTTCGAGCGCCCCGACGGACAGCGGTGCGACTGTCTTGAGGCCCGCCATCTACGGTGGGGACGAGGCGCAGAAACAGCTATTCTCCACGAGCCAGCTCGACATGTCGATGCTTCCGTCGATGGACATCGAGGCGCGCCCGAGCACTGGCACGCCGGTTGGTCAGGGCTGGGATGCGTCCCTCGAGGCGCTGCTCGAGCCGAAGATGGAGTGGTTCTTCGATTGGCCAGGGACCGAGGTCGGCACCGCGGGTCGCAACAGCAGCACATCGGTCGAGCCCATCGAGAACGGGTACGGTCCCATCAAACACCGCTCGGTCAACGAGGCGCTGCTGTGGCTCACGTTCGATGCGTCCCAGTTCGGCGGCACGCAGGAGAAGAAAATGCTTCTCGCCATCCGCGCGGCCCAGCTCGGCATGGATATCTGCGGCGCCATTCTCTACGGAGGCGGGCAGGGCCATGCGCCAGGCGAGTTTGGCTCCTGGCCAGCCAACGGAGGCCACAATGTCGGTCGCTATGCGCGCCCCTTGGTCGCGGCCGCGATGCTGCAACACTCGGCGTGCCTCGCTGCACTCACCAGGTCGGCAGACAATCACTCGAAGAGCTTCTGCCAAGGCGGCGAGAACGACGGGGCGCGCTGCGGGGATCATTGGGGCGTCGCGTCGTGCGGCCAGGGCATGTGCGTCGCGTCGTCGGCTCCGGCCGACATCTGTGACGAGCACCTCGCGATGTTCGCCGAGACCTCACAGCAGCAGCGCGCCAACACCCATGGCCAAAGCGGCGCGGGCATCGCGCTCTACGGTTCGTGGACCAACCTGGTGCGCCCGGCTTCGGTCGCTGGAAGCAACCCGATCCACGCGGACGACGAGGCGTGGATCGACGGCGGCTCGAGCGCGGACAACCTGTGTCCTGGCAACTATCAGTCCATTGCCTGGCCCGCGTTCCAGGTGGAGCTGTCGGTGTTGAAGGCGATCCCTGCCACATGGCCGTACGTCAATCCCCTATTCTTCGAGTACATGGACCGTATGCACGCGACAGGGACCCACTGCGCGCCGGACAATCGCGCCGATCCCCACGGCGGCGACCAGAGCGAGCATGCGGATCAGGTCACGCAGCTCTGCCTCGGCGGCGCCGATGCAGACAGACCGTGCCTCTTCGACGACGATTGCGCCGGCGGGACCTGTGCCGCAAAGGGGCCACTGTTCGTTCGGCCTTCTACGAACTACATCATGCCCGCGTACAACAGCCTCCAGGGACTCTATCAGTACGAGGCCAACCGCGGTTGCTACGACGATTGTTCCTGTGACGGGATGACCGGGTTGTGCGACTGAAAAAGCTCCCGTGTTCCCTGCGCCCATCGTTCACAGACCGAAGATGAGAAGGGTCGGGCCTGCGACACCCGGGCATGGAAGAGTGCCTTTTGGGATGACAGGAATTTTTGGGGAGGCAGCGCAGCCCTTATGGGGATGGAACCTACTTGACGAGCATGTTGTCCAAATTCGGTCCGCCACTGCTCGTGCTGGCTCGCACTTGGATGACGTTGTTGCCAGCTATTAGCGAGGTCGTTATCGCGGCTGTTTTCCAGTTCGTCCATGCGCCCGTCGGGCTAAAATCGACGTTGCCGACCGCTGCACCATTGACGAGGATCAAGGCTTTGCGGGCATTGGCGCTGCCGTTGGCATAGCGGAACGTGAGCACCCGACTTCCGGCTGTGGCGACGTTGATGTTGTTCCACTCTACATAGGTGCCGCTGCCTCCAAAGTCCATGAAGCCGGTGCCGGTGAAGCCTGTGTGGTCGTTATCGAGCGTGCAGCCGCTTTGTTTTGTGTAGCTCTCTGCCTGATAGGTTTTGCCGCACGTCCCCTCGGGCACGCCGCAGCCACAAAGGCCAGGTTCGGTTTTGTTGGGATCATTGGGGCAGTTGTCGACAGGCCCGCTGCCCACCGTGAAAGAGACCTTCTTCTCGAGGGTGTAGCTGTCATTGAAGAAGAGCCTCGCTTCGTACTTGCCGGCCGCTCTTCCAGTGAACTGCATGGTGCCATTCGCGGCGCCGTTCGAGTAGAACCATTGGAGCTCCGCAGTGTTGGCAGCTCCAGCAGCATAGATTCCCACCCAGTCCGTGCTGTTGCCAGGTAGATTGTAATAGCGAACGACGATGGCTTCGTTCACGCCATACGTGGATTTGGACATTTCGATCCGTGGGGTTGCGACTGGGCAGGTGCCCTCTGGAACGCCGCAGCCACACAGTCCGGGTTCGGTTTTATTGGGGTCATTGGGGCAATTGTCTACCGGTGCCGAAACTCCGTCATTGCGCACGGAAGTCCACGGGCAGACCTTTTTGCCGGTTGCGACGTTGGTATACCACATGCGAGAACAGTTGTCGTCATAGTCAAACGTTCCAGGATGAACAGAGTAGCCCGAAAGCACGATGTTCAAGAGACTTACTTCATTGTTGTCTTTGTAGAGACTCCAGTGAACATGGGGGCCTGTCGACCACCCTCCGTCGCACAGGGCTTGGGCTTCCGTGTTTGCATATTTGCCCACGGCCTGGTTGGCTTTAATGGAGGCGCCGGTGCTGACCGAAATATTGCTCATGTGATAGTAACTGGTCGTCCAACCATCGGCGTGAATGACAGTGAGATAACAGCTAGAATGCTTCTTCACGGTTCCGGCCGCAGAAGAGACTACCCACGAGTTAATGCTATCGCCCCAGTCTTCTCCATTATCGTTGAAGTCGAGGGAGCTCGGCTGTTTGCCGTCATCTGTATGCGTACCGCCGAAATACCACCATTCTCCGATGGGGTAGGGGAACTGCAAGGGTATTTGCGAGGCGGCTCTCGAGACGGGTTTGGGTTTGCTCAGAACGCCTGGGAACAATTGTTGGTAAAGGTCTCCTAGCTCCAGGAGCTCTTCAGCGGGCAGCACCAGCAAGGCCGCGCGTTGAGGAGAATGGGTGAGCACCCGCATATGGGCCGACTCCCCCATGCCCCGCAGGCGAGAGCCGACATCCCGCAGCTGCGCTAGAAAGCCGGTTTCTTCTGACAGGGCGCCAAACGGCTTGGTAGCGTCAAAGTCCGGATTGTCTACCGCGCCGGATTGCTGCTCCATCAAGGCGATCAGCGCGCGAGGACTGACTCTTCGTTCGCCAGCCACATGAGAAATCATTTCCGCATAGGGCAAGAGATGAACGGCGTTCTCTTGCAAGTACTTGTCGATGTCGAAGCCGAGCATCTCGTTTGTGGAATAGTCAAAATCAATGGCGAAATTATTTCCGTTGAACTGAGAATCATCCACAATGGCGCCATTGTCAGAGGGTTCACACCCTGCCACCCAAATACAGGTGAGCCAACCCAAAAGGACATATGAAGGAATGAACCTATTTTTGAATGGAATGGACATGGGTGCATTTCCTTTCTTTTATACAAACAGAAATCTGTTTGTGGGTCGTTCCGCACAGGGGGAAAAAGCAAGCACGATATGTGCCAGGAAGAGGGGGCAACCGTTTGGACATGATCGTGATCTGTGTAATATCAAGGGGATACTTTTACCTGCCCAAGCATCCGTTTTAAGCACGCCGTTTTTTAAGGGGAAAGAGCGAGCAGATCTTCGTCGATAGTGTCCATTTCATGGGACACTGGAGGGCGACGGTGTCACCTCGACGTGACACCCGTGATGGCGCACCATCATTTTACGACAAAGGAAACCGTGGCCACGCGGGTGTAGCCATCGTTCAAGAACATGCGCGCCTCATACTTTCCAGCGTTGCGCTTCGAGAAGGTCATCGCGCCCATTTTCTGCCCATTTGAATATGTGTAGACGAGATAATCCTTGTCAGCCGCTCCGACTTTGTACAGACCCACCCAATCCTTGAGGTTTCCCGGCAGCCCCCAGAAGTTCACGATGATGGATTCATTGGGGGTGTAGCTCGGTTTGGACGTGGAGACCCCCGTCGTGGTGCCGCAGGTCTCCGGGACTCGGCAGCCGCAGACTCCCGGCGAGGTCTTGAGCGGATCCCAATCGCAGCCGTCATGGCAGTCCAACGTGCCGTCACGGTCGCTGTCGGCATCCGACACCCCGCAGCCGCAGGCGCCAGGATTGAGCTTGTCGGGGTCGCTCGGGCAGCCGTCATCGCAATTCGCCGTGCCGTCGTGATCGCTGTCCGCGTCCGAAATCCCGCAGCCGCAAATGCCAGGGGCTATTTTGCGGCGATCGATGGGGCAACCGTCTTTGCAATCCGCGGTCTTGTCGCTGTCGGAATCGGTGTCTGCGATGCCGCACCCGCATTGACCAGGGGCCACCTTTCCCGCGTCGTTGGGGCAGAGATCGTTGCAGTTCGCAGTCCCATCCCTGTCGGAATCGGTGTCTGCGATGCCGCAGCCGCATTGACCAGGGGCCATCTTATTCCTGTCGCTCGGGCAATCGTCGATGCAATCGGGCGAGCCATCCAGATCCAAATCCGCCTCGGCAATGCCGCAGCCACAGACTCCGGGCTGGGTCTTGTTCGGATCGTTGGGGCATGCCTCCTTGCAATCGAACGCCCCGTCTTTATCGCCATCCTCGACCTTGCCACAGCCACAGACTCCGGGCTTGGTCTTGTTCGGATCGTTGGGGCACCCCTCCTCGCAATCGAACGCCCCGTCTTCATCGCCATCCTCCAGCTTATTGCAGCCGCAGACTCCAGCTTTGGTTTTGAGCGGGTCGTTGGGACACTCCTCCTGGCAGTCCCACGCCCCGTCGCCATCGGTATCGATATCAGGCGTGCCGCACCCGCAGAATCTGGGTTCTTTCTTGCCAGGATCGAGCGGGCACTGGTCGACGCAATCCGGTGTGGCATCCTTGTCTACATCATCCTCCGGGATATCGCAGCCGCAGGCACCAGCCAGGACTTTGGTGGGGGTAGAAGGACATTGGTCGAGGCAGTCGGGTGTGCCGTCCTCGTCCACATCATCGTCGGGAATGCCGCATCCGCATTTTCCCGGGTCAGTCTTTTGGGGATCGGTCGGACAATTGTCCTTCCCGGTCTCTAGAGTGTCCGTATCCGTTCCTGTATCGCTTTCATCCCCGATTTCATCGACGGTGTCCTCCGCATGATCACTACTCCGAGTCCCCTCAAAAATCGTTTCCGAAGAAAATCCATCCTGACAGGATAAAAACATGAGCGCCAGCAAAGCGAGGAAGAGAAGACGGTGCTTTTTCATCTCGGCCTCCATTGGAACTACATTTTCCACTTTTTCCACACGAAAGGTGATTCCTCTGGAGAGTGCAGACCTTCCACACAACCAAAAAAAATGCGCAGAAAAAAAACCGACCCGCTTACGAGCCGAAAATTGGCCAGGGGATCTGCGGACTGATCTTATGGTCAGGATGTCCCTCTTCAGCGTAGCCTCAGGAACCAAGGTCAACCTAGCGGTGCTCGCGGCGGAAGCGTCGGACCGACATTGCCAAACATGCGTCGGGGCGCTCGTCTCATGGATTTTCGCAAGCGGAGGAGTGACAAGCCGAT
>JALOQD010000219.1 GCA_025453525.1 Myxococcota bacterium
ACGCCGTTTTGACACTCAATGGTCTTCTCCGAGCAGCCAATGGCAAGAGCAAGAACGAGCCCTATTCCGAGCGTTGCATATCGCATGGCGCCTCCGTTGAAAACAACCTTTGACAAAATCTAGCGCTGGACAGGCCTTCGGGCAACTTCGAGCCAGATCTGCGTTTCAAGGGCTTGCGCTGCTGCGCGTTGGGAATAAAGTCGGGCGGCCTTGGGTTTGCTGGCCGAAGGCGGCCCAAAAAAGCAATGGGCCGCACAAAGAGGTTGCTACGATGATGCACGACGTAAGAGCTATCAACGACATGGTAAAGGCCGAGAGCGCGTTCGTGGACGACCGGGGCTGGCTAAGACCCTCACGGTCAACACGCTGTGCCGAGCCATCGAGGCCAAGTTTAAGCGCATCCAATTCACCCCGGACCTTCTGCCCGCGGATCTCGTGGGCACCGTGGTGTACCGTCAGCAGACCGGCGAATTCGCGGCCAAGAAAGGTCCGGTGTTCGCCAACCTCGTGCTCGCTGACGAGATCAACCGTGCGCCGGCCAAAGTACAGTCCGCCCTGCTCGAGGCCATGCAGGAAAAGCAGGTCACCATCGGCGACGAGACCTTTGCCCTGCCCAAGCCGTTCATCGTCATGGCCACGCAGAACCCCATCGAGCAAGAGGGCACCTACCCCTTGCCCGAGGCCCAGGTCGATCGATTCATGCTCAAAATCAAGGTCGGTTACCCGACCCGCGACGAAGAGCGACAGATCATGGACCGCATGTCCACGGGCAACGTGCCCGAAATCAAACCAGTGGTGACCCCGCAACGCATCCTCGAGGCCCGCAAAGTCGTCGATGAGATTTACGTCGATGATAAAATCAAAGACTACATCATCAACGTGGTCCTCGCGACCCGCGAGCCGGCCAACTGGGGCCTGGCCGACCTCGAACGATTCATAGAATACGGCGCCAGCCCCAGGGCGAGCATCGCTCTCATCATCGCCGCAAGGGCCCATGCGTTCTTGCGCCATCGCGGCTATGTCACGCCAGAAGACATCAAATCCATCGGCCCCGACGTGCTGCGGCATCGGGTGATCGTGACCTACGAGGCCGAGGCCGAGGAGCTCTCGAGCGAGGATATCGTTCGCAAGATTTTCGACGCCATCGAGGTGCCCTGAAACGGCGCGGAGGAAGCATGGGACCGGCCATGGACCACGCAGAGCTCTTCCGTGAGATTCGCAGAATCGAAATCTTCACGCGCAGGCTCGTCAATGATCATTTAGCAGGCCAGTACCAGTCGGTCTTCAAGGGCCGCGGCATGGCCTTCGATGAGGTGCGGCAGTACCAAATGGGCGATGATGTGCGCCTCATCGACTGGAATGTCTCTGCCCGCATGAATGACGTTTACATCAAGATGTTCTCCGAAGAGCGCGAGCTCACGGTGATGCTGCTGGTGGACATCTCGGCTTCGGGCTCCTTCGGCACCGCGAGCCAGACCAAGGCGCGCCTCATGGCCAAAGTGGCGGCGACGCTGGCGTTTTCGGCCATCAAAAACAGCGACCGCGTCGGCCTCATCCTCTTCTCCGACAAGGTGGAGGCCTTCGTGCCGCCCAAGAAGGGGCGCAAGCATGTGCTTCGAGTGGTGAGCGAGATCCTGCGATTTCGGCCCCAGGGCACCCGTACGAGCATCCGCGCTGGCCTCGAGTTCTTGGGTCGCGTGGCCAAGCACCGAGTCGTCGCCTTTCTCATCTCGGACTTCATCGATGAAGGCTACGACACGGCCCTCCGGCTCATGGCCGCCCGGCACGACCTCGTGCCCATCTGCGTCGGCGATCCAGCAGAGCAGGACGTGCCCGACCTCGGGCTCGTCTACATGGAAGACCCCGAAACAGGCGGAGTGTTGCTGGTGGACACCTCAGACCGTAGGGTGCGTCGCAACTACAGCGACATCATCAAGCGCCGCAGAGCCGAGCGAGAGCAACTCCTGCGGCGGTTGAAGATCGACTATGTGGATCTCTCGACCGCGGACGCGGATCTAAAGGGCTTACAGAGTTTCTTTGCCCTGCGCGCCCGCCGGGCCAGGAGGGCGTGATGAAACGCGCCAGCCTCATTTTCGCGTGCCTGCTGCTGCCTGCCTCGTCTGTCCTGGCCGAGACCGACAGCGCCTCGCCCATCGCACCACAGGCGTCCGCGAGCACGCCTGGGCCGTCCGACTCCGAGCCTGGCATCCCCACCTCCGAGCTTCCCAAGATCAAGCTCACCGTGGACCCGGCAGAGGTCTTCGTCGGAGAGCTCGTCATCTGGAAGCTCGACATCGAGAGGAGCCGCGACCAGCGCGTGCATTTGCCGTCGAGCACCTCGTTCGGCGACCTCGAGATTCACTCCAAAGACGCTGTGCAGGGCGCGGAGTCAGGCAGCCGCGTGCACGAGAGCCTCACCGTGCGGCTCATCGGCTTCGAGGCTGGCGAGCGGGCCATACCTCCTCAGAAGCTGGCGGTCGTCGACGAGCGGGGTCGGCTCGGCGAGGTCTCGGTCGAGCCCTCTGTGGTCAAGATTAAGAGCCTCATCGCCAACGAGCCAGAGCCCAAGCTCAAAGAGGACAAGGGGCCAGGCGTCGATGTTTATCAAGAGGACTACACCCTGCTGTACGTCTTGATCGCCATCCTCGCTGCCCTGGCCGTGGCTGGGCTCACCTTGCTCGTTCGATACTTGTGGAACAAGCGCCGGCCAAAGGCCCCACCGCCGCCGCCGCCGCCGCGACCGGCGCAGGACATCGCCCGGGAGAAGCTCGTGGCCCTCCAGCAATCGAACCTTCTCGATACCGGCGAGATCAAGCAGTACCACATCCTTCTGTCCGAGGCCTTGCGCGAGTACCTCGGCAATCGCTACGGGTTCGACTCGCTGGAAATGTCCACCGAGGAGCTCATGGCCATCGCGCGAAGGTTGTCGCTCTCCACAGAGGACTTCCACGAGCTGCACGGACTGCTCGAGGACACGGATCTCGTGAAATTCGCCAAGCACCTCCCTGCGCTCGACACCTCGAGGGAGCTGCTGCGCCGCACCTTCGCTTTTGTTGAGCGCACCACGCCCACGGCCGCCATGCCCACAACGACCCCCTCGCCCCAAGGAGGTCCGCATGTGGCGTAGGTGGCAAACTCTATGGCGGCGCTACAGCCCGCTCATGGCCTCCCTCCTTTTGCTCGGCCTTTTGTCCGCGATCCTGCTTCCGCCATGGCTCGTACCAGGCTCGAGCCTACGGTTCGACCGTCCCTTTTTGCTCTTGCTCGGCTTGCTCGTACCAGTGGTCATCGCGCGCGCGCTCCTCGAGCGTCGCAATGGCCCGAGGCTGCGTTTTCCGCTCGCCGGCGTGCTCGCCCGCAGCGGAACCGGATGGCGCTCGCGGCTCGCGCCGCTCTCCACGGCTCTCCAGGCCGGAGCCCTTGCCTTGCTCGCCGTGGCCGCGGCCCGTCCGCAAGACTCGTCTCAACGACAAAACACATCCCTCGAGGGCATCGACATCGTGCTAACCCTCGATGTGTCCGGCTCCATGCAGGCCACTGACCTGCGGCCCACTCGGCTCGAGGCCTCCAAGTCCGTGGTGCAAGACTTCATAAAGCGACGCAGCAACGACCGCATGGGTGCGGTGGTCTTCGCCTCCGACGCCTTCACCCTGTGCCCGCTCACGCTCGATTATTCGGTGCTCGCCAGCATGATTCAAGATATTCAGATCGGCGTCATCGACGACAAATCCACGGCCATCGGCAATGCCGTGGGGGTGGCGATCAATCGATTGCGCAAGTCCGACGCCAAGAGCAAGGCGATCATCCTACTCACCGACGGCAGCTCGAATGCCGGGAATATCTCGCCCGAGCAAGCGACCGCATTCGCTCGCACCATGGGCATCAAAATCTACACCGTGCTCATGGGACAAAAAGATCAGGCCGAAGTGGCCTCGGGTCTCGACTTTTTTGCCAGGCAGATGTTCGGCCAGCAGAATGTACCGATCAACCGCGATCTTCTCGTCTCCATAAGTGAACAAACAAACGGCGCCTTCTTCGAGGCGACAGACCGCAGTGCCTTGGAGTCGTCGTTCCACTCCATTCTCGATGCCCTGGAACGCGCTCGGATCGAAGACCAGGGTGTCGTCTACGCCGAGGTCTTCGGCCGCTACCTCTTCCTGGCGCTGATGCTCCTCTGCCTCGAAGTGCTTTTGGCGGTTACTGTGCTGCGGAGGGTGCCATGAGGTTCGCCGAGGCCAATGCCCTCTTGTTTCTCATCGTGCCGCTCGTGGCTGGCGCTGGCATGCTTTTCCAGATCTTCTCGCGGCGCCGCGCCCTTGAGCGCCTGGGAGAGGCTCGCACCGTCGAGCAGCAGCTCGTGAGAGGCTCGGCTTATCTGCGGGCAGTCAAGGGCATCGCCCTCTTGGTCGGGCTCGCCGGTCTTGCCCTAGCCGCGGCTCGGCCCCAGTACGGCGGTCGAATCCAGATGCTCAAGAAGCGCGGCATAGACGTGGTCGTAGCCCTCGATTTTTCGAAGAGCATGCTCGCAACGGACATACGCCCAAGCCGCATCGAGCGAGCCAAGCTCGAGCTCGCGGATTTCATTGCGCAGCTCACCGGCGATCGCATCGGCCTTGTGGCTTATGCCGGGGACGTCATCCGTTTCCCCCTCACCACCGACTACGCCGCAGCCACGGCGTTCTGGAAGAACATGGGCCCCTACGACATGCCCGTGGGCGGCACGGCCATAGGAAAGGCACTCACCGCCGCGACCCGCATGCTCGTGCCTGGCGAGCCGAAGGATCCAGGCTCCGTATCCGATCAAACCGGGCGCTCCCGGGTGATCTTGCTCATCACCGACGGCGAGGACCACGAGGGCGATCCGCTCGCGGCTGCCGACGAAGCAGCCAAGCAGGGAATCCGCGTCCACGCGCTGGGCATCGGCTCAGACTCGCCCGAGCTCATCCCTCGCTATCTCGACGACGGCACCCCCATGGGGTATCAGAAAGACCAAGACGGCAACTACGTGACGACGGCGCTGTCGGCGAAGAACGAAGAAGTGCTCCAGGAGGTCGCCAGCAAGACGGGTGGCCGCTACTATCGCGCCGGTTCGGATCTCGGAGGCATGGCCCGCATCGTCGAAGAGATCCGCAAGCTCAAGCAGTCTGAAGTGAGCTCGCGCCAGGTCACGGTTTATGAGGAGGTGTTCCAATGGTTCCTACTTCCGGCCATCGCCCTCGTGGCCCTCGGATTGGCTTTGCCCGAGCGCATGGCGCTTTGCTCTGTGGCGTGCTCTCGAGCCAAAGCGCGGCGGCGTTCGACCTTTGGCGCAAAAAGAACAGCGATGTGCGGCAGGGCAATGAGCTGCTCGGCAAAGGCAAGCCAGGTGAGGCCCTCGAGAAATACGACGAAGCCGCAAAATCCCTGCCGTCCGAGGCCGGTGTGCATCTCAACCGCGGCCTTGCCCTGCAACGCTCAGGCGCTGACAGGGTCGACCAGGCCATGCAGGCGTTCAAGCTCGCCACTTCGAGTGGCAAAGAGCCCGCGGTGCGAGCCAGAGCTCACGCAGGGCTCGGCAACGCTTTTTTTGCCAAAGAAGACTACGACGCGGCCATAGAACAGTACCATCGCAGCCTCCTTCTTTCGCCAGGGAACAAGGACGTCGCGTGGAATCTGGAGCTGGCTCGACAAAAAAAGAAACAAAAGGAAGAGCAACAGAAGAAGGATCAAGAGCAGCAAGAACAACAGGACCAGCAGGACCAAGACAAGCAGGACCAGCAAGATCAGCAGGACCAAGACAAGAAGGACCAGCAAGATCAGCAGGACCAGCAGCAAAAGCAGGAACAGCAGCAGCAGGACCAGCAGCAAAAGCAGGAACAGCAGCAAAAGGAGGAGCAGCAGCAGGACCAGCAGCAAGAGCAAAAACAAGAGCCCGCGCCTCGAGAAGCCACGCAGCAACTGCTCGACGCGCTCGATGAGAGACAAGACGATTTGCAAAAAGAAATGGCCAAGCGCCGCGCCATGACAGTGCCTCAGGGCTCCATGAAGGATTGGTGATGCTAGCCGAAAAAGCACAGCGCAGCCTGCTCGTCATCGCCGTCTTCGCCCTCGTCCCGACTTTGGCCAGCGCTCAGAGTCCGCCGAGCATCCAAGTGCAAGTGGATCGCGACCCAGTGTCCGTGGGCGAGGCGTTTTCGATTACGATTCAGGTCGAGGCCAAGGGCAGCGGCGATCCGGACATCCGGCTTCCTGCGCTGGCCGGACTTCGCGTGCTGTCCCGCAGCGAGAGCCATCCCATGTCCATGAGCTTCTCGTTTGGCCTGGGCAGCGGCGGCACCCGCAGCGTCACAAGGCGCAGCATCTATGAGCTGGTGGCCGTGGCAGACAAGCCCGGAAACTTCCGCATCGATCCCGTCGTCGTGACTGTGGACAATCGACAGTATAAAAGTCCGGCCAAAACCATCCGTGTCGTAGGCAGCGGCTCGGCTGTGCCAAGCTCTCCCGACCAAGGAGACCGCGCGGTGGACGCAACACCCGTTCAGCCTGGCGATCTGACGGCCGAGGATCTGCGCGGCGCCACGGTCGACCCCGACTACTTCGTCCAAACACACCTCTCCAAGACCTCTGCAGTGGTGGGCGAACGCCTGGTGCTTACGGTGTACGTCTTTTTTTCGCACAACATTTCTGGAGTGGATCTGGTTCGCGAGCCAGGCACCGAAGGCCTCTGGGTGGAGAACCTCCAACCCACCGGAATGCGTCGCGAAGTCGAGCAGGTGACCATTGGCGGAGTGGGCTACGCTCGCGCGATTCAGCGCCGCATCGCCGTGTTTCCGGTCGAGCCGGGCAAACTGACCATCGCAGCCCCTGTGGCCGAGTATACGGTGCAGCGGGGATTCTTCTCCGAGCCCAAAACGATCCGGCGCTCTGGCACGCCTTTGACCCTGGAGGTTTCTCCTTTGCCCAAGGAAGGCCAGCCCAAGGGGTTCTTCCCCGTCAATGTCGGACGCTTTTCCTTCGAAGCCTCCATCGACCGAGAGGTCGTAAAGGTGGGCGAACCCGTGACCGTCAGCATGGTCGTCAAAGGCGAAGGAAACATCCGAAACGTCGCGTTACCCACCTTGAGCGAAGTGACAGGGTTCAAGTCCTACAACCCCGAGTTCGAGGCAGAGGTGCAGATAGAGGGCGATAAGGTGCAGGGTTCGCGCACCTCCAAGACCCTGCTCATCGCCAAGGAGCCGGGCCAGTTTACCATTCCGAGCCTGAGCTTCTCCACCTACGACCCGCAGTCCGGCAAATACGATACGATCACCGTGCCCGAGCGCCTCGTCACCGTCACCGAAGGCGCACCAGCCAGTGGAACTCTGGCGACCTCTGCTTCGTCACAAGCCGGAAGTCCCCAAGAGCCCATGGGGCAGACCGGTCTCGAACGGCTCAACCGACAACTGCGCTCCATCGTCTCCTCGGCCGATTTCTCCGCAGCCCCTCCGGGCAGCGCTCCTCGTTCCCCTTGGTTTCTCATCGCAGCCCTCGGAGCGCCCCTCGGTTGGTCGGGCTTTCTCGTCTTTGGGCTCATGCGAAGGCGTCGGGCCATGGGCTGGATGAGAGACCGATCCAAGCGGGCCGACAGCGAAGCCTTGCGAAGACTCGTAGACCTGCGGCATCGCAGTCCGAACGTCGACAGCGCCGCGTTCCACTCCGAGCTGGCTAGAATTCTCCACAGGTTTCTCGAGGACAGGCTCGAGGAGCCTGTGAGCGGCGACACCTTGCCCGAGTTGCGGGAGAGGCTTTGCCGACGGGGCTTCGAATCGCAGCTGGCCGAGCAGGTGATCGCGGAGATGGAATCTCTCGACTTCGCGAGATTCGCACGCGCTGCCGACGGCTCTACCGAACGACAAACGAGCCTCGATCGCGTGCGCAAGCTTCTGACCGAGCTCGCAACAGTACGAGTGCAACCCAAGGGAGGTCGACGATGACACTCGCCCTTCAGCTCGGAAAGCGTTGCACGCCTCGCCGCCACTGCCTGCTCGCCATGGCCCTGGCCGTTTCGCTCCTTTCTTTTTCCGCAAAGGCCGAATCCGTCTCGAGCCTATTCGATCGAGCCAACAACGCGTTCTGGAACGGCGACTACGCGGGCGCCCGGGATAGCTATGCCCGGCTCGCCCAGCTTTCGGGACCGCGACCCGAGGTGCTGTACAACCTCGGTACAGCCTATGCTCGTCTCGGAAACCTCGGTCAAGCTGTGCTCATGTACGAGAAGGTGTTGCGTTTGTCTCCAGACAACGAGGACGCACGCCACAACCTCCTCGTGCTGCGCGAGCACTTGGCGCGACGGGCCAACGAAGCGGATCGCGACGCCGATCTCGCGCCCTCGGTGACGGCTTTTCGGGCCCTCATCGACCGCTTCACCACCAATGGCGCTGCTTTGACCTTCCTCACGTTTGAGCTGCTGCTCATCGCGTTCCTGCTGGTGCGGCGCATCGTACGGGCCGACCTGCCCCGCCTCACCCTCGGTGTGCTCTCTGGGGTTCTCGCACTCCTCAGCGCCGCCATGCTCGTGCTGCTCCTCGGTCGACTGCACCTCGAAACCTCCGTACAAGAGGCTATCATCGTGCAGGCCGGCCAGTCAGACGTCTTCGAGGGCCCTGGCAGCGAGATCCGACGCTTCGGCCTCGAGGAAGGCTCGCGGGTCGAGGTCATCGGCGAAATGGACGGCTGGAGGCGATTGCGAGACGCCGAGGGCCGGGATGGCTGGGTTCGCGCAGCCGAGCTCGTCGACATCTAGCCAACCCCAGTTAGCGCCTTTCCGAAGGACGCCGAAAACTCACATTTCGGGATGGAAACCAGTTATCGAATCACGTAGCCCGCGTATCCAACGACCGCGGAGAGATCGCCGCTGGTCTGTCCCGAAGTGGTGTATCGAATCAGCGTAGCCTCTGTGGCGCAGAGGGCCTTGGCCGCGTACATGACCGCCACAGTGGGCAAAACGCCGCACATGGAGATGTCCCGAGAGACGACCGTCTCGAGAAGGCCCGCGGGATCGAGGGCACCGATCCGCTCGAGAGCCAGGGCATCTTGCTTCTGCGCTGCGGCCTCAGGCAGGTAGTGAGACATGTCGGTTGAGGCGAGCATGAGCACGCTGCCTTGCGCCTGCTGCACGACCTCTGCGAGAGCCGCGCCGATCATTTCGAGGCGGGGCATGGCCTCGTGGCCGAGCAGCAAAGGCGCGATGCGCAATTGGGGGCAGCGCCGCCAGAGAAACGGCACCTGCACTTCCAGGCTGTGCTCGTCGCGATGAGCCATGGCATCGCGCTCGATCCCGGCCCGCTGCGCAAGGGCATCGCAGAGCGCCTCATCTAACTCGACATCGCCAAACGGAAAGCGCCAGACAGAGCTCGTGTCTACTGCCGCGCCAGCACCAGCCCGGCGGTGTTTGGGGCCGACCAGGATCACCCGAGTCGGAACGTCAACACTGCTGAGCACCTCCCCTGTCACGGCTCCGGAGAAGATGTATCCGGCATGAGGACAGATCACGGCTGTAGCGCTACTGATCGCTTTGTCGAACGAACGCCGTGCCAAAAAACTGTCCACCGCGCGAAGAAGCTCCTGCGGCTCTCGCGGATAGAAAGATCCGCAGACCGCGGGCTGACGAGTCCCGTGATTCATGGCGAGCTCCTTTCCCACGAGAGCGCCGGATCCGCAGGGGCGACGCAGAGGACAGGCAGCCCTTGGGTGGGCACCTGGCTCAGAGTGACGAGAGCGCTACACCCGAGCCTGGCTGCCATTGCAACATGAACCGCGAGCCGCGTCGAAAGGCCGGGGCACTGTCCGAGCATCTCGCTCGCCAGGAGGGCGTCCGTGGCGGTGACGTGAGCCAGTGGACCCAGCAGCGCCTCCAGGGCCGGCGCCGCGACCAGCGCTGCCTGCTCCTCGTCGTGCTCTTGCAGAATCGCGAGGAGCTCCCTCAGGGACTCGGCGGAAGTCGTCGCAAGAACGCGCCCGGCGCCCACGGCCCGCAGCAACTCCTTGCAGGTCGGCGATTCTGGCCAATCGCGGCCCATGGCAGCGGCGATGACCGAGGTATCGAGGTAGAGACGCTGGCTATCAACCCGTGACATTCTTCAACTTCTCCTCCAGCAAAGACCATGGCCGCAGGGATAGGCCCAGGCCGCAAAGGTTCTCTGCCGCCACTTTGCCACTGAGTCGAGGAGCGGCCAGGAGCTCCCGAATGGCCACACGGCATACCTCAGCCACGGACCAGCCGCGGTCGGAAGCGACTTCCTCCAGCCGTCTATGCTCGCCCTCCTCGAGCCAAAGGTGAAGACTCCGTTTCTTCGCCAAAAACGCCTCTTTCTCCGCCCCAAGTGGAATCACCATTCCCTCAAAGGGAAGTGTTCGCCCTCTCGCCGCGGGGTCAAGGCGCAACCTCTGCCCAATAACGACAGGAAAGTGACGATCTTGCACATAAAAGCATTTAGATTTACACCTTTTGGAGTTAGAAAAATGGACTGCTACAAAACCAATGACACCACCACCCTCCCACAAAAAGAAGACAGCGTTCCCGTGAATACAAATCTCGACCAACGTCTATTGCAAGCCGAGCAGCTCTTCCGCGCTGGCGACGATGCCGCTGCCGAGTCCCTTCTTCTCGAGGCCCGCCACGAAGCCGTGGTCAGCGGCGACGGTGCCGCCCTCGGTCGCGCTGAAATCGCCATGGCCGAAGGAGCGCTGTGCGCCGATGAGGATGATCTCGCGTTCGAGCACCTCGGCCAAGCCCGACAGCTCAACGATGCGTCCGACGTCATCTGCAGCGCCCGCGCCTGGTTGGTGCAAAGCGCTCTTCGCCGTCGTCTGCCCAAAGGAGAGTTGCCCCAGGCAGAAAGCGCACCAAGCGTCGAAGCGCTCGCCGAAAACGACGACTCGCGACCATTTGCGGCCTGGGTCTGTACAGAGTGCAGCACACTGGCCCGCGAGCGAGGAGCGCTTTCCGAAGCCGAGCCTTTCGTGGCTCTCGCGCTCACCCTGGCGACAGAAGGAAGCCGCGGTTTGGCGCTCACCCTCATGGAGCAGGCCGAGATCGCCGCGGCCAATGAACGCTTCATCGACGCAGACCGATCCTGGCGGGAGGCCATGGCCATCTTCGAGCGCGTGGGGTCGCGACGCGAGCAAGGCCGGGCGCTGCTTCGCTACGCCACTTCGGTGTCGACCCACATGGCCCCGGAAACGGTGCCGTCTCCAGCGGCCCTCATCGGGCGGGCCCAGGCCATTCTCGGAGACGCGGCTACGTGGAGGGATCTGTCCGCCATGCGCCGTGGGTATCGACACCTCGGCAGAAGGCTCCACGACCAAGCCGCTGGCGAGGAAGTGACAGGTCGCATCGACGCCTTCGAAATCGAAAGCTCGCACCTGCGTTCTGCGATACGTTCAGCCGTGGGCCGCGCCGATCACTCCCTTGCGCAAAGCCGCCGCGAGCTGCGCGAGGGCAAGGCAGCGCCCGACAGCCTTCTTGCCGGAAGCCGGGCCGGGCTCCTCGGCGTGTTGGACACCACGAGAAGTCAATCCAAGGAGCTGCGCAAAGCCGGCTCCAAGCTCACCGAGATCATCGAGGCCGCCCTTGTCGAACGCAACCGCATGCGAAGCCTGCTCGACGTGCTGTCCGAGGTTGAGGCCCCAACGACCTACGAGGATCTGATCAAAGCCTCGTGCCAGGCGTTCGGACACTTTCTCGATGCTGATTTGCTGGTCATTGCCAAGCTCGATGAGGGCCGCATCGTGGAGCTCGGACGTCACCAGGGCGCAGTGCCGTCACCGGGGATCGAGACCTTCTGCTCGCACATCGAAGGCAAGTTGAGACCGCCCAGTCGGTCGCCGCGTGAAACCGATCCGCAGCTGCGCGATGAAACGGCTCCCAGCGGCCCAGTGGTCGTGGCCGACGTGGAGTTGCGCCAGCTTCGGGCGTTCATTTATGCCGACAAGCTCGGCCGAGGCGGTCAATTCTCAAAGGGCGACGAGCAGCTCATCCAGCTCCTCGCCGACTACTTCGCCCTCGCCTACGCTCGCCTCGAGGCCATCAGCTCCGAGCGGGCGGCCCTGGAACATCTGTCGACGACCCTGGAGACCATCCGCGATGGAGTGATCAGCGTGGACGCCAAGGGAGTGGTCACCCAACTCAACGATGCTGCGGCGCGCATGCTCCATGTCGAACCCCACGTCATCATCGGGCAATCTCTGGACTCGGCGCCCGCGCTAGAGCCGCTCGTGCAGATCCTCGTCTCCAACCTGCGCATCGACTCGGCCATGGTGAAGTTGCCACACGGTTCTTTTGTCATCACCGCCAGACCCATCCGCGGAGGCGTAAAGAGGCGGGGCGTCGTGGCGACCCTGGTGGAATTCGATCGCGCCCAGCGGCTCGCGCAGCGCGTCACTGCCACAAGGCCGCGCTATACATTCAACGACATCCTCACCTCCAGCCCGCTCGTCCAAAAAGCCATCGATATCGCGCGCCAGGCCTCCCAAGTGGAGGCGAGCGTGCTCATCACCGGGGATAGCGGCACAGGCAAGGAGGTCTTTGCCCAGGCCATCCACACCGGTGGTGAGCGCGGTTCCGAGGCATTTGTAGGCGTCAACTGCGCCGCAGTGCCACGAGAGCTGCTCGAGGCCGAGCTGTTCGGCTATGACCGCGGGGCTTTCACAGGCGCTCGAGCCGAAGGCAGCCCAGGCAAGTTCGAAATCGCTGGCAACGGCACGATCCTGCTCGACGAAATCGGCGACATGCCCCTAGACATGCAGGCCAAGCTCCTTCGCGTTCTTCAGGAGCGCGTTGTCGTGCGGCTCGGCGGCTCCATGGAGCGACCGGTCAACACCCGCGTCATCGCCACCACTCACCGCGATCTGGACGCCATGGTCAAGGCCGGGAGGTTCCGCCACGATCTTCTCTACCGCCTGCGGGTGATCCACCTTCACCTTCCCTCGCTGGCCGCTCGCGGCAACGACGTGCTCCTGCTCGCCACGACGTTCCTCGAGCGGTTCTCCCGACAGCAAAACCGCAGAATCAAGGACTTTGCGCCACCAGTTCGTCAGGCCCTGCTCAACTACTCCTGGCCGGGCAACATCCGCGAGCTCGGCAACGTCATCGAGCGCGAGGTGAGCCTTCTGCAAGGCGATCCGCCGCTCCTCTATGAGTTGGCCACCCCGCTCACCGAGCCCAACAGTCGTCCGTCGTTGGAGCCAGAAGACGCCATCGCGGGCGGGGGCAGCGGCATCCTCCCGCTCGCCCAGATAGAGAGAAAGGCCTATCTGCGAGCCCTCGAGTCGTGCGGCGGCAACGTGCCCAAGGCCGCCAAGGCCCTGGGGGTCTCCAAGGTCACCTTCTACGCCAAGCTGCGTTCGTGGGGCATGCATCCCAAGGATCGTCCCTAGAGCTATTATTTTCAGAGACTAAAGTGGACGAGATTGCCGTTTCTTTTTTTTGGTTTTGGGCATAGGACTGCTCGGCTCGCCTCTGGTATTTGACGGGCCAGCCGGGAGCGGCGTCGATTGAGCAACACCTCTTCCATGTCAGAGCCCCACCCGACCGATTCCTCGGTGGCTGCCTACCTTCGCACTGGCGAACAGGTCATCGCTACCGCACACTTGGACCTCAACGGTCAACGGCAGTTCACAAGTGGTCAGCTCGTTCTCACCAACCAGCGCCTGCTCGCGACAACGCAAGGCCAATCGAGCCTCCTCGAAATCGAGCTCGTCGATATTGAGGAACTGTGCGCCACGGACCGCGGCGGACTCGGAATTCTGCAGGCCAAGGGACGAGGCGCGCTTCTGGGACGCTGGTACTACACGCTCGGCCAAGCCAAAGCGGTCACCGCCCTGGTCGACTCTTTTGCGCAAAAGGACGCAGCACCGGCCATAGAGGCACTCGACAAGGATGCGACGGTCGAGGTACCCGAAGGTGAGGTCCGAGAGACCTCTGAGCGCATCTCCAACCTCCTGCGGCTGCTGAGCTTCGCCCGGCCCCACGCTCGGTGGCTCACGGTCGGCGTGCTGCTCACGCTTGCAGCGACCTTTGCCAGTCTCGTTCCCCCGCTGCTGACGTGGCCCCTCGTAGACGACATCCTCTCGCCGTACCAGGAGTCTGCAAAGAGAGTGCGGCAGGACACGGCCCTTTCGGCGGTCGACCGAGAATCCAGGCTTAACGACCTGCGCGCCGAGAGCCGCGGACCCTTCAGCGACGTGCCTTGGTACCTTCTGGGCATGCTCGGGTCAGCCCTCCTAGCCTGGGGTCTGGGGTGGGGACAAGGCTGGGTGCTGGCGAGGCTGTCCGAGCGCATCGCGGCGGATCTTCGCAACGCTACCTACGCCCACTTGCAGAAGCTCTCCATCGACTACTTCAGCGCCAAGCGAACCGGCGATCTCGTATCCCGCATCAGCAGCGACACGGATCGCATCTGCAACTTTTTGTCCGACACGCTCACAGACTTCGTGACAGACGTGCTGATGATCGTCGGCGCTGCATTCATGCTGTTCTACATGGACCCAGTGCTGGCTTTTGCGACGCTGTGCACCTTCCCCGTGGTGGCTTGGCTCACACTCGCCACTCGCGCGAAGCTCACCGATGGCTTCCTCCATGGCTACAGAGCCTGGGGAGAAATGACGAGCATCCTGTCTGACACCATTCCCGGTGTGCGCGTCGTCAAGGCGTTCGCTCAGGAAAAGCGCGAGGTGGAGCGCTTCGCCGAGGCAAACCGCCGCATCGTGCGGGCCAACGATCGCGTCAACCGCCTCTGGACGTTCTTCTGGCCCATGGTCGGCCTTCTCAACCAACTCGGCCTGTTGGTGGCCTGGGCCGTCGGCGCCTGGCGCGTCTACGAGCAGCAGATTACAGTGGGCGTGCTCACGGCGTTTCTCGCCTACATCGCGCGCTTCTACGGTCGCCTCGAATCCATGACGCGCATGGCGGGCAATACTCAAAGGGCTGCGGCGAGCAGCGAGCGGATCTTCGAGATCCTCGACAGGGACCCTAGCGTGCCCGAGCCCAAGCATCCGGTGCGCCCAGGTCGATTGACAGGGCAAGTCGAGCTGCGAGGCGTGGGCTTTCGCTACGGAAACCGGCGCATCATCGACGAGTTGTCCCTTAAAATCGAGCCTGGCGAGATGATCGGCGTGGTGGGGCCGACCGGCGCGGGCAAGAGCACTCTCATCAACCTCATCTGCCGGTTCTACGACGTGCACGAGGGTGCGGTTCTCGTAGACGGTAAGGATATCCGTTCTTTCCCAGTGCTCGAATACCGGCGCAACATCGGCATCGTGCTTCAAGAGCCATTTCTGTTCTTCGGCACCATCGCCGAGAACATCGCCTACGGCAAGCCAGAGGCGTCCCGGGTCGAGATCATCGCCGCTGCCAAAGCCGCCAGAGCCCACGAGTTCATTCTGCAGCTTCCCGACGGCTACGATTCGCTCGTAGGAGAGCGAGGCCAGACCCTGTCCGGCGGCGAACGGCAACGCATCTCCATCGCCCGGGCCCTGCTCATCGACCCTCGACTGCTCATTCTCGATGAAGCCACCTCGTCCGTCGACACCCAAACGGAACGGCTCATCCAGGAGGCCATCGACAACCTGGTGCGCGGTCGAACGACCATCGCCATTGCCCACCGGCTGTCGACCCTGCGGCAGGCTCAGCGCATTGTGGTCCTCGAGCGCGGCCGCATCGTGGAAATCGGTGCCCACGAGGAATTGCTCAGCCGCGGAGGTCTCTACAAGCGGCTATGGGAGGCCCAGGTCAACCCAGAGGAGCAGGCTCGCGGCGATGGACTCTTGCCCTCGCTCCTGCCTGCCCCGGTGGAGAGGTGAGCATGGACATCGCCGATCTGCGCATCGACGCCTTGGGTCAACTGGTCCTCGTGCGAGGCAGCGGAGAACGCGTCGAGGGCGTCATTCCGGTGCGCTGCTTCCCGTTTGCACAGCCGCGCAGCCATATTGCCTTGTGTGACGCAACCGGCCGCGAGGTCGAATCGATCGAGCAGCTCGATGATTTGCCGCAAAAACTGCGTCTCCTGGTCGAGCAAGAGCTCGAGCGTCGCGAGCTCGTCCCGCGCATTCTTCAGATTCACCACATTTCAGGAGGCGCTGAGCCCACCACCTGGGAGGTGACGACCGATCGCGGCCCTGTCTCTTTCGTTCTGCACAGCGAGGACGACGTGCGCGACCTTGGGCAGGCAGTGCTCGTCATCGACGACCGGGGCTTGCGCTTCCTATTGCCCAGCGTAGACGAGCTCGACGCCCGCAGCCGCAAGCTGCTGCGGCGGTATCTGTAACCTACCCGCCGAGCAACATCTTGAAGACGAGGGGTTTGCTCGGCCATCGTCCCTTGAGCGCCCGGGCCACAAAGGCGAGGCCGATGAGGACAGCGACGACCGCTAGCGTCGCGATCACGAGAAATGCAAGAGAAACATCTTCGAGGAAGGGGTGAACCACATGGGCGAGGATGAGGCAGTGCGCGACATACGCGAGCAACGACGCCTCGCCGAGGACTTGCACGGGCAAGGTCCACCTTGGAGCGCGCCGTTGCAGCGCGGCCGTGAAGACGACGAGACAGGCGCCCACGGAGCACAGGAGAAAGCCCGGCGTCGGGGGATAGAACAGCTCGGCATAACCCTCGCGTTGATGGGCAGGCCCGGGTTCCACGGCCCACCACAAAGCCCCCATCACCATGAGCACCGCGCCGACGAGCACAGATGACGTCGGCAAGCCACGACCCGCTCGCAGCCTTGTCTTGCCCAGCAGCGCCCCCATTCCCGCGAGCCCGGCCCAAGGGAACAGCGGAAACCAACCATCGAAGAGAAAGGCCTCGACCATCTCGCCCACTTCGCCCTGACCAAGGGCGTGCATCCCACGCAGGGATGCGGCCGGCAGGGCTGCTTCGTAGCCGTGCCACAGGATGAAGGTCGGTCCCATGCCGAGCACAACCACTGTGCAGGCCACACCCCACGCCAAGGGAAGCCGACACAGAAGCGTGCACAGGGGCAGGCTCGCACCGATGAGATAGAGCACGTCAAAGGTGATGAAAGGCGCATTGCCCCAAGCCAAAAGGTCCACGAGCGCCGCAACCAGCCACAATAGCCCGCCGCGCTTCAGGGAGTACCAAAGGGTGGAAGAGGGACGTTCACAGAGGAGTCCGACCATCAGGCCGGACAAGCCGACGAACAGCGGCGCAGCGCACGAGGCGAGAAGGCGGAAGAGGATGTGCCTCGGTGCGCAAAGAGCGGGACTCAGGTTGGCCGCGACCATGAGCACCACAGCCACGCCGCGCAAAAAGTCCAGGCCGGTCCAACGGTGAGCACGCTCCATGTGGGCAGCATACGTTCACTTCCGGGTGATGGACACCTCAGAGGGAGCGAGGACGATCTCGATGCGTCGATTGAGTCTGTCTTTTTTCTTGGAAACGGGCCGGAACTCGCCAAATCCTACAGCCGCGAGGCGTTTGGGTTCTACGCCCACCTCATCTTGGAGAAAGCGCACCACCGTAACGGCTCGCGCCGTCGAAAGATCCCAATTGGTCGAAAACTTCTCATTGTTCTTTGAAATGGGGGTGTCGTCCGTGTGGCCTTGGACCCAGACTTGTTTGTCGGGAAATTCCTGCAGGGCTGTGCCAACTTTGGACAGCACGGCCTTGCCTTGGTCTGTCAGATCGGCTTCCCCAAAGCGAAAGAGCACCTCGTCGACGAGTTGAAGGGTCAGTCTCCCGTTTTCGGAGGAAAGCTCGCCTTGTTCTGTTCCAATGGCGTTTTTCATCTTCGCCGCCATACGGTTCTCTTCATCTGCCTTCTTTTGGGCGGCGGCTTTCTCCTCGGCGATGGCTTTCTCGTTGAGCGCCAGCCGAGTTCGCTCCTCGTCGCCTTGCGATGCCAACTCAGCGCGGGCCGCTTGCAGGGCTTCCTCGACTTTGGCGGATCTATCGTACAGGTAGTAACAGCCCGCCGCGCAGGCCAGTATGATGAGGACGCTGATGAGGGCTGGGACCTTACTTCTTCTCGGTGCGTAATGGGTGGGGACGGGGACTGGGTTGGTACGATTCATTGTCTTCTCCTACCTTTTTAGGGTTGATGTCATTTTTACGCGAGTATGACACTCGCGCCACACCCACCAAAAAAAACTCGAAAAAAAGCAACCCATGCTCTTGGGAACATGGAATAAATGCGGCTCTAACGGAAATTCAGTGGGGCCCTTTGGGTTCAGTCCATCCCAATGC
>JALOQD010000220.1 GCA_025453525.1 Myxococcota bacterium
AGTACTTCGAGCTGCGGCGCGCCCTCGGCCTTTCGGTTGCGCACTAGAGAATCGCGTCCATCAGCGCAGGCAGGCGTCGAGGTATTCGACTTCGTGGTCACAGTGGGTCATCACTTCGCTCCAGTTGCCGCAGGACAGGCCAGCCTGGCAGTCCATGACATCGGCGAACGGATCTTCGCAGTCCACCGACTTGTAGCGGTCCATGTCATCCAAACAGTCTCTCTCGCACACTCGCACGCTGAACGGCTGGTCGCCGATCTCCGCACAATCCGCGGACTTGCTGCAGAAGCTGTCACACACATCCTCCTGCGGCCGACAAGCCGGCACGAACGTCAGGGCGAAAAGAAGCGTGGTTAGTACCGTCCCCTTCACGAAAAAATGCACGACCGCGTGGCTCATCATGCCCTCCTTTTTCAAGTCGTCGTCGACGTGTCGACATAGGATTCTGTTTGCGACTCGGTCTGTGTCTCGCCGTCGTTTCCCGACTCGGACCCTGCCATCGTATCGGTCGAGGCCTGGCTCTGTGTCTGCGTGTCGGAGGCGCTCGCCGAGTCGGTATCCGTGCTCTCTTGTCCGAGCAGATCGCCCACGTACCAAACTCGCACGAACTTGTCGTCACTTCCGCTCACGAGCAGGGTAGAGTCTTTTGAAAACGAGAGCGAGTTGATACGGCCGTAATGGCCCCAAAGGCGAAGCAGCAACGCCCCGCTTTGCGCATTGACCACGTAGACGGCATTGTCGTCTCCGGCTGCCGCGAGGAGCTCGCCGAGAGCAGAGCAGGCCACGGCTCGCAAGGACATGTTACTCAGGTCCATGGTCGCGGAGGTCTCGTCTTCGAGGTCAAAGACCATGACCACGCCGGAGATACCGCCGAACCCCGAGGGACTGGAACTGCCGGCCGCATACAGCACCAAAGGGCGGACCGGATCGAACACCACCGATTGAGGGACAAAGCCTTCTTCAACAATGGTGAGCGCCTGGCTCGCGGCGAAGTCCCACAGTACCACCCCGCCCTGGGTCGCGGCTGCCAGGCGCGCGCCATCTTGTGAAAACGCCACGGAGCTCACGGCTCCCCGAACTTCGAACAAGAAACGTCCATCGTGGGAACCATCGAGGGACGCGAGATAAACTCCACCCCACGCAAAATCGCCCACGGCCAAGGCGAGCTCTTCGCCGCTCCGAGAAAACGCGAGCCCGTGCACGGCTTGGGCCGAACCTGCGAGCTCTGCGACTTGCGGCTCGCCGGACAGGGTCCACAGCTGCGCGTAGCCACCTGTCACAGGACGGAAGTTCCCCGCCGCGAGGTGGGCCGAGTCGGGCGAGAACCCCAAAGAGGTGACGGCAGTGCCATGTCCTCGTAAGGGGCTGCCTCGCAGCTCCTCGGGACGATAGGTTGTGCCGATGTCCGTGGCATCGAAAAGATGGATCGCGTCATCCTCGCCAGCGCTGGCAAAGACATTCACGGTGGGTGAAAAAGCGACGGCCGTGACCCGTGCACCGTGGTAGTTGTCGGCAAACACTTCTCGCGCCTTGCTCTCATCGCGGCACCCGGACTCCGAAGCGAGCGCGACGAAAGAGAAGAAGGCGACGACGAAAGAACGGGCGAGACACCGCAGATTGGCCATGGTTTCCTCCGGAAAGAATTCGACAATAGCATGGCTCCAATTCATCCCTAGTCATTTGTCACTATCACAGAACCACGAGACGTCGACTGCCAACCCTTGGCATAGAGACTCTGGATGCCGCGGACGATGGAATCGTCACCGTTCCAAGATCCCCATCACTGATGAACCGCTCGCCCGGCTGCTCGTCGAAGGTGCGCAGCCAGTAGAGAAGCCCTCGCTTCGCAGTGGGGAAAAGGCTGCCGCGGATCCTCGGCAGGCGCGTTGGGTCGAACGAGGCGTCATAAGGAGAGGCGGCAGGCGGCCCGCCCACGTTGAGCACCGCGATGTGTCGGTACGAATGCCCTCGGTAGCTGCCAGCGAGAAGATACCGAAAAAGAGCGCGGTTGCGCGGTCTCGCCCCGTAGCACAAGGCAAAGGTGTCGACGATGTTGGCTTTGCCGGCCATCGCCTCGAGCCTTCTGGCCTGGGCTCCGATGGTCTGCTGGATGGCCTGCGCAGTGCCATATCGAGGCAGGGAAAGGTTCGCATGAGCATCGGTGTGATTGCCAATGTCCATGCCCCTGTCGAGCAAATAACGCACCTTTTCCTGGGCTGTCGCCGCGTCCCCGAACGGCCGGCCACCGAAAAGGAAAAAGGTAGCCTCGAGGGGAAAATCCGGATGTGCCGCGTTAAAAGCCTCGAGAATGCCCACCGCGGTCTCGGGCGCGGCGACGCGTCCCTGCGGCCCATCGATGAGCTCAAAATTGTTCGCACGGCCGTCGTCGAACGTCAGCACGACAGGGCTCAGCCCTGCGGGGACCGATATCTCCCCGGCCACGAAATCGCGCAGGGCAATGGGCCGGTAGCCCTCCTCGTACAATCGCTCGAGGTCGTATTGGAGGGCCTGCGGGGTGTGCTGCCACTCGCTCTCGGGACGCCCGATGCCGTGATACATGACGACGATCACCCGTCCCAGCTCGTTGGCCGAAGGACGCGCTGGCGTCGGAGGACCATCAGGGCGAGCGGCACACAAGAGAGAGCCGAGACACAGGACTGCGGTGACCTCACCCCACCTCAAAGGGCCCACTCTCTCGAATGAGCGGCGGCAGCCCATCGGACGATTTCGTCTAGGGTCACCGATTTAATTTTTGGAAAAAATCTCAAAATCCCGAACAAAGAAACCCTCCTAGTTGAATCGGTGCCCCGATGTCATTGGAGCAAATGAAATTAGGCCCTTGCGGCCTGTGTTGTCTGCCGTTATACCACGGACCGCGTCTAGAAGCCGCCACTGACTCTCTGCGCGCCTCGAGAAGAAAGGCCCTTACCGTGCCCTACGTCCCCGGAAGCCCAATCGAATGCTTTTGTTCGAACTGTAACAAAGACACGACCCACACCGTGCTCGAAGCCTCGGGAGTGCAGGTGCGCTTTGCCCGCTGTACGCAATGCGCCACCGAGGGTCCATACCGCTCTCCGAAGAACAGGTTTCGCGCCGCAGCAATGGCCGCCGCAGCCGAATCAGCCCGAACCCGCGGCAAAACGACCGGAAAGAGCAAGACTCCGCGACGCCGCGCAGTCAAGCAGACTCCCGAGGAGCAGCACCAAGCCGCCATGTTGGGCAAGGACACGGCCAGCGCCCAACCGTACAATCTCCACGAACCCCTTTTGCCTGGCGGGGTCGTGTCTCATCCCACTTTTGGAATCGGCATCGTGCTCGATCTGCCAGAAGCTCAAAAGGCTCGCATCCTGTTTCGCGAGGGCGAAAAGCTGCTCGCTTGCAACCGCAAGTAGGCCGTGTCCCTCTCACGCTGCGCCGCCATCGCCCTTTCCCTGGCACTGTGCTGTGCAGCGCCTCGCGCCTATGCGGATCCGTGCAGCGACGAAGTCACCCTCGGCGACGATGGACAGATCGACGCATTCTTGGTCGCTGGCCCGATGCGGGCGCCGGGTTCCGACGCTGCCGGATGGGATCCCCTGCGCCACCTGGATCCCTCGACCGTGCGCTTGTCGGCGAGCACCCCAGCCGGAGTGTTGCGCGTCGAATCCGGCGTGGCTGCGACCAGGCTCCCCAAAGGGCCTAGGCCAGCGGTAGCCTACTCCCTGCTGGTGCTGGAGTGCGCTGCGCCGACCACGGTCTATCTCGCAACCGGTGGACATGGCGGCGTTGAAATTCGTCTCAACGGTCAGGCGGTCCTTTCGCGAAGCCAGCGGCGAACTGGCAACGCAGACACCGAGTTGTCGACCCTGCCGCTCGAGGCTGGCGCCAACCTCGTTTCGGTGCGCACGTTTCACTCGACCCTCGGCCCGTGGCGCCTTTTCGCGCGCCTTCTCGGGCCCGGCCTCGGAGGTCCCCTTCAGTCCGTGAAGGCTCGCTTGCCTGGATACTGCGCCCCCGCACCCGTGAACAAGAAAGAGGTGTCGTCGGCAAAGACAGCGCCAGCCCCTTACCTCGAGGAATGCGCCAGCCGCTCCGATCTGTCGCTCGCACGCTGCCAGATCCCCAGTCTCACCGGCCGGGCGAAGGTGGTGCAGCTCTTCCATCGCAGCAGCGTCGACGGGGGATGGCATCCCTACGCGCTCTACATCCCTCCTGGCTACGACCCGAAGCGAACTCGAAGCACCCCGCTCGTGGTTGTGCTGCATGGCTTGGACGGCACGCCGCTTTCCTTTCTCAAGACCTCGCTGGGCATCGAACGTCCCAAGGAAGTCACCCCACAGGCGTTCGAGCGAATGCCGGCGACGCTGCCGAACGTCGCGGCCTTCGTGCTCGCTCCCGAGGGCATGGGCAACTCGGGGTTTCGAACCTACGGCGAAGCCGACGTCCTAGATGCCATGGCCGACGTGATGGCGCGATTTCCCATCGATGGACTGCGGGTGTCCATCACTGGGGCATCCATGGGCGGCACAGGGACAGCGCTCATCGCCCTGCGCCACGCCGAGCTCTTTTCGGTGGCGGCGCCTCTGTGCGGCTACCACGACGTCAGCAAGTACGATGATTTGCGCCATGTCACGCTGCTGCCGTTCGAACGCCACTTAGTGCAGGCGTGGTCCTCCTTCGAATGGGCCAAGAACGGCCGACAACTCCCCATGCGGATCGTGCACGGCTCCAAGGACGGTCCGGCCCAATCAGCGACTTTGGTGCGGGCCTACCGCGAGGCGGGTTACAACCTCGAGTACGAAGAACCGGCCCTGGGTCACAATGTCTGGGATCTCACCTATGCCGGCAGCCGTTTCGTCGCCAACCTTTCGCGCATGACGAGGCAAGCACATCCACACCGCGTCTCCCTGCGCACCACGGGCTCTGGACCGACCCGCGCGCATTGGCTGCGGCTGGACAGCGCGCCGAGCTCCAACGCCTGGACCGAGCTCGAAGGCAGCGCGAGCGAGAGGGGATTCGTATCGGTTCTGACCCGAAACGCGCAGGCGCTGAGCATCGCCAGGGACCCCGTGGCACTGGGCTCGACTCTGCGGGGATTCGAAATCGACGGTCGTCGTTTTGCGGTCGAGGATTGCAAAGCCGTGGCCGACCCATTTGCGGATCGCGGGGATGGGCCTTCGACACGGTTGCCGCGATTCGCCGATGCGGTCCACCTTTTCCACAAGGACGAGGGGCAATGGGTCTGCGGACAGGCACCCCAATGCCCGGAGTGCAAACAGGCAGGACTCGCCGGTCCCATCTGCGCGGCATTCGAAAAACCGCTGCTCTTCGTCTACAGCACCGCCGATCCGCAGGAAGAAAAACTCACCCGGCGGCTGGCCGAAAGGCTCGCCCTTCCCCACAGCAACATTACGTTGGCTCTGCCCATCAAGGCCGATCGGGACGTGACCGAAGACGAGCTGCGCACCCACTCGCTGGCCATCGTCGGCACGCCTTGGGGCAACCGGTTGCTCGCACGAGTGAAGCAAGACCTCGTCTTCGACATCCGCAAAGGGATGGTCGCGGGCCGCACCTTCCTGCACCGCGGCGATGGCCTGAGCGTGGTGTTCGCGCAGCGCAGCCCATTTGCGAGCGACCAATACCTCCTCGTCTACAGCGGGACCGGACCAGAAGGTCTGTGGCACACGCCAGACCTGCCGCAGCTTCTGCCAGACTACGTCATCTACGATGCCGCACCTTGGCTTTTCACCGGAGGTCGGGTGCTCCAAGGCCGGCAAGTCCTCGAGGCTGGCTTTTTCGATGCTCATTGGCGCCTGCCGCCGCCGCCCTTGGATGAGAACCCGTACTAGGAGGCTTATTCGTCCCAGCTGAGTCGAAAGCGGCAGTGCTGGTCGCCGTGGCCGCGGCAGCTCGCGTGTTCTCCCTGCACTGACCGAGCGCCGATGATCTCCAGTGCACCGATCATTCCGCCCAGCTTGGTCAGGCAGTAGGCAACCGAGGTGGAAGGCTCGGAGCGCACCTCGAACTCGGCCTCGCCTTTGCCGGCCCGCAGCAGGATGAGCTCACTGTGCTTGAAGTAGGTCCGCCAGAGAAAATGCCCGCGAGAGACGGCCAGGAAGGGAGACTCCACGGGCAAGAATACTCGATACACCGTGGAAAGGCCGTCGGAGATGATCTGCTTACCGAGGCGTATCATCAGCCACTGCGCACCCATTCCGGCGCGTGCCGATGCCGCGTCGAGCAGCTCGATATACGCATCCGCAGAGTACCAGTTCGTGGACAACACGCCCTCGCCGAACAGCTCTCGGGTCATGGGAGAGACCTCTGACAAAGCGGCCGCAAGCAGCCCTTCGCGCAGTAAAAAGGCAAGGACGGATTTGACGCAGGCGCCCTTTATTTTGTCGTTTATCATGCGGGTTTTCTTTGCGCTCTAAAGAAAAGCTTACCGCTAGGCTGGTCGATGGCCAGAAATGATCGTGCGCCTTTGCCCAAAGCACAACTTCCCATTGGAGGCCGCCGAGGGCGAAAAGAACGCGCTCATCATCATGGCTGGGCCTCGCTGGGAGAGGCGCTGCCCTGTGCGGTTGGTTGCGGGGCGTCCGCGGCTTGCTCGAGCAGGAAGTCGCTCGGCGCAACGAGCTCGGGCGGGACTGCCGTTTCCGTCGGTTCGGTGCCGTCGATGAACCACTCCTCGAGAGCACCCTCCATGCCATCGTAGGCGAGGAGACCGGTCTTGGGATCGATCCTGACCGTGACGAGGCCCTCGGGCTGAGGAAACTCGGCCTCGGGCAGCCCCTCATGGGCGAACTTCATGAACTCCAGCCAAATGGGCAAGGCCGCCTTGGCGCCGAACTCCGCCTTCCCGATGGAGCGCAGGTCGTCGTACCCCACCCATACGGCGCAGGAGATTTGGGGCGTGTAGCCGACAAACCACGCATCCCGCTGCTCGTCCGACGTGCCGGTCTTGCCCGCTGCCGGCCGGCCGAGATCGAGGGCCTCGGTTCCGGTGCCCTCCTCCACGACCGACCTCAGCAACGATGTCATGAGCGCGGCCTGCGCCTCTGAAATGACTTCCATGGAGGTCCGCCCGGGCATGGGCCAATCCCTGCCCTCCGGTGTGGTGATGCGTTTGATGATCCACGGTTCGACTCGCTTTCCGAGTGCCGAAAAGACCCCGTAGGAGCTGGCCATTTCCAAAAGCGAGACTGCCGAGCTGCCTAGTGACAAGGACGGTGTGGGATCGAGCCTAGATGAAATTCCGACTCGCCGCGCCATCTGCGAAACGACTTCCGGTCCAATGTCCGTGGCCACCTTCACGGCCGGCAGGTTGAGGGACCGAGCCAGCGCTGTGCGCAATCGCACCGAGCCTTCGAACTGTTCAGGATGGGAGTTGCTCGGTTGCCACTCTCCTTGGACCTCAGGCGCGTCGTCCAAAAGGGTAGCCGCGGTGTAGCGACCCGAATCGAGGGCAGCGAGGTAGACGAACGGCTTGAAGGTGGAGCCAGGCTGACGTCGCGCTGCCGTGGCTCGATCGAAGCCGCCTGGGATGACGCGATCGCCTCCCACCACTGCGAGGATTTGTCCTGTTTGCACAGAGAGAGCGATGAGTGCTGCTTGGGGACCGATTTCCAGCCGCAGGGTTAGCTCGCTTCCCGCTTGCTGCGCGTTTCCTTCGAGGCTCACGGGCAACTTCGCTCCCAAAGGGGCGAGCTTGGACGGAGCAAGGCCCTTGGGGTTGTAGCGTTGCGCGCTTTGGGCATCGATCCAGCCCGGCTGACCAGAAAGGCGCACGAGCAACCTGCCCTTGGCGTCGTCGTGCCCCACTACCTCGGCGACGTAGGTCTTGCCAGGCCGTGGGATTTCGCCCGTCGGAGTCGCCTCGAGAGTCTTGTACTTGTTCAACGGCGCAAGCCTGTGATGGCGTGCATCGATCGCCTGCAGTCCATGGAGAAGGGCTTTCCGAGCCGCCTGCTCGAGCTTCAAGTCCACCGTGGTTTCGATTCGCAGGCCGCCGCGCTTCAGCTTGGCTTCTCCCACCACTCGAACGGCTTGGGAGAGCGCCAGGGCCACGACCTCAGGGGCGAGCGTGGAATGCACGCGCCGATCCAAAGACAGCTCGATGGGAGAGTCAGCGGCGCGGCTCTCTTCGTCCTTCGCGATCATTTTCCGCCGTTGCATCTCGGACAGCACCCAATTCCGGCGTGCCAAGGCCTTGTCCCTATTGACGAGGGGAGAGTAGATTCCCGGGCCCTTGGGGAGGCCGGCGAGCAGGGCTGCTTGCGGCAGAGTGAGCTCTGAAACTTCGGTGGCGAAGTAGTGCCAGGACGCCTCCTGCACTCCATAGCGAGCATGGCCGAAATTGATTTGGTTCAAATAGAGAAAAAGGATCTCATCCTTGGTCAGGCGGTCTTCGAGTCGGAACGTCAGAAGGATCTCGCGGATCTTGCGAGAGAAAGTCCGCTCCCGTCCGAGGAAAAACGTACGTGCCACCTGTTGGGTAATCGTGGACGCTCCTTGGGACAATCGGCCGCGCCATAGATTGGTCCACACGGCGCGAGCGATGCCGGAGTAGTCGAGACCGCCGTGAGTTCTAAAGTCCGCGTCCTCAGCGGCGAGCACCGCGTCCACCATCACCTTGGGGATGCGCTGGAGGGGCACCACGGTGCGGCGCTCCTCGAACAGCTCGGCGAGCAACACGCCATCGGCAGACACCACTCTCGTCGTCTGGGGCGGATCATAGCCTTCGAGCAAGGGGCCGATGGGCGGCAGGGTGGACTGGTAGTACGACACCACGGCAACCACGCCCGCGCCGCAACCCAGTGTGAAGCAAAGCACGCCGAGCATCGACGCCAGCAACTGGCGTCGCGTCGGACGTTTGATACGTGCCATCAATCGAAGTGTCAGGCGCTTGACCCCATTGAGCTTGCCTCGAATAGCGTTGATGTTCATGAGAGAAGCTTTGCGGCTGGCCTTAAAAAACCTAGTTTCAGGTCGCCTTTGCAGGCGGCATGTTGGACAGGATGTACTCTCGGAGAAGATCCGTGTCGATGGGTTTGTGCAGAACGGCAGAGGCTCCCTGCTCGATCATCTCGGCCGTGGCCTGGACGCCCAAGTAGGCGGACTGGATGATGATCGGCAATGCTGCGAGCCCTTTCTGCTCGCGGATCTTCCGCAGCAGGCCGTGGCCGTCCAACTCGGGCATCATGATATCGGTGATGAGGAGAGAAAACAGGAGGGGATTGTCCTCGAGCACCTCGAGCGCTAGACGTCCATTGCGACATCTCACCGGCACATGGCCCATTTTTTCTATGACCGTGCAAATGAGCTTCTGGGAAATAGGTTCGTCCTCGGCCACGAGGATAAGTGCCATTTATGCCTCCTGCACACTTTCGCTGGTTGGCTTTTTCGCCTAAGAGAAACAATAGCTAAAGTCCTGCGCGTTCGCAAACTCCCTAGCCCTTTTGCCTGTTAAGGGTTCACGCAGGAATAAGATCCCAGAATTGGGTGGCTGAGGCGCGCGTCCAGCAAGGCGCGAGGAGAGGGAATACTGGTGGTATTCACTGGACGA
>JALOQD010000221.1 GCA_025453525.1 Myxococcota bacterium
GGAACATGGAGCAGACGAACGCTTCTTCCTCCTCTATCCCTCCGAGCTGCTTGGCCACGGATCGGGCGACAATGCCGCTTGCCATGGATCGGACGCTCGACTCCAGCAACTCACGGGCTTGGTCCATGTCGTCGTGAGGCGCCTGCTCGAACATCATGAGCCCCATCGCCATTTGCCGCACTTCGTCGAAGCCCATGATCACGACAGCGCGCGACACAGTCGATACTCGTCCCCGGTGGGAGCCGTAGAAGGGTGAATTGACGAGCCGCAGCAGCTTGGAAGTCAGACCATAATCCTTGAGGATGATGTTGGCCAATTGGCGCGCCGAGACGTCATCCCTGCCCGTCTTGGACTTCAGCTCGGTGATGTGGCTGGCCATGGCCGGAAAGTCCCTTTTTTTGCGCATGACATCGACGAGCTCGCGCAGGAATTCTTCGCGTCGGCCCGGACCTTTGGCATCGGTCTTGGCCGCGCCCTGCACAGGGTCTTTTTTTTTCCCACCGGTCACCGACAGCTCTGCTTCGAGAGACTGCAGGGCGCCTTCGAAGGCCAGGTTTTCCCTGGACTGGGGTGGCAGTGCGGTTCGCTCGTCGACGTTCGTCTTGGCCAGACGGTACGGCGGGATGAGCCCGTCGGCTAGCGTGATGGACTTGATCGGAGTCGGCGGGATGGAAAGCTGCGGTTGCGCTTGAAGCGGCTTGTTGGGTCTCGTCTGCTCTAGAGCTTTCTCGGACAAGACCTCGATGTCTTCGGCGGGCGACGCGTCCCAGGCCGCTCGAGGACCCACGGTGGGCAGATCTTCGATGCTGACGGGGCGCAGATTAACCGTGGACGGGGGCAACGGCGGCGGCAGCAGCTTGGGCTCTTGTGGCCTATGACTCGGCGCTATCGTCGAATCTCGAGGCGCGAGCTTGAGCGTCGAGCGCAGCGCGCTCGAGACAGCCATCATCGACTGCGGGCGCTTTACTCTGTCCTTTTCGAGCATCGCGCTGACGAGAAAGGTCAGCTCCAGAGGCAGATCCGGGCACGAAGGCCCTGCGTGCAGCGCTGCGGGCTGCTCGGACAGGTGCTTGGCGAGCATGGCGAGCGGCGTGGGCGCCTCGAACGGCAAGCCTCCACTGAGCATTTTGAAAAGGATGACGCCGAGGGCATAGATGTCGGCGCCTGGGTCCAAGGCATCGCCGCGGATCTGTTCCGGCGACATGTATTCCGGCGTTCCGAAGACCTGGTTGCCAGCGGTCAGGGCCGGGCGCGCCGCGTTTTCGTCATTGCCCATGATTTTGGCGATGCCGAAATCGAGCACCTTGACGACGTCGGTGTCGAGACCGCGGCGGGTGAGCATCACGTTCTCGGGCTTGAGGTCGCGGTGCACGATGCCATGGTCGTGAGCGTCCTGGAGCGAGCCGCAGATCTGGATGGCGATTCGGCAGGCCCGCGGCCAGTGCAGAGCGCCGTTTCGCTCGATCTCCCGGGCGATATCCGTGCCCTCCACGTACTCCATGGCGATGTACAAGCCGTTGTCCTCGATGAGGCCGAAGTCGTAGATGGTGATGGTGTTTGGATGGGCGAGCTTGCTGGCCAGAGAAGCCTCGTTGCGGAATCGTTCGAGCAGGGTCTTGTCCCGCGACAGCTTGGAGCGCAACACCTTGAGGGCCACTGGTCGCCAGATGCCGGTTTGCTCAGCGCGGTAGACGACGCCCATGCCCCCCTGGGCAATGCGCTCGAGCACCACAAAGCGGTTGCCCACGAGGTGTCCGATGATCGGATCGGCCGGGATCGAGTCGGAATGAGCCGACGAGATGGGCTCGCCGCACGACCCGCAGAATCTGACCTCCTTCGGGTTTACGGCCGCGCATTTGGCGCAGCGCAGCTCTGCCGTCACGTTGTTAGGCCTCCTGTCCATTCACCGAACGAATAAAACAATTATAATAAGGGTACCATGGAGAGGGCTGATGGGCACGAGAACCGCCTCTTGAAGAGGGGGAACGGAGAAAGGGAAGAGCCGTCTACTTTGCCTTTCCCTGGGCGGCAACGGCGGCTTGCGCTTTCGCAATCTCGTCTTGGTCTCCAAGGTAGTAGTGCCGGATGGGCCGCAGTGACTCGTCGAGCTCGTACACGAGCGGGACGCCAGTGGGGATGTTGAGGCTCACGATGTCGCTTTCGGAAACGTTGTCGAGGTACTTGACGAGGGCGCGAAGACTATTGCCGTGGGCTGCGATGAGCACGCGCTTGCCAGAGGTGATAACGGGCGCGATGATCTCGTGCCAATGCGGCAAAAAGCGAGCCACCGTATCCTTGAGGCATTCGGTCCTGGGCAAGGCCACTGCCGGCAGATCGGCATAGCGCCGATCGTGACCGGGAAAACGTTCGTCACTCGTCTCCAAGGCCGGCGGCTGCACGTCGTAGCTGCGGCGCCAGATCTTCACCTGATCCTCGCCAAACTTCGCCGCCATCTCGGCCTTGTTGAGACCCTGGAGCGCGCCGTAGTGGCGTTCGTTGAGCCGAAAGGAGCGGTACACGGGGAGCCACATGAGATCCAGCTCGTCGAGGGCGATCCACAAAGTGCGGATGGCGCGCTTGAGAACCGAGGTGTAGGCCACGTCGAACGTGTAGCCCTCTGACCGCAGGACTTGGCCGGCTCGGTGCGCTTCTTTCTCGCCCTTTTCGGACAGGTCGACATCGGTCCAGCCCGTAAAACGGTTTTCTTGGTTCCAGGTGCTCTCGCCGTGACGCAGCAAGACGACTTTGTACATTTTTTCCTCCTTGGTTCGAGGGATCATACACCGCCGGGTGCGGGATGCCACTGTCCGATGGGTGCCTCGTAGACCCAAAAGATTGACCACGAGAAGCCGGCTTGTCATGGTGGGTCCATGTCGAAGCTCCGCGCTGCCCTCTCCCATGCCTTTGCCCTGGGTCCAGACCCTTCAGTGGACATCCAGGTGCCGCAAGGACTGCAGCGCTTGTGTCAGGCTATCGTCGATCGTCGGCTCGAAACCGTGGCTATCGTCATGCTCGAGTCGCTGTCTCCTATCAGCGGTTTGCTCGCGCAGCCTTTGCACGGGCTGCAACAGCCGCTTTCCATGTTGGCTGGGTGGTCGAGCGAAGAGCTCAGGGCTGTCGCCGTGGGGCTCGAGGATCGGCGCATGCTGCGGCTGGTCATTGAGACTCTCGTCGAGCTCGCCAGTCGCAGGGACGCAACGTGAAAGAGAGTGAGATCGAGGCGTCCGAGGTGTTTGCCATAACGGACTGTGGCTCCACGACCACCAAGGCCATCCTCATCGAGCGCGTAGACGGGCATTGGCGCCAAACCTACCGCGGGGATGCCCAGACGACCGTGGAGGCGCCGAGCGAAGACGTGACCATCGGCGTGCGCGCCGCCCTGCACGATATGCAAGAAGCCTGCGGGCGACGCATCCTCTCCGAGGATGGAGAGCTGCTGCGTCCCTGTCGCGATGGAGAGGGCGTGGATGCGTATCTGTCGACTTCCTCGGCCGGAGGCGGTCTGCAGATGCTCGTGATGGGCTTGGTTCGGCGCCTGAGCGCGCGTTCGGGCGAGGCCGCGGCCTTGGGGGCTGGGGCCATCGTGACCGACGTGTTGGCCTATGACGATCTCTCCTCGATGGCGAAGCAGGTCGAACGCCTGCGCCAGGCAAGACCCGACATGATCTTGCTCGTCGGAGGAGAGGACGGTGGCGCGGTTGTCCAAGTGGTAGAGCTCGCCGAGCTCTTGGCCGCGGCCTCAACCCGCTCTCGCACAGGCGAGAGCGCCCCTACTCCCGTGGTGTTCGCCGGCAATCGCGACGCAGCGCAGGCCGTCAGTGAACAGCTCGGCGAAGGGTTCGAGCTGCACGTCGTGAAGAACGTCCGCCCGCTCGTGGAGCTCGAGCAACTCGGTCCCACCAGAGAAAAGATCCACGAGCTGTTTTTGGAGCATGTGATGCAGCAGGCGCCAGGCTACAGTCGGCTCAGCGCGATGGTCGACGCGCCGATCCTGCCGACGCCCTCTGCCGTGGGCAACATGCTGCGCGCTGCGGCCAAGGAGCGCCGTACGGACGTCGTTTGCGTCGACATCGGCGGCGCCACGACAGACCTCTTCTCCGTATGCGCCGATAGGTATCATCGGACGGTGAGCGCCAATCTCGGCATGAGCTACTCGGCCACCAACGTGCTCGTAGAGGCAGGCCTGGCTCAGATTCGCCGCTGGCTTCCGTGGCCCATGGACGACGGGACCCTCCGCAACGCCGTGATGAACAAGACCATCCGGCCGACCACTGTCCCCGACACGATGGAGGAGCTCCACCTCGAGCAGGCCCTCGCCCGCGAGGCCATGCGGCTCGCGTACGATCAGCACAAGCGCTTTGCCACGGACCTGGCTGGACGCGTGAGTGAGCGCGGCTTCGATTCGATCTTTCGGGCCCAAGGAGAACGCAGCTTCGTTCGACCCATGGACATCGGGCTCTTTATCGGCTCTGGAGGCGTGGTCAGCCACGCGCCGCGCCATGCGCAGGCTGCGCTCATGCTCATCGATTCGTTCGAGCCAGAGGGGGTTACGGCCATGGCCAAGGACTCGATCTTCATGATGCCCCATCTGGGAGTGCTGGCCTCGGTTTGCGAGGAGGCGGCCTTGTCCGTGCTCGAGCACGACTGCCTGATCGACCTGTGTACGTGTGTTGCGCCTGTCGGAGAGGTCAGGCTGGGAAGGCCCTGCTTGCGCTTCGCGTTGACCGCAAACGGAGCGACTGAGCAAGGCACGCTCGTGTGGGGCGAGCTGCGGCGTCTGGATCTGTTCACAGGGCAGTGGGCCGAGCTGGAGCTCGTGCCAGTTAAAGGCGTGAATGTGGGTCATGGCAAGGGCAGGCCATGGCAGGGAAAGGTGAGGGGTGGACCTGTGGGGCTGGTGCTCGACGCCCGGGGAAGGCCGCTACCGGCCTTCGATACGCCTGTTTCGGCCCAAGGCGCGACGAGGCATTGGCTTGTCGCGCTTGGCGCGTACACGGCGTCGGAGCTCGAGCGATGAGTCGCGCTGCTGTGAGCGGCCTCGCCTGCGGAAGGCACCTCGTACGGCGCGTGAGGCGCCTGCCGGTCGAGGGCGAGGTGCTCGTCCATGCGGGGGAGCTCGTTTCCGCCACCGCCGAGGTGGCTCGAGCGGAGCTGCCTGGCGGCGCGGAGTCTGTGCGGGCGGCCGCGCTCCTGCGTATTTCCCCAAAGGAACTGGCGAGGACCATGAGCGTCGGGGTTGGAGCCCAGGTGGAGGAAGGCACCTTGCTCGCCAGTAGTCGAGAGCTTCTCGGGCTCATTCAACGTCAAGTCCGAAGCCCATGTTGCGGCGTGTTGGAAGCCATTTCGAGCATTACGGGCATCCTACGGCTACGCAAGGCGGCCACGCGCGTTTCCCTTTTTGCCTATCTCCCAGGCGCGGTCAAAGAGGTGATCCCCCGGCGCGGCGCGATCATAGAGGCCGATGTCGAGCTGATCCAAGGCATCTTCGGCCTCGGGCCAGAGCATATCGGGCCGTTGCGATGGCTCGTCGACGATCCCAACAGCTGTGCCTCGGAGGACGCGTTCGATGAAAGCCATCGCGACGCGGTGATCGTCGTGGGTCGCTGCGCCAGCGCCAAGCTCCTGTCCCGCGCCAGGGAGCTGCGCGTCGGAGCGGTCGTGGCGGGCAGTGCGCAAGGACAGTCGATCGTCGAGCTCGCGGGCAGGGAGATCAACCCGGCGGTGACTGTGGAGGAGCAGCGTCCACCCACGGTGGTGCTCACCGAGGGCTTTGGCGAAATGGCCATGGGGGACAGGGTGTTTGCGCAGCTGAGACGGCTCGAGGGTCTCATCGTCAGCGTCAGCGGTGCGACCCAGATCCGCGCCGGGGTGTTGCGACCCGAGATCATCGCCCCGCTCGGACGCGATGACGTCGTCGCGACGGAGCTGAGGCAGGCCGAACGCGTGCGCATCGTGAGGGGAGATCACTTCGGGCGAACAGGCGCGCTTGTGTCCTGTCCCGCGCAAGTCATGGAGGTCGGGAGCGGAGTTCGTTGTCTCGTGTTCGAGGTCGAGCTCGAAACCGGCTTGCGCGTCTTCGTGCCGCGACCAAACGTCGAACGTCAATAGATCTTCAAACAGTCGTCAATGGACCTTGACGCGGATGGGCGTGCTCACCGGCTTGGCATTGCCAAAGGCCTGGGCGAGGAGTCCGACAGGGACGATTCTTGTGTGCTCGTGCCTGCGCAGCGCAGCGACGATGCGAAAACGCACCCTGAATCTCTAAAGGCGCCAGCTCGGGGCAGAGGTGGTTGGGCGAGGCACTTATGTGAGTTTAGAGACTCACAATAAAAAAAATCGTCGATATAATGCGTCGGCCTAGAAAAGCAGAAAAAAGGGTATCGCGCGACGATTATGAGAAGGTTTCGGATGAGGGTTCGTCATCGGTTGCTCCTACTTTCACTACTCCCCCTCGGGGTGATTGTCGTCATCGCCGGAGTGGGTCATACGCTCCACGGCTCAAAGACGGTCAAGACCGTGGGTTACAAACTCATGGAGTCGGAGCTGGATCGCACCTCCGGGCTCGTTTCGAGCTTTCTGGGGATCCGCTTGGCCGAGCTCGAGACCATGGCGCGCACGGACGTCGTGCGTCGCGGCGGTCCATCGGAGATCGTCGCGATGCTCGCCGAGGAGCAGGTGAGGGGGCGAGAGCACTACGAGTCCCTCTACTACTGTGACAAGGCCGGCACGGTATACGACAATAGCGGAGGCACTTTCGGCCTGCGGAGCTGGGATTTCTTTCCGCTGGTGGAGCGAGGAGAGACTGTGCTCACTCGGGTCCTGTCGAGCCGCACGAGCGGCAGTCCACTCGTGATTCTCATGGTGCCGGTGCGAGACGCTTCTGGTCGGCGCGTGGCCACCCTAGGCGGCGCGCTGCTCGCCTCTGAATTGCTCGTTGAGCTGACCAATCTGCGGTTGGGCTCGAGCGGGTTTGCCCTCGTGGTTCAGAGGGGCGAAGTGGTGATGCTGGGCAGTGACCTCACCCGCCGGGCAGATGGCAAGGTCGAGTTCGATCCCTTCGGCGGCTCGCAGGATCCGCAAATCGAACGGCTCGCCGGGACCATGTCGTCAGCGGATCGGGGCAAGGCGGAGCTCCGACTCGAAGGCCAACGCTTCATCGCAGTGTATCGAGGTGTGGATGGGGTTGAAGGCTGGCGCATCGCCGTGGCCATGGCCGAGGATGAGCTGTTCGCTCCCATGAGCTGGATGGAAGGCAGCACGGTGGTGTTTCCCATCGTGTTCGTCGCGCTGTTCTTCGCCATGGTTTTTGCCATCCGCCAGATGGTGGAGCAACCGCTTCAGAGGCTGACCGCGGTGCTCGGTGCTTTTGGTCGGGGAGAGCTTCGGGCGCGCGCTGTGGCGACGGGCAGCGGAGAGATCGGCGCGCTCGAGCGATCCTTTAACGACATGGCCGACCTCGTGGCAAAAGAGCTCGTGACCAACCAGGAGGCGCAGCGGGCCTTGAGCGAGAGCGAGCATCAGTACCGCAGCCTGGTCGAGCTGTCTCCGATGCCCATCTTTGTTCACCGCGAGGGCAAGTTTGTCTACCTCAACCCTGCGGCGATTCGCATGCACGGTGCGATTACCGCCGAGGAGCTCATCGGCGTGCGCCTCATCGATTTGGTGCATCCAGACTATCGTGAGTCGTTTTTGCGGAGCCTGGCACATGACGCCCACGTCCCCTTTCAGACCACGCTCAAGCTGTGCCGTTTGGACGGCGAGATCATCGATGTAGAGGCGACGCGTATTGCCGTTCGGTTTCAGGGGGCTCCAGCTCTGCTCGTCATTTGCACTGACGTCACGGAGCGCAACAAGCTCGCTGACAGCCAGCGCCAGCTCGACATTCAGGTGCAGCACGCACAGAAGCTGGAGAGCCTCGCGGCGCTCGCCGGTGGCATTGCTCACGACTTCAACAACACGCTGGCCGCCATCCTCGGCAACGCGGATCTGGCGCTCATGGAGCTGGCGCCAGAGGCGTCGGAGCAGCGGCCCAGTATCGAGAGGATTCGCGCTGCGGCAGGCCGCGCCAGCGAGCTGACCAACCAGCTCCTCGCCTACTCGGGCAAGGGAAGATTCGTCGTGGAGCTGGTCGACCTGGGCGGGTTGATCCAGGACATGGATGCCTTGCTCGAAGTCTCGGTGTCGCCGATGATTTCAGTCCGTTACGATCTGGCCGCCGCCGCTCCGCCGGTGCTGGGAGACATGGCGCAGTTGCGGCAACTCGTCGTCAACCTGGTGACCAACGCGGCAGAGGCCATCGGCGATCGCAGCGGGGAGATATCCATTTCCTTGCGACCGTCATGGATGCAGACCTCCTATGCCTCGGACTTCAGCCTGAACGAAACCCTGCCGCCGGGCGCCTATACATCGATTGTGGTGAAGGACACGGGCGAGGGCATGGACGCCCAAACCCGCAAGCGCATCTTCGATCCGTTTTTTACCACCAAGTTCCCGGGCCGTGGACTCGGTCTCGCCGCGGTGATGGGGATCGTGCGAGGGCATGGCGGTGCCGTGAAGGTGTACAGCGAGCCTGGCCACGGAACCACCTTCGAGGTGCTCCTTCCCAAGGCAGAGGGCAAGGTCAAGGTCGCGCCCAGCATTCCGCCCCGACCGCCTGAGGATGCCTGCCTCGGCGGCATGGTGCTCGTGGTGGACGACGAGCCCGAGGTGCGCTCAGTGACCGAGCGGATGCTCGTGCGCAATGGCTACGCGGTGCATGCGATCGGGGAAGGGGTCAGCGCGCTGCGATACTACGAGCAGCATGTGCACGAAATCGACGTGGTCCTGCTCGACATGATGATGCCGGGCATGCGCGGCGACGAGGTGCTCACCAAGCTGCGCGCGATCAATCCAGAGGTCAAGGTCGTCCTGTTCAGCGGCTACTCGGAGCAGGACATATCGACGCACTTCGATAACCAAGTGCCCGATGCCTTCGTGCAAAAGCCATTTACGGTGAAGAAGCTCGTCGATGCAGTGCGGTCGGTGCAGGCTTCGCCCAAGAGCCTATCCCAGTAGGCCTCTCGTCACACGCCGTCCGATCCACTTCGCGTAGCGGCGTTGCTCCTCCGCGCCTTACCACCAGTAAGACTTGTCGTCGCGCCTTGCTCCGCTCGTGCCTCGACCGCCGCGCTCGGTCCGGCCTACTGGGATAGGCTCTAAGCAGCCCTCATTGTGAAGCGGTTCCCACGACGAGAACATCGTCGACCCGCCAGTAGTTGGTGCCCACGCCCTCGTAGTTGAACTGGATGCGAAATTTCTTGCCGCTGCCGAGGGCCGAGGTAAGGTCGATGCTTTCGCTGCCGGAATCGTCGACCACGTAGTTTTGCAGGGTCTTCCATGAGCCGCCGTCCACCTGGAGGCTCACTCGGCCCTGGTCCGAGCTGCGGTCGAACCGATGGGTGAAATAGAGACGCACCTTGGCGCAGCCACCGCGCTCGAGCTCCTGCGTCGTCATGTCCTCATCGAGACTCTTCGTGCCAGCCTTGGCCGCATCGATCCAGTA
>JALOQD010000013.1 GCA_025453525.1 Myxococcota bacterium
CATCGCGTTCCTCGAACAGATCCCCTGGCCCAGGAGCCTCTCCAACGTCACGAAGATCGCCGGGGCGCACCACGAAAAGCTCAACGGCAGCGGCTACCCGGCCCGGCTCACAGAGGAGCAAATCCCTCTCGAGAGCCGCATCATGACCGTAGCCGACATCTACGATGCTCTCACTGCCGCCGATCGCCCGTACAAAAAGGCTGTATCTGCGGAGCGCGCCCTAGACATCTTGACCATGGAGGCCCGCGACCATCACGTCGACAAAGACTTGGTGGAGCTATTTTCCCGCCATGAAGTGTATAACGTCAATGGCGACACGACGGCAACCAGCTCCAGCCAATGAGGTCCGAAGCAGTGGCCATGGTTTTTGATCCAGGTAAAGCGAAGACTGCCGAAGGCCTCGGCGGAGAACCAACGGAGTACAAGTGAGCGGGCTCGACAGCAGAATTCGCAAGCTCGACGAAGCATGCAAACGTCTCAACTCCACGGCGCGCACCGAGGAGGAGGCTGCGCGGCTCGCGACGCTTGCCCTCGAGCTTGTCGGTGGCGACGGCGTGCGGCTCTTTCTCGCCACCGGCGGAGAGCAACTGCTTCTCGCGTCGTCAGAGGGATCCATGTCCGGCCCTCCGACGCTCGCTCCTGAACGCGGGCTTCTCGGCTGGTCTGCGGTGCATCGCGCCACTGTTCGAGTGGAGAACACCAGCCTCGATACGCGCTCCGTGGCGCAGGTGGATGGGGACGGAGCCCTGCTCGCGTTTCCCCTGCAGTTCGAAGGCAAGCTGCTCGGCATTCTCGCTTTGAATCGCGCCCTGGGGGAGCCGTTTTCGGACGACGATCAACAGATTCTTTCCCTGCTTTCTGGCCATGGCTCGGCGCTCCTGTCGTGCTCTGCTGAACGGGAAGACGCGCGCGCCCGCCTCATTGAGCTCAAGGCCCGCTCCGATAGATACGAGCTCATTCACAATGTGGGCCAAACACTCGTGGAGAGGCAGACCCTCGAATCCGCCATGCAACAGGTGGTCGACATGGTGGCTCGGCACCTCAACTACAGCCAGACCGCGGTGCTGCTCCTCGACGCCGAGCTCGAAGAGCTGGAGGTGATCTCGGCCTATGGCTATGGCGACGTGGTCGGCTTGCGCATCCCCGTCACCCAGGGCGCCACTGGCTACGCCGTCAGGCACGCAGAGCCGGTGAACATCGCGGATGTGACCTCCGATCCTCGCTACGTCAAGGGCATCAAGGCCGGTCGATCCGAGCTCGTGGTGCCCATCCTGCGGGGCGATGAGGTGGTGGGCGTCATCGACCTGGAGAGCCCTGTGGCCGGAGCGTTCGACAGCGAGGATGTCGCGCTGCTCCGAGTGGTCGCCTCCTACGCGTCAGCCGCCATCGGCTCCTCAGAATGCGAGGAGAATCTCCTAGCCGAGAGAGCCGCGAGGCAGCGCGTAGATCTCGAGTCGCGGCTGCACATCAGCGTTGGCAGGCGCATCGGCCACTTTGGTTCTCGGGAGGAGGTCTGCGAGGCCGCTCTGACGGCACTGGCCGAAACCATGTCTTGGCCCGAAGGTGCCATCTATCGATTGGAACCAGCCTCTGGAGCCCTCGTGCTCACGGCCGGTCGGCCGCTGTTCGGAGAGCAGGCCACCAGCATCACACTCGGCGAAGGCGTCGCCGGTCGGGCCATGCGCGGCAACGAACCCACCAGGTCGAGCCTTTCGCCTTCTGCTGCATCGGATGACGACTGCGCCGAAATGGCCGCGCCGCTCCGCGAGCACGGCGAGCCCGTCTCCCTTCTGCATGTGGGTCGCCGCGGCGAACCGTTCTCCCGCGCCGATTTGCGCCTGCTCGCCAATTTTTCCGATCTCTTGTCTTCGGCGCTCTCAGAGGCCGCGCTGCGCGAATCCACCGCCGCCGAATTGCGCAAGCTCGACGACCGCGCCCGACGGCTGGATCTTCTCCATCGGGTGGTTCGGTCTCTGACGAGGCGACTGTCCATCGACGAGCTGCTCGATGAGCTCCTGCGCCTTTGCGCCGAGGCCTTCGAGCTGACGCATGTGGCGCTCCTGCTTCTCGATGAAAAAACCAAAGAGCTCAAGTTGCGCGCCGCCATCGGGTACGACCCAGATGCGCCGCAAACTCTCGCCATGGGAGAAGGCATCACTGGACATGTCGCGGCCATGGGGATACCTATCCTCGTCACCGACACGTCAAAAGATCCGCGGTACGTTCCTGGCGTCCGAGGGAGCCGTTCAGAGATGGCGGCGCCGCTGCGGGTGTTCGGCGAGCTGTTCGGCGTGCTCGATGCCGAGAGCACCGAGGTCGAAGCCTTCGACGAAGAAGACTTGGACCTGTTCACGAGCTTTGCAGCCCAGGCGGCGGTGGCCATCCGCACTGCCGAGCTCGAGAGCCGCCTCCACTCCTGACGAGGTCATGACGAACCAGAAATGAACCTGCCCGACCCAAATACTCCCTGGAAAGAAATGCTGGGGATACTCCTTTGCCTTTTCGGCAGTGCCTTTTTCTCAGGCGCAGAAACGGCGCTGACGAGATTTCCAGACAACAAGGCCCGCCATCTCATCGAGACCGATCCCCGAAAGTGGGGACTGCTCGAATTCTGGCTCGCCCACAAGCGCCGCATCGTCTCTGCCCTGCTCGTGGGCAACAACATCGTCAACATCATCGTGTCCATCCTCGGTTATCGAGTCGCCCTGCACTTCCTACCGCAGTACGCCGAGGCGGTCAGCGTCTTCGGTCTGACCCTGATCCTTCTCATCTTCGGCGAGATCACGCCCAAGAGCATCGCCCTGCAGATGTGGGAAACCCTGGCCGTCCCCATGCTGCGAGTCGTCTGGTTGGTGGAAAAGCTCCTGTATCCGATTGCCTGGCCCCTGTCGCGCATTCCCTTGCTCTTGCTCGGCAACCGCGGCGCTGGAATCATGGAGCCCAAGGTCACCGAGGACGAAATCGGGTACCACATCCGGCTGGGCTTCGATAATCAGGTCTTTGAGGAAAAAGAACAGGGCGAGCTGCTGCGCTCGGCCGTGGAGTTCCCCGAAACCCTGGTCAAAGAGGTGATGATTCCACGCACAGCCATCTTCGGCATCGACATCGCGACTTCGTTCACGGATGCCGTCAAGGCGATCATCGACCACGGCCACTCCCGCATCCCGGTCTACCGAGGCAATCTCGACGATGTCGCGGGCCTGCTCTACGCCAAGGATCTGCTCAAATGCCACACAAGGGCCAAGGATAGGATTCCAGCGTCCATCGAGACCCTCGTGCGCAAGCCGATCTTCGCGCCTGATACCCAGAAGGTCAGCGATCTACTCGCCATGATGAAGCGCAAGGGTCAGCACATGGCCATCGTCGTCGACGAATTTGGCGGCACTGCCGGTCTCATCACGCTCGAAGATATCATCGAAGAGCTCGTAGGCGACATTCGCGACGAATACGACGACGAAGCGGACATCACGTTTATCCGCAAGATCGAGGAGAGCGCTTGGCAGGTGGACGCGCGCATCAGCATCTATGATCTGCGCGACGAAATCGGCGTCATGCTCCCTGACACCGGAGAATACGAGTCTCTGGGCGGCTTCGTCATTGCCCATCACGGCGCCATCCCAGAAAAGGGTACGGTGGTGCAGACCGATAGCGCGATCATCACCGTGCTCGCCTCGGACGCTCGGCACGTCGAGAAGTGCGAGGTCCGCGTTCTCAACGAAGACAAGCCCTCCCATGATTGAGCTGGACAAGCGGGTTCTCTCCGTGGTCCGCGCAAAGGCCACGCCCAAAAGCGCAGCCATCGCCTTGCTCGTGCGCCGTCCCTCGCTCCTCGCACTCGAGCTTGCGGCTGCTGGCCATAGGGTGTTCGTCTTGTCGGATCGCTTCTTGGCGCTGCGCAGGACCTCTTGGCACGCAAAGGAGCGGGGACTCTCCCGCCCGATACTCCTCGAGGCCGACCTCGATCGCCTACCCCTGGCCCCTGCGAGCCTGGATTTCGCCATCGTCGAGCACGGCCTGCCGCGACGGCCCGATGCCTTTGCGCTCGTTCGCGCGCTTCGCGCTTTGCTGCGGCCCGGTGGTTGGCTCATCGCACCTCACCCGAGCGCCGAGGGTCCCACGGGCGTCGTCGAGCGCGTCGCGTCCCTGTCACGGCCCGGAATACGACCCCCTCTAGAGCGCCACAAAGTCAGCGGCCTGCTCATGCGGGCCGGCTACGGCGACATAGGACAAGAGTCGGTTCGGCATCGCCTGCGCTCCTTTAGTGTCACAACCGGCCGTGTGGGCAAGTTCTTCGACAGGAACGCCGAACCTGTGCTATTTTTCTTTTCAGATGTCCATCGAACGCGTTCGAGATAGGGTAGAGGAGACATGAACCTCGGTCGGAGCCTTTCGTTCGCCTTCAAGGCGCAAGACGCCGCTCCCAAGCTGCTGGTCGGCGGCTTACTGACGCTACTGTTCCCCACGGTCTTCTTTGGCTTTGTCGTCGCCGGCTACGTCGTGCGCGTCCTTTGCAACGCTCTCGAAGGACGAGATGCCGCGCTTCCCCAGTGGAAAGACCTTCGCACCCTGTTCAGCGAGGGAGTCTCGCCGCTCATGGTGGTGCTCGCATACCACCTCCCGTTCTTCTTGCTACTTACGGTCAAGGCCGCGATCCTATCTCCGGACAACGCCATGCACCTGGACCTGTCTTTCTACATCGCCGGGCCCGCGCTGGCTGCCATCGGCGGCTTCTTGGCGCCGGCCGCAGTGCTGCGGCTCATCGTGATCCGCCAGCCCAAAGCCGCTTTCGACTTGCCGCGCATCGTCTCGTTCATTCGAGAGAACGCCGTGCGCTACACCTCGGCCTGGGCGTTGTCTCTCCTGTTCTACGCGATTTCCGTGTTTTGCGCCGGTGTGCTGCTGGTAGGCGTATACCTCGGGATCTTCATGGGCCATGTCATCTACGTGGTTTTCGCTGCCGCGGTGCTCGTGATATTTGTCGGCTTCTTCATCGCCCATGTCATTTCGGCACATCTGTACGCCCAAATGTACCGCGCTTCCAAACCGTTTTCCGACGACCTCGAAGGTGAGGCGCGGGCCTCCATAGCCCTGCCGCCTCCCCTGTTTCCCAAAAACCGCCCATGAACCGCGTTGCCCGGATTGCGTTGGCAGCGAACGCAAGCTCGAGGCGTTGTTCCGAAGCGAGCTCCATCCGCAGCACGCGGTGTCTGCCTTCGGAATTCCAGGGCCTTTTGCGCTACGCGCCTGGTCCACGACCAAGCCAGCCGCAAAAAGCACAAACGAGGGCGACTAGAAGCTTGACAGGGTCGCTGGCCTGCCGCTAAATTGCGCGCCTGGTCCCTGGGACCAAATGTTTTTTTGCTGTTTCGAAAGCCGGAGGAGTGGCCGAGAGGTCTAAGGCGGCGGTCTTGAAAACCGTTGGGGTTAACGCCCCCGTGGGTTCGAATCCTACCTCCTCCGCCAGACCGGGCTTGGCCCCCATGATAATGGGGAGGTGGCCGAGTGGCCGAAGGCGCACGCCTGCTAAGCGTGTATACCTCACAAGGGTATCGAGGGTTCGAATCCCTCCCTCTCCGCTTTCGGCCCTTCGAAACGGCGTTCTTTGCACCCAAGGCAGTGCGTCAGTAGCTCAGTTGGATAGAGCATCGGTCTACGGAACCGACGGTCGGGCGTTCGAATCGCTCCTGACGCGCCCCAAAAAACCCCGCAAAGCGACGAGCTCGCGGGGTTTTTTCTTTGGGCTCAATAGGTCTTTCTTTGGGCTCAATAGGTCTTTGGAGGCTGGATATGGAAGCTGGGGTCACGAAGTCCAACGCCGCGATCGTGTCGGTCCTTTCGAATATCGTTCTCGTCGTCTTCAAGATCGCGGCGGGAGTGGCCATGGGCTCGGTCTCGGTCATCTCCGAAGCCATCCACTCTGGCATCGATCTGCTCGCCGCGATCATCGCCCTGCTGGCCGTGCGCACGGCCAGCCGCCCGCCCGACGAAACCCACCCCTATGGCCATGGCAAGTTCGAGAATCTCTCGGGCGTTGTCGAGGCCCTGCTCATCTTCTGCGCTGCCGGCTGGATCATATATGAAGCGATCCACAGGCTTCTATCGCCCGCTCCCATCGGATCTCTGGGCCTGGGCACGCTCGTCATGGGCATCTCCGCGGTTGTGAACCTCGGCGTCTCCTCCTGGCTCATGAAGGTGGCCAAGCGCACTGAGTCCATCGCTCTCGAGGCCGATGCCTGGCACTTGCGGACCGACGTCTACACCTCCGTGGGCGTCATGGCCGGCCTGGGCAGCATCTGGCTGCTCGGCGTCCTCATGCCTGGGGTCGACGTGAACTGGCTCGACCCGATGGTCGCCATAGCCGTGGCTCTGCTCATTCTCTCGACTGCGTGGAAGCTCACCCTCAGCGCCGTGGGGGGCCTGCTCGACAACCGCTTGCCGCGCGAAGAAGAGCTGTGGATCGCAAGGTACTTGAAAAGCCTGCGACCGCGGATCACCGGATTCCACAGGCTGCGCACCCGCAAGGCCGGCTCAGACCGCTTCGTCGAATTTCACATGCTCGTGCGAGAAGAAATGACCGTTAAAAACGCCCACGACATCTCCGACGAAGTCGTCTGCCGCATCCGGGAAGAGTTCAGAGGAGCCCACGTCATCGTGCATATCGAGCCTTGCGATGGAAGCTGCAAGCCCCTGTGTCTGGAAGGTTGCCTCATCGCGCCTGGCGAACGGCCGAGCCGCCCGCCGGGTTAGGCTCACACGGGCACGACCCACGACCTACCCGACCATGGACTTGAGCCGCGCGAGCAAGGCGAGGGCCTCGAGGGGGGTCAGACGGTCGACATCGATCTGTTTGAGCACGCGATCGGCCTCGCTGGGCCTTTGTTTGGCAAATAGGTCGAGCTGGGCCGGATGGCCGGCGGCGCGTTTGGCCACCTTGGGCATCTGCGCCTTTTCCGAAGGCCGCTCCTCTTCGAGTCCAGCGAGCACCTCTTTGGCGCGCAGCACCACGAGCTCGGGCAGGCCGGCCATCTTACCCACCGCAATGCCGAACGAGTGACTCGTGCCGCCCTCGACCAGCTTGCGGAGGAACACGACATCTTCGCCGTATTCCTCCGCCGCCACATGGAGGTTGACCACTCGGGGATGCTGTTTGGCCAGCTCCACGAGCTCGTGGTAGTGCGTGGCGAAGAGGGTTCTGGCTTTCACCACATCGTGGAGATACTCGCCCACTGCCCAGGCGATGGACAGCCCGTCGTAGGTGCTGGTGCCCCGTCCTACCTCGTCGAGAATAACCAGTGAACGACGAGTGGCGTGGCGCAGAATCGCCGAGGTCTCCTTCATTTCGACCATGAAAGTCGAAGCTCCCCGCGCGATGTTGTCCGACGCGCCCACCCGAGTGAACACGCGATCGCAAACACCTATGCGCGCCCTGCGGGCTGGCACGAACGAGCCCATCTGGGCGAGCACGACGATGAGCGCCACCTGGCGCATGACCGTGGACTTGCCCGCCATGTTCGGCCCGGTGATGATGAGCAGTTGCTCCTTGTCCGGGTCGAGCCGCACGTCATTGGGCACAAACGGCGTCTGCGGCTGCAACGCCTCCACTAGAGGATGGCGGGACTCCTCGAGCTCGAGGATCTCTCGGTCATCGACCTCGGGCCGCACGAAATCCGCAACGCGCGCCACCTCGGCGAGACCCTGGGCACAGTCGAGCTCGGCCAGCCTTTGACCCAGCGCGAGCAGCCGAGGCACATGCTGCGCAACCTGGCCAAGCAGGGACGCGAACAGCTCTGCCTCCAGCTCGCAGCGCCGATCGTCGGCCGAAAGCACCCGGCTCTCCCAGTCTTCGAGCTCAGCGGTCACATAGCGCTCGCCCCCAGCGATGGTCTGTTTACGCTCGTAATCGTCGGGCACATGTTTGAGGTTCGCCTTGGTCACATTGATGGAATAGCCGAAGACCCTGTTGTAGGTGACCTTGAGAGAGGCGATGCCCGTGCGCTCCCGTTCGCGGGTCTCGAGGGCGGCGATGAAGTCCTTGGCCGAGCGCACGGTAGATGTCAGCTCGTCGAGCCGGGCGTCGAACCCCTCGCGGAAGATACCGCCGTCCTTGGCAGTGGTTGGCGGCTCATCGACGAGGGCACGGTCGAGCGCCGACGCGAGCGCCTCCGCTCGATCGAGGCGTCCGCCCAGGACTTCCTCTGCATCTGGCTCTGGGCAGGAATCGAGCAACGTGTCGAGCTCGGGCAGCTCCAACAGACTCGTGCGCAAGCTGCCGAGATCGCGCGGGGTCGCGACCCCCATGCCGATGCGGCTGGCCAAGCGTTCTACGTCGGAAAGGCGCGACAAGGAGGTTGCGACGTCGGAGCGGAAACGAGAGTCGCGGAAGAACAGGTCCACGCGATCCAGGCGCCTCCTGATGCGCGCCACGTCGCACAAGGGGTAGTTGATCCACTGACGAAGCAGGCGTCCGCCCATGGCCGTGCGCGTCTTGTCGATGAGCCACAGGAGCGAGCCTTTTTTCTCTCCCGCGCCAGTGCGCACCAACTCCAAGTGACTCTTCGTAGTCTCGTCGAGGATTAGGAAGTCCGACACCGTATAGCGGACAAAGCGCTGCACCTGCACCTCGCCCATTGGCCGAGTGCGCTGCACGTAGAAAGCCGCGGCGCCGGCTGCCCGCGCGAGGTCTGGATCCTGCGCCACGAGGCCCTCGATCTCCTCCTGGCCGATGAGGGCAGCTAGGGCAGGAAGGGCCACCTGCGGCGTAAAGCGATCCTCCTCCAGGGTGGACAAGCAACACCCGGGCAGAATATCGCCGATGCCGCGCAAGGACTCGAGGGCTTCTGGCGTGGCCAGAATCTCCCGGGGCTCGAGCCGATAGAGCTCGCTCACGAGGCTCCCCAACCCGTCGACCCTCGTTCCGCGAAACTCGCAAGTGGACGCGTCGATGGCAGCGAGCACCGCGCCGTGCCCGCAGATCATCACTGCGGCGAGAAAATTATTGGCCTTGGCCTCGAGGTTCTCCTCGTCGAGCACGACGCCAGGGGTGATGAGCCGCACGACTTCGCGCTTCACGAGTCCCCGGGCCTTGGCCGGATCCTCCATCTGCTCGCACACCGCGACCTTGAACCCCTTCTCGATGAGGCGGCTGATATAGGATACGGCCGCGTGGTGCGGAACGCCGCACATGGGAATGGGGTCTGGGTCGTTCTTGTTGCGGCTCGTGAGCGTAAGGTCGAGAGCCGCGGCCGCTACGACCGCATCCTCGAAGAACATCTCGTAGAAGTCTCCCATGCGGTAGAACAGGAGCGCGTCGCGGTACTGGTCCTTGGCCGCAAGGTACTGCCTCATCATCGGCGTGTCGGTGGGATCCTTGGCCTTCTGGGATGCTCCTGTCATGGCCCAAGGCTATATCACGGTGCCGTTGGGCCTGCACCTGCTTGACAGACCTCGCGGTTTGGAATTCAGTCGGAACGTTTTGCGTTTGGCGGTTTGAAGAGCCCGCCGGAAAGAGGCCTCACGTGCTGCGTATTCTCACTCTTGCGCTCTGCGTTGCACTGGCCCCAGCCTCTTTGGACGCCGGCCCCAGGCTCCTGACCCTCGACGAAGCCCTCCGCCGCGCCCAGCAACACAACCCCTCGGTTCGCGGAGCGCAGGCCGGAGTGGACGCGGCAAGCGAGCGCGAGGCAGTCGCAATGAGCCCGTACCTGCCGAGCCTCAGTGCCACGGCCGCGTACAATCGCCAGACGGGCAACACCGTGCCGCGGCCTGGCGCGACGACCGTGCCTTCAGGCAGTAGCCTTTCGGGAGAGTCGTACAACTCGTACAACTTCGCGCTCAACCTGCAGCAGACCATCTGGGACTTCGGCCGGACCAAGCACACCGTCGACCTGTCCAAGGCCGGCACCAAGGCAGCCCGCGCCGCGCTCGAGACCACCGAGCTCGCCTCGTGGCATCAGGTCGTAACGAGCTATTACGCCGTGCTTGCCGCCCAAGAGATGGTGGGAGTCGCCGAGCGTTCCACGCAGGTAGCGCAGCGCTACGCCGAGCGTGCGCAAGGGTTGTTCGACGCCGGCGCCAGGCCGCGAATCGACGTCGTGCGCACCAAGGCGGAGCTTCACAATGCGCAGGCAGCCCAGCTCTTGGCGCAAGACACCCTGCTCGTGTCCAAGGCCTCCTTGCTCGCCGCCATCGGCACCCGGGACTCCCTCGACTTCACGGTCGAACAACCGCCGGCAGCCCCCCCGGAGCAGGCGCCGACGAACGCGGAAGCCGCCGTGGAAGAGGCTCTTTCGACCCGGCCCGAAAGGCATCAGCTCATGGCTCAACTCGCCGCCCAGGACGCGCTCATCGCCGCCCGGCGCGCAGGCCATTTCCCCACGCTCGGCTTCGGAGCCTCGGTGACCGAAGGCGGTGTGGCGTTCGATGACATGGCGTGGAACTGGACCGCGGGGGTGCTGCTGACAGTGCCCATCTTCGCCGGCCTGTCGACGTTTCATTTGGAGCGCGAGGCCAGGGCATACCGGCGCGTTCTCGCGGCCTCTCTCGAGCAGTTGGGCCTCGCTGTGTGGCTCGACGTTCAAAGAGCCGCGGCAAGGCTCACCGACGCCGTGACGCGCATGCAGCCGGTGAGCTCGACGCTCGAAGCGGCCCAAGAGGCCGTGCAGCTCGCCGAGGGTCGCTACGAGGCCGGCGCCGGCAACTACATGGAGCTGCTCGACTCTCAGACCTTCGCGGCAAACGCCGAAGCCGAGACCGTGCGCGCTCGCCTCGACCTGGCCGTGGCCTACGCCACGTGGCGCAGGGCCCTGGGACGCGTGGCTTCATCTCAGAGCGCAAAGGAGAGTCCGTGATATGACGCCGGCGTCCCATTTTTTCCGTGAAAGTGGCCCTGGTCTCGAGGTGCTGGCGATTCTCGCAATCCCCTTGATCATTCTCGGCTGCGGCAAGGACCCCCAAGAGGCTGCCCCGTCCAAGCGAGTGCCGCAGGTGGGAGCGTCGACCGTGGCTCAAGAAGATGTCGACATCACACGCTCGTATCTCGTGAGCCTTCTGCCTGCAGAACAGACGAACATCCTGGCGCGCACCTCGGGATATGTCCTGTCCTGGCGCGTCGATCGCGGCGACCTCGTGCACAAGGGCGACAGGCTCGCGCTGATCGAGCGCGGCGAGCTCTCGGATCAGCAACGACAGTCCACAGCTCAACTCGAGGCCGCCCGGGCCTCCATGGAGAACGCCCAGGAGAGCGCCACGAGATCTCAGCAGCTTTTGCAGCGTAAGTTCATTAGCAAATCCGAGGCCGAGGCCGCGCAGACCGCGGTCCGCGTGACGCAGGCCCAGCTCGTGGCGGCCGAGGCTGCCGTGGGACTGTCCCGCACGCGCATCGGCTACGCGGACATCACCGCGCCGTTCTCCGGCACCATTCTGAAGCGCGGCGTAGACGTTGGCACCCTCGTCAGCCCTCAGGGCCCATCGTTGTTCGTGCTCGGCGCCCTCGACCGCATCAAGGCCATCGCCTCTGTGCCGCAGGCCGATGTGCCCAGCCTCGTCGTCGGCATGCCCGTCTCTCTGGCCGTCGAGGGTTTTTCCGAGCGCCATTTTACAGGGGAAATTTCCCGGCTCGCACCATCCCTCGATCCGGCAACGCGCACCTTGGAAGTGGAAATGATATTCCCTAACCCGGAAGAGCTGCTGCGGCCCGGGATGTTCGGCAGAGCGCAGATCGCCATCGAGCGCTTGACCGGCACCATCCTCGTGCCGCCCTTGGCCGTTGCCCGTCGAGGCAGCTCGGCCTCGGTGTTCGTGGTCAAACAGGGAATGGCCCATCGCGTCGAGGTGAAGCTCGGGCGTCTGCTCGCGGATGGACGGATCGAGGTAAGAGAAGGCCTTGCTCCCGGAGATGTGATCGTCACCGCGGGTCGCGATCTGGTGCGGGACGGCGGCCCAGTGAGTGCCACCGGCGCCCCGGGGAAGGCACCGGCTCCTGCGATGAAAAGCGAGGCCCAAAAATGACGCAGGCCCGCGCCCGAGCACGACGAGGCATTCGATGCTGACCCGCGCCGCGCTCAAGAACCCCGTGGCCGTCCTCATGCTCGCCGTGGCCGTGTGCGTGCTGGGCTATATCTCCCTCACGCGCATCCCGGTGGACCTGTTCCCCAACATCACTCTACCTGTGGTCATCGTTGGCGTCGTCTACCCAGGCGCCGGCCCCCGCGACGTCGAGGCCTCCATCACCCGCGAGATCGAACGCGCGGTGGCCTCTGTCCCTGGCGTGAGCTACATCGAGAGCACCTCGCGGCAAGGCATTGGCGTGATCCGCGCCACCTTCAGCTGGGGCGCCGACGTCAACACGGGCGCGGCCGACTGCATTCAGCGCGTGCAGCAGATCATGAGTCGTCTTCCGGCCGGCACACAATCGCCATTCGTCGTGAAGCTCGATCTGTCTAATTTCTCGGTTCTGGCTCTCACGGTGTCGGGAGAGGGGCTCGACGATCGCGAGCTCTACGACCTGGCCTACAACGTCATCGAGCCCCAGATCGAGCATGTCCCGGGCGTGGCCACAGCGAGCATCAGCGGCGGCGCCATACGCCAGATCAACGTGCTCACCGATCGCGAGTCTCTCGCGGCCCGTGGACTGTCGGCGAGCGACGTGGTGAGCGCCCTGACTCAATCGAACTTCCTTTTGCCGTCCGGAAGGCTGCGAGTCGGCGACGTGGACTACAATGTGTTCAACGACACGCAGGTAGAAGTTGTCGAGCACTTCGGCGAGATCGTCGTGCGCACCGGCCGGGAGAACGCCGCGCCGGTGTTCGTCCGAGACGTGGCCACAGTGGAGGACGGCGCTGAGGACCGAACCAACGTGGTTCGCGTGGCCGGCAAGCCCGGCGTAGCGCTGTACATCCGTAAGCAGCCAGGGGCCAACACCATCGATGTGGTCGACCGGGTGCTCGCCGAGCTACCGCGGCTGCGCAACATTCCCCTTGGGGTCAAAATCACACCGACGTTCGACCAGTCGACCTACATCCGCAATTCGATCGGCAGCTTGGTGAAAGAAGCGCTCATCGGCGCGGTGCTCGCCATTGCGGTCATTTTCTTATTCCTGCGCACCTTCCGTTCCACGGTGGTGATAGCTTTGTCGATTCCATTATCGATTCTAGTGACCTTCTTCCTCATCTACTTTGTCGGCGGCCAGAGTCTCAACACGTTTACCCTCGGAGGGCTAGCCCTAGCCGTGGGACGGCTCGTGGACGATTCGATCGTGGTGTTAGAGAATATCTTCCGCCACCGCTCCAGGGGAAGCAGCGCCGTTCAAGCCGCCCTCGACGGAACCCGCGAGGTGGCCATGCCCGTGCTCGCCTCGACCATTGCGACCATCGCGGTGTTCTTTCCCGTCGTGTTCCTCGCCGGTATCGCCAAGCTCCTGTTCATCCCGCTCACCCTCACCATCGTCTTTGGGCTTACGGCCTCTTATTTCGCGGCCATGGCCGTGGTGCCTCCTCTCACTCTGCGATTCGTGCGCGCCGACATCGACCACAGCGCGACCTCTCCGCGTTTGCGCGAACGCATCCTCGGCCGCTGGCGCCTTTTCTTCGAAGCCCTGGACCAGGGCTACAGCCGCATACTGCGCGTCGTCTTGCATCACAGAGCCATCACGGCCGTGCTGATGCTCGTGGCTTTCTTGGGATCGATGATGCTGTTTCCCCTCCTGGGCTCGGAGTTTTTTCCCCAAACCGACGAGAGCCAATTTTCCATCATCGCCAAGGCTCCTATCGGGACGCGCGTCGAAGTGACGGAGCAGAAGGTTGGGCTCATCGAACAGGCGGTGCGCGACGCGCTGGGCGACGAGCATATCATTTCGGTGCTGGCGGACGTCGGCGTGCGTCAGTCCGGCATGGGCGCGATCTGGAGCGGAAACTCCGGCCCCCACGCGGCGAACCTGCGAGTGCGACTCGTGGCTCCGGAAAAGCGGACGTTCACCGATCGCCAGGCGGCGGATCGAGTGAGGGAAAAGCTCGCCGGTAAGCTGCCCGGCTGGCTGGTGCTGTTCGACACAGGCGGGATCGTGCAGCGCATCGTCAATTTCGGCAGCGAGGCGCAAATCGACGTCGAAATCGCCGGATATGACCTCGACGCGGCCAGCGCGCTCAGCGGGCAGGTGCGGGCTTTGGTCGACTCCACTCCTGGTGCGGTAGACGTTCGCGTTAGCCGCGAGGACAACTACCCACAGCTCGACGTCGCCATCGACCGGGAGCTCGTCGCAACCCTCGGTATGACCACCCGCGAAGTCGCACAGACCGTGCTCACCTCGGTAGCGGGCAGCGTCAACATTCCCGGCATCTTCACCGATCCGGTTTCGGGCCGGGAGTACAGCGTGGTCGTCCGCATGCAGGACCGAGATCGCGCCTCCCTGTCGGATCTCGAGGACGTCCCGATCGCCACGCGAAACGGAGCCCTCGTGGCGCTGCGCACCGTGGCCCAGATCCACTCGTCCGCCGGCCCGGTGCAAATCGATCGCAAGTACCAAGAGCGCATCGTGCACGTGACCGCCAACGTGCGCGGCCGGTCCTCCGGAGAAGTGGCCTTTGATATCGAACAGAAGCTCGGCGAGCTCTCCTTGCCCGAGGGGTTTTCGGTTCGGCTCGCAGGAGAGCGCGCCCAACAGAAGGACTCGTTCCGCGATCTCTTCGTCGCCTTGGGGCTAGCGCTCATGCTCGTCTACATGGCTCTCGCCACGCAGTTCCGCTCCTTGCGCGAGCCGTTCATCGTGATGTTTTCCGTGCCCATGGGCCTCATCGGCGTGGTCTGGACGCTCTACCTGACAGACACCCCCCTGTCGGTGAACGCGTTCATGGGAATCATCATGATGGTTGGCATTGTGGTCTCCAATGGCATTCTGCTCGTAGACTTCGCCGGCGCGCAGCAAGCGCAGGGCAAATCAGCGGTCGACGCGGCGGTCGAAGCCGGGCGAGTGCGGCTGCGGCCGATCCTCATGACCACCCTGTGCACGCTGCTCGGCCTATTGCCCATGGCCATCGGCATCGGCGAGGGCAGCGAGTCCAACGTGCCACTGGCGCGAGCCGTGGTCGGCGGCCTGACGGTTTCCACGTTCTTTACACTATTTCTTATTCCGATTCTCTACACCGTATTGCGCCGCAGCACAGGCCACAAGGTCGACCTAGAGCTCGAATCCATGCCCTAGACGACGACCTCCCTTCACAAATCATTGATTTGCATGCCGCAAATCATCTAGGGTCAGCCACCATGTTCGCCCACCCCTATGCCAGCATCCTTCACGAAGTCGAACGCCCCGGGCGGTACGTCGGCGGCGAGTTCGGCGCCGCACGCCCTCGCGAAAGCGCTTTGGCGAACGTCGTCCTCGCCTTCCCAGACCTCTACGAAATCGGCATGAGCCACATGGGCTTGTCGGTGTTGTACGAAACCGTGGCGCGTTCTGCCCGATTCGGAGTGGAGAGGGCTTTCATGCCCTGGCCGGACATGGAGGCAGCGCTGCGCAGAGCGAACCTGCCGCTCTTGGCCCTCGAATCGAGCCGGCCGCTGCGAGAATTCGACCTCGTGGGGTTCTCGCTCCAATACGAGCTCACCTACACCAACGTCCTCGCCATGCTCGACCTTGGCCGCATCCCGCGACGCGCGCGAGATAGGCGCGACGGCGATCCCATCGTACTCGTGGGAGGCCCACTCGCCATGCACTGCGAGCCCCTTGCGCCGGCCGTCGACATCGCGGTGCTCGGCGACGGCGAAGAGGCTCTGCTACAGGTCCTGGAAGTCGTGGCAAGCTGCAAACAAAGCGGCCATGATCGCCAAGCGACTGTCGCGGAATTATCGAAGCTCCCGTTCTGCGCTCCCCTTGCGACCCTGACGACAGTCTTCAACTCCGACAGCCGTCGAGCGGTGGTGCAACACGACCGGCCGATCGCCACCCGCGCGGTCGTGGCCAATCTCGAATCTGCGCCGTGCGGCTTGGGGCCAGTGCCCACCGTGGAGGCCGTGTTCGACCGCTACAGCTTGGAAATCGGCCGAGGGTGTGCCTGTGGCTGCCGCTTCTGCCAAGCCGGCTACATGTATCGCCCGGTCCGCGAGCGCTCGGAACAGGCCTGTCGGTCGGCCGTGGAGCGGGCTGTTTGCGGCCTCGGGTTCGACGAGATCTCTCTCGCGTCGCTGTCCACCGCGGATCATTCGGGAATCGCTGCCCTCTTGAGAGGTCTCGGCGAAGACTACACCAGCCGTCGAGTCTCATTTTCGGTGCCCTCGCTGCGGGCCTACGGGCTTTCCGAAGAGCTCGTGGAGGTGCTGGGCCGTCTGCGCCGCAGCGGTGTGACCTTGGCCCCCGAGGCTGGCAGTCAGAGACTGCGCAACGCCATCAACAAAAATGTCACCGAAAAAGACCTGCTCGGTGCAGCGGCCCGCTTCTTTGCCCACGGGTTCCACCGCATCAAGCTGTACTTCATGATCGGTCTTCCCGGCGAGACCGACGCCGACCTCGAAGCCATCGTTGAGTTGGGCACCAAGGTGCAGCAGGTGGGCAGGGGAATTCTGCACCGCAAGAAGCCTGAGGTGGCTGTGTCGGCTTCGACCTTCGTGCCCAAGCCGTTCACGCCCCTGTCGGGCGAAGCGATGATCGATGGCGCGAAAATAGAGCGGTGTCACGACATCCTGCATCGTTTATGTCGCGACAAACGGCTGGAGCTGAAGATCCACGATCCACGGCTCTCGATCCTCGAAGGCGTGTTGTGCCGCGGCGATCGGTCGCTGTTTGCCGCGCTGGAACGAGCCGTGGACCTCGGAGCGAGATTCGACGGCTGGACCGAACAGTTCAAAGAGAAGGCCTGGACAGAGGCTCTTCGCGAAGTGGACACAGCGACCTACCTCGCTGCGATTCCCCGGGGCAGCCGGACGCCCTGGGATCATCTGCGCGCCGGTGTCGAGGCTCGGTTTCTGGACAGGGAATGGGAGAGAGCCCAACTCGGAGAGCTCACCGAGCCCTGCGGCCGTGTTCTCGCTGCCGACGGCGCGGAGCGATTCGTCTGCCACGCCTGTGGGCTCGACTGCAAACGCTCCGACGTTCCGTTGAGAAACGACAAGCCGACACAGGCGGAGGCTTTGGCTCTGCGTCCTGCCGGGCCGCGACCCAAGGGCAAGCCGCGGCCCAAGGTGCTAGCGCCCCAGCAAGGTCAAGACACCCGGGTGCTCTTCTGGCTCGCCAAGTGGAGCCGCCAGGCCTTCGTCGGCCACCTCGACACCCAGCGTCATCTCATGCGAGCCTTGAGGCGCGCCGCCCTGGAGGTGGTTTACAGTCAGGGGTTTCATCCCAAACCGCGGATGTCCTCGTGTCCGCCGTTGCCCATGGGCATGGCAGCCCTCGCCGATCCCTGGGAGGTACACCTGCTCAGTCCGCCCCCTGCCGAAGAGATCACCGCAAGGCTCAACCGAGCCCTGCCGCAGGACATGGAGGTCGTTCGCGCCGAGATTCCCCCGAGCGGGACCCCGTTTCTCTGCCGAATGGTTCGAGCCGGCCGATATGCCGCCGTCGTGGCGGCGCAGCGCTCCACAGTGGAGGCTGCCCTTTCGTCTCTGCTCTTAGCGCCTGCCCTGCCGATAGAGCGAAGAAAGGGCGGGCAGACCAAGATCGTCGACTTGAGACCGTTCCTGCTCGAAGCTAGAGTCAAAGAAATCCCCGCGCACGAGCTGCGCCTGCCTGCCTCGGGCGAGTATACCGTAGCAGAGCTCACCCTCGACATGCCCGGCTCCGGCGGCGCCAGGGTCTCCGAGTTGCTCGCGCTGGCTCTCGGTGAGTCGTTCGCGCTGTCGGCCTCGGTGCGCACCGAAGTGGTCCTTCGACCTCGCTGCGACAATGAGGGTCTTTCATGACAACCGGAAAGTCCGTTGGTTCAGACAAGGCGAAGAGCGTCCGTGGCGTTGCAGCGATCCTCCCCCGTCCCTTTCTCAAATGGGTCGGAGGCAAAGGGCAGCTCGTGTCTCGCTTGCGAGAGCTTCTTCCCAGCGGCTTCCATCACTATTTCGAGCCGTTCGTTGGAGGCGGAGCGCTATTTTTCGATGTCAAACCCGGCAAGGCCACCCTGTCGGACCTCAACCACGAGCTCATGGCGTGTTACGAGGTCGTCCAAAACGATGTGGCTGGACTCATAGCCATGCTGGCGGATTACGTTTACGATAAGGACCGCTACTACGAAGTCCGCTCGTGGGACCCACAAAATCTCGAGCCAACGGCCCGCTGCGCTCGCACCATCTACCTCAACAAGACGGGCTTTAACGGCCTGTATCGCGTCAACAGCAAGGGCCTGTTCAACGTGCCGTTCGGCCGCCATGTGTCGCCCACGCTCTGCGACGAAAAAAACCTGCGCGCCTGCGCCAAGGCACTCCAAGGGGTTACCCTGGCCTGCAAGCCGTTCGAGCATGTGCTCGAAGCCGCGCGGTCCGGCGATTTCGTCTACTTCGATCCGCCCTACATTCCCGTGAGCCGCTCCGCCAATTTCACGGCCTATGCCCGCAACGGCTTTGACATGAATGACCAGGAAAAGCTCGCGCAGGTGTTCGACGAGCTCGCCCAAAGGAACGTGAATGTGATGCTGTCCAACTCCGACGTGCCGTGGATGCACGAGCGATACGCGCGTCATACGGTTCGTCTCATCAGAGCGCGGCGTAATGTCAACTGCAACTCTGCCAGCCGCGGTGCGATCAACGAAGTCGTCGTGACGAGCTACTGATCCTTGTCGCGCCGCAGATGCCCAATAGCCAGAGCCGCGGCGAGGAGCGCGCCGAGCACAAGCGCACCCCCGGCGAACAGACCAGCCCACAAATAGAACCCCGGCGCCAAGAAAGCCGACACTGGCGTAAAGGTCTCTGGCGCGAGGGCAGGCACAATCCGCAGCAGTCCGCCTGTGACGAGGCCAAAAAGCACGGCAAAGGCCCACGCGAGCCTCAGATCGAACGCCACGAGCAATCCCAGAACCAAAAACACACCAGAAGCAAGCGCGAAAGGCACGACGAGTCGCTCGAGCGCCTCGACCCCGACCCTGACCACCCGCAGCAGTCCCTCGACTCCTTTGAGCTTCTCGCCCAAGGGAAGAGACTCTGGAAGGACAAAGGAGAGAGCCGCGCGCGCCGCCACCCCGGCCAAGCTACCCAGAGGCGTATTCTTGGCCACGAGCTCCAGGATGACCTGGCGCGTATTCGTGAGGTCGACCCGAATGTCGAGCCCCTCCCTCTCTCCTCTAACGAAGCTAGCACCTTGGCTCGCTAGAGAGGGAAGCGAAGCGGTAACAGCCTGCTCGCCGGTGGCTTGAAGCGAGATCAGGGTCGCGGGATCCAGGGACAATCCCACGGATTGACCGACCCTGGCCACTTCACCGATCTGCGCTGAGACCAACGGTTGCACGTCTATTCGTCGAACGAGCTCGAGGTGCAAACGCTCGTCCCCTGCACCGCGGCCGATCTCCCTGAAGGCGATAGCCGCGGTTGCGAAGCTCGCCGCAAATAGCACGAACACCATGGCTAGCACTATTCGGAGGCCCAGCAGTCGATTGCGACTCTGCCTATGCTGCACTTTCCTTCCCTCCTAGAATCTGTAGAATAGCCCATTGTGACAACACAGGAAATGCAATTTACTCCTACACTTTTTGGCCAATCCAACTCCCACACCCACGCGGAAGGCGTGCTCGAAGCTCTCGAGTCCATGAGCGAGCCAGGACCGCTCGTTCAAGCGTTAGCACCCCTGGACTTGATCGTAGCGTGGAACCTCGCCGACGACGAGAAACGTCTCGACTTGTTCAAGCTGGCCAGCTTTGAGCAAATCCAGAATCTCGTGGACATCACCTGCTGGCAAGGGGATACGCCGGACTACGACTCCCTGCTCGAAGTGCTGCGTCCCGCCGCCCTGTCTAGCATTCCCGATGCCATCCTGGCCCTTGGGAAAATAGAGCCATCGCTGCGCACGCTCCTACTCGGCCGCAAGGCCCGCATCCACGTCATCGAAAACCGAAACGACGAAGTGGTCGTCGACGACGAAAGTGATCTGCTCAGCGCTCCAGACGGCTTCTTCCACGTCGAGTTGCCTGATCCAGACGCCGTCAGCGAGCCAGAAAGGATGCTCTGGCGCGCGCTGCTGTTCCAACCATTCGATCAGTACCATCGTGAGCTCGAGGCCATGCGCTGGGAGCTGCAGAGTGATCTCGAGGAACAGGCCTATCGCTTTCGCACCGGACGGCTCGCGGACCTGGGCTTTCTTCCTCGGGAAGAAGCGGTCTCGAGCCTCGTGCCGCGCACGGTGGAAGAGATCCAATGGCTCGCCCGCGCGGTCCAGTTTCCCCGGCTTGAGCTCGATGGCAATCGCGCGCTGCCGGTGCTGTATCGCGAATGCCTGCGAGGCGCCGAATTTTTCGATGAGGTCATCGGCGAACTGTTGCAAAATGGCAGCCTGGATCGACAAGCTTCGCTGTCCGCCGAGCTGGGCGTCTCTACCAACCAATTCGTGACTGCTCTGGGCACGCCCCTGCACGACACCGAGGCAGTGCGCCGAACGACTAAGCACTACCGCAACCTGCTGAGCCTCGGCCTCGAGCTTTGCTCCTATGGAGACGTCCGAGAAGCCACGAGATTGCTCAGCGCCTTGGTGCCGGGCTTGTTCGTGTCTGTGGCCCTCGGCAGGTTGTATCCCCTGGGCCGTCGCGCCGCGGCAGTGCTGCGGAACAAACGCCTGGGTAGCCTCGGACAACCCGCCTCTGCTCTCGATCCTGTCTATCATGTGGCACTGGAGCTCTTAGCCCGACAGATTCCCTTGCCCTGGCCTGGCCTGGCCCAAGGCGCAGACACCAGCGCACTCGTCTTGCCTCCACTCGAACAAGAGCTTGCAGGGTTTTCCACCGAGCTCGAGGTGCAAGCCCACGAGCGGCTCCTCGAGGAGGCAGAGCGTCTGCCCTGGATGCTGGGAGAGGCCATGCGAGCGCCCCGCAACTTGCCAGGCGCGACCCCGGCCTCGGTGCTGCTCCTCAACGCTCTGGCCAACGCCGCCGCAGGCAGGGAGCCTACCCCTGAGCCCGTCTCCTATGCCGAGGCAGTGGAGTTTGGCGAGCGGGTCGTGGCGTCGTCCGAGGACGCCCTCGTCTACGACGCCATCACCGCCTTGTCCTCGGCCTTCGAGCTCGAACCCAGTGGAGGACTGGAGCTGGACGCGGATCCCGACCCAGCTCGCAGGTTGCTCGTACGCCTCGTGCTCATCGGACTGTCGAGGCTGCGGGCCGCAGCGCCGCAGAAGGTGTTGCTGCTGGACGGATGAGTTCCCGAGGCCAACCCCCTAGGGCAGCCGCTCCGCCGGCGCCTTTTCCCGCATCAAACCAGCGTCACTCAGGAAGGGGAGCTAGGAGGGCAAGCGCCTTCTCGGACTGCGCCTTCTTGACCTTTAGGTAGGCCCGGGTCGGCAGGGAGAGGAACACGTGGCGGGCGTCGAGTCCTCCGCGCTGAGGCACGCTGGGAAACCGAACCGAGCGCACGACGTCCAGCACGCAGTCCCGCACCAGGCTATCGTCCAGATTGGAGCGAGCCACCTCGACCTTTCGAATGACGCCGTCCTCGCCGATGACAAAGCGCAACGAGTAGTGTCCGAACAGAGGCAACTCCTCCGAATCGGACTGCATCACACAGCTGGCCACGCTTGCCCGATGAGCTTCCATGAGCGCGGTCACTGCCCGCGCAGACGGCCAGGGCAGCGGGGTGAGGAATTTCGCCGGGTCTGGCTCCTGCATGGAGCGCTCGCGCACGGCAATGCGCTTGGTCTTGGCCTCGACGCCGCTGTTCGAGACGAAATGGGCACAGGCTGGAAGAACGAGGCTGGCGACAAGAAGGAAGAAAAAGACTTTCGACTGCGACATGACACAACCTCCTAGTGGGGATTCTTAGCCACACTCGCGGCCAGAACACCCGAGGCGAACGCAACGTCTCTCGCCTGTCGCCTCTCGGTTAATAGGACGCCTCACCACACGCCGCCATTCACACGAAATCAAATTCTTCTCTCATTAAAAATATTCACTCTCTTTAAAATAGCACCCACCGCGCATTCTTTTTTTTCAAATGACCCGTTTCCCAGTGAAATTGAGGAGCTGAGCAGGCTCTCTTGGTTGGTTCGAAGATCATTGGCACTCCTGGCAAAGCGCCTCGCCAACGCTCGAACAACGTATGTCGGCGATGCGCCCCAGGACAACTGGCATTGTCTATTTATTCTTAATGTATCCCAACGACTCGAGGGCTTTTGCCGCCTCGGGCGACAGCGCCGCGTCGTTCTTGGGCCGCTGTCGTGCCTTTGCCGCGAGATCCTCTCGAAGGGTGAGGAGCTCGCCGAGCAGCTCTGCGTGACGTTCGTGCTCTTTGCCGAGCTTTTGGGTCTCGCCGGGGTCTTTTTCGAGGTCGTAAAGAAAGCTCGACTTGCGCCTCAAATCGTAGACGATTTTAAAGCGGCCATCGAACAGGGCAACCTGCTGGCCCCAAAACAGGTTGAACTCCATGTACGCCTTCCGCGGCGACTCGTCCCTGCCCTCCATCAGCGACACGAGGCTGCGACCCTCGAAGTGGGAAGGGCTCGTCGCGCCGACGAGCTCGAGCAGCGTTGGAGGAACGTCCACATGGCGAACGGAAGTCGAAACCTTTTGGCCAGCGCGCCATTTGCCTCCGGGCGCACGCACGATGAGCGGCACGCGGGTGACTTCTTCCTCATATCTGTGGCCATGCTCGAAGCTGCCGTGGTCGAAGTGCTCCTCGCCGTGGTCCGACAGGACGACGATCCAAGGCTCCTCTTCCGAGCCGTTCAGGACGGCCTCGACGATGCGCGCAATCTGGTCGTCCACGAACCGCACCTCGCCGTCGTACAGTCCGCGGATGAACGCCTTCTCTTCCTCCGTGGGTTTGAAATGGCCCTCCCGCGCTGCGTCATGGTCGATGAACGGAACAGCGATGCGCCTTGGACGCGGGCCAGCAAATTGCTCTGAATATTGAGTCGGAGGTCCGTACTGAATATGCGGATCAAAATAGTGCAGAAACAGGAAGTAGCGCTCGTGACCGTGCTCTTTGAGCCACAAAAGCGCCGCATCGGTCACCTGGTCGGCCGTGCGGTAGCGACGCAGGGCCGCATTTTTGTGGTCAAAGTGGGCAAATCCCCGGGCAAACCCAAGAGTTTCCGAGACAAAGGCGTTTGTAACGAACCCCGCGGTGGTCATTTTCTCTTTCATCAACTCCGGCAAGGTCGGCAGCGAGGAGCGAATGCCGCCCACGGTCACGCCGAACAGCGTGTCGCCTTTCTCCGAGCCCTTGGCGAGCATTTCTCCAGCGCCGTGCACTGTCGGGGATACCCCGGTAAAGATCGAGCCGAACGACGGTGCAGTCCAGGGAGAGGCCGCGTGGGCGCGCTCGAACAGCACACCTTGCTGCGCCAAACGGTCGATGGTCGGCGAGGTGGGCTTTGCATACCCGTAACAGCCCAACCCGTCAGCCCTCAGGGTATCGACGAGCACCACGACGATTCGCTGTGCAGAAGGACGCGGCAAAGGCGCAGCGGCTTTGTCCAGCACAGGGGCGAGGACCGGCTTGGACACGGCCTTCTCGGGCAGGTTCTGCGACGGTCGCGGCCCTTGCTCGAAGCAGGCGGCGCCCAGCGAGGTTGCGAGGATGAGGGCACAGCAGTGCAATGGGTGGTGCATTTGTAAATCCATGGTCCTGCCAAGTTACGCGACAGGGACGACCAAGGGCAAGTCTGTCCGCATTCTGCCCCCAGCCATCGCGTTGGCTTGTGGGAAAGGGCAGCTGGGACATACTTCTACACGACAAACGCAGGGGAAAAATGACCGGCAAAGGAGTGACCTGCCATGGAAGCTATCGTTGCCATCCGCACTCGACGCAGCGTTCGCGCTTTTGAACCTGTGCCCGTGCCTCGAGAAGTGCTCTCCGAGCTCGTGGGCGTCGCCATGTACGCGCCGAGCGCAGGAAACCAGCAGCCATGGCAGCTCGTGCTCATCGATGACCGACAAACCCTCGACAACCTTTCGCGCATCAATCCCTACGGAGGGGCGGCCAAAGTCGCGCCGGCCGGCGTCATGATCTGCGGAGACACCAGCCACGAGAGGTTTCCCGGTTTTTGGGTACAGGACTGCTCGGCTCTGACCCAGAATCTGCTCCTCGCCATTCACTCCAAGGGGCTGGGCGCCGTGTGGACCGGTGTGTATCCCCTGGACGAGCGAGTGCGCGGCGCCAGGGTAGTGCTCGGCCTGCCAGAGCACGTCATTCCCATGGCCCTCGTGCTGCTCGGGACCCCCAGCCGCAAGACCCAGGAGGCCGAGGACCGCGTCCGACCGGACCGCATTCATTGGAACCACTGGTAGTCTTGGACAAGGACACTTCCCAAGCAGCGCGTTTCCGCTCTAAGCTGGTTTCAAATAAGTGTCCGTCCCAAAATGGGAGCTTTCCGGCGTCCTTCGGAAAGGCGAGGACTGTTTGAGTTGGCTAATTCGATGTACGAGTTCCGCAGCCTTGGAGAAGGATGCCGGAAACGGTCCTTTCTTTCGGAATGGCAGCTAATTAGATGAACGAATCTCACGTACAGAGCATGCTGCTCGGCTGGATCCTCCCGCTCGCTCTCGCGGTCTCGGTGGCCTTGCGACGCAACAAGGACCTGCGGCAAAAGCTGTTCGTGCTGTTCGCCGGCAATGTCACTCTCTACTATCTGTTTTCCTTTCTTTATGTCTGGCGGGCCGAACCGTGGTTCGAGCGGCTGGCCCTCGTGGCGATCGTCGCCTTGCCCCAGTCGGGTCTTCGATTCTTCCGCGCCTTTTCCCTCGGCGCGCGGGGCATGGGACGCCTCGGTGGTGTGGCCGCGCTGCTCGGCGCGGTGCTGCTCGTGGCCATCTTGTACCCCACGAGCCTCGGACCGGCAGTGGGGCCGGCACTGCTCGTCTATGTGCTCGGCTTCATGCTCGCGGCCATTCTCAACCTCAACGTGCAGGCCAAGGCCGTGGCCACCCGCTTCGATCAGGTGCGCATTCGATATCTCGCCGTAGGTGGTCTGGCAGCCCTGTGCTTCCAGGCATTCGATCACATCGACCAGCTCCTCGACATCGAGCTTCCGCCCCTGGGCCTCGCCACGACGCTGGTGTACCTCTACATCATCTCGCAATCCATCGTCCGCTATCGCGTGCTCGACCTTTACGAGATGCTCGGCCGATTTTCGGTGCTCACCCTCATGGGCATCGCCCTGGCCGGCATCTACGCGGGTCTGCTCACCTGGGGCGGTGACAGCTTTGTCATCAGCGCCTTCCTCGCGTCTCTGGTGATTCTCATTTTGTTCGACCCCTTGCGCGACCTCGTGGAGCACCGCATTGCCGAATTCTTTTTCCGCGAAAGGCGAGTGCTCGAACAGGAGGTTGGACTCTGGCGACGCCAGTTGACCCACATCGTCGACGTAGCGGAGATGAACTCCAACCTGGTCGAGCTGCTCGGCCAATCGCGGCGGCTCACCAATGCGGCGCTGTATCTCGCCGACGCTCGTGGACAAGGCTTCGACCTCGCCATGCACGTAGGCCCGGTGCCGGCTATCACCCGCCTCGAGGCAGCCAGTGTCCGCCGCTGGCTGTTCCCTTCGGTCAGCAGCCGGCCTAGCGTCGCCGCCACCGTGACCTCCGTTCGCGAGCGCCTGCTTCAGGAAGACGCCCAAGAGGCAGCCCAATCCGCTACCGAGACCATCGAGCTGCACAGCGGCATGAACGCGGACGTGACCTTTCCGGTGACGAGTGACGACCAACTCCTCGGCTTACTCGCGGTTCGCGACGACCGCCTGCGGGATCCGTTTTCTCCCGAGGATGTCGCGGTTCTCAACGGCTTGGCGATCCAAATCGCCACGACCTTGGAGGGCTCCCGGGTCTACGAGCAGCTCAAGGAGCGGGATCGCCTGGCGGCGCTCGGTCAGATGGCAGCGGGCCTTGCCCACGAAATCCGCAATCCGCTCGCATCCATCAAGGGCGCGGCCCAGATCATCGAGGAAATCTCCGGCCCCTTGGTCGGCGACCGCCCCGAGGCAGAGCTCGTGAATGTCATTGTGGAGGAGGTGGACCGGCTGAGCCGGGTCGTCTCCGATTTTTTGTCTTACGCGCGACCTGCCACGGGCAAAGGTGGCGCGGTCAACGTGGACGCCGTGCTCCGCCGCACCCTGCAGCTCGTAGCGGCTGGCCAAGACCAGGCGGAAATCACCCTTGATCTTTCGCCCGATCTCCCCGCGGTGGAGATGGATCCAGAGAGAATGCATCAAGTGTTCCTCAACCTCGCCCTCAACGCGCTCCAAGCCATGGAAGGCTGTGCTCTGAGGCGGCTGGACATCTCCACCCGGGCCCGCACGGTGCGTTCATCCATGGGGCCGCGCCGGGGCGTCGCCGAGTATGTGGAAACTCGATTTTCCGACACGGGTCCGGGCATCGCACCCGAGGTCATCGGCAGCATCTTCATTCCATTTTTTACCACCAAAGAAAACGGTATTGGTCTGGGGCTCCCAGTGTGTCAAAGGCTCGTGCGCGACGCAGGCGGCGAAATCGAAGTGCGCAGCCAGTTGGGCCGCGGCACCATCTTCACCGTGGTGCTGCCGGCCATCGACAAAAAGGCAGAGGCCGTGAACCCCTAGTTCGACTCCGGGTAGGGCGTTTGGGGCAAGAAGCTCCCGAGGAACGGCTGCAGCCATTCGATGGCCGCCTCTACGGTGTTGAACATCCGCGCCGGCACCACAGGCCGATTGGTGCCCATGAAGAAATTGCCCAGCACACGGCTGATCGGGGAGCTGACAACGATGGCCACGGCCTTGGTGCGAATGTTCGACTCCTCCATGGGCTTCGCATAGTAGGACCGCGCATCCTTGGAAATGGATTTTACTTTGCGCATGTCAATCATCAAAACGTGGTCCAATCCGCGGTGCACCTTTTCCGACAGGCTCTTGTCCACCTGAGCATCCTCGAGCTCAATCGAGGCTCCCTCGTCAATCCGAACGTACACAAGCCGGTCCGCCCCCATCCACGCCTCTGCTTTCCGACCTCGAACTCGGACTTCCATGGGCCTGCCTTTCAGTGCTTCCGGCCTCGCGCTCGACCCCAAAAATTCCGGGCGATCCTCCACTTCTTGCTCCAACTCATCTTACAAGAATTTACCATGAGTGCATTACACCGCTACCCGCGGCCATGGTTTCGCGCTAAATCTGTGCGGTATTTTGGAGGTGCCCATTGAAGAACACGGCTTCTATTGTGCTCGCAGCTGGCCAGGGAAAGCGCATGTTCTCCGAGTTGCCCAAGGTACTGCACCGCGCCTCGGGCCGCAGCCTGGTCTCGTTTCCCGTGAGGCTCGCTCAAGGTCTCGAGGTCTCTCCGATTGTCGTCGTCGTGGGCCACGGCCGCGAAAAGGTCATCGCGCAGCTCGACACCGACTTCGGGCAGGGGGCCGTGTGCTTCGCGGTACAGGAGCAACAGCTCGGCACAGCCGACGCGGTTCGCTCCGCTCTGCCTCATCTCCTCGATCACCGCGGGCCCGTGTTGGTGCTCTCCGGCGACGTTCCGCTGCTCGCCGACCAAACGATACGGCAGCTCGAGGCCGCCTATCTTGGGGCAAACGCCGCAGTCGCCCTTTTGACCTTCGAGCCTCGAGATCCGAGTGGGTACGGCAGGGTGCTGCGCGAGGCAGGACACGTGCGAAGCGTGAAGGAGCACCGGGACTGCTCGGAAAGCGAACGCGCCATCCGCGAGGTCAACGCCGGCATCTACCTCATCGACGCCGACTTTCTGCGCAGCGGCCTGGGCCGGCTCACGTCGGACAACGACCAAGGCGAGCTGCTGCTGCCGGATCTCGTGGCCCTCGCCGCCTCCGAAGGGGTCGTGCCCGCGGTCTTGGCCTCTGAGGAAGAGGTGGGTGGCGTCAACGACCGCGCGGATCTCGCCCGAGTCGAGGCCGTGCTGCGCGCCCGCACCAACCTCGCGCTCATGCGAACCGGTGTGGCCATGTCCCAGCCCGAAAGCGTCCATGTGGACCTCGACTGCGAAATCGGTCCTGACACGAGCCTCGGCCCAGGTGTGCAGCTGCTCGGGCGCTGCCGAATCGGGAGGGGCTGCACTCTAGAGGCCGGCGTGATTGTGCAGAGCAGCGAGGTGCACGACGGCGCGACCATCAAGGCCTACAGCGTGCTCGAAAGCGCCGTGGTGGGCAATGACGCGGTCGTCGGTCCCTTTGCCCGGCTGCGGCCAGGCACGAAGCTCGGCCCCAAGGTGCACATCGGCAATTTCGTCGAGACAAAAAATACGATCATGGACACCGGCGCCAAGGCCAACCACCTCGCCTACCTCGGAGACGGGGTGATCGGCCAGCGGGTCAATGTCGGCGCAGGCACCATCTTCTGCAACTACGACGGCTATCAAAAGCACACCACCGTGCTCGAAGACGACGTGTTCATCGGCTCGGACAGTCAGCTCGTGGCGCCTGTGACCGTGGGCCGAGGCGCTTACGTAGGCTCGGGCTCCACCATCACCAAGAACGTTCCGGCCGACGCCTTGGCCATGTCCCGAGTCAAGCAGGAGAATCGCGAGGGAGTCGCGGCCTTGCTGCGCCGCAGATTCGCCGCGCTCAAGCAAAAGGCCCTAGAAGCCAAGAAGGGAGCCCACTAGTGAACCGCGCCCTACTGCTGCTCGCCTTGGGACTGTGCGCCTGCTCTCCAGCTTCCGTGACCCGCATCGGCCCTGCTCAGCCCGGCCGCGGCAAAAGCTGCGACGTCGAAGTGCTCGAGCCAGGCCAAGTCCCCACTCGACCCTACCGGGATGTCGGCATGGTCACTCTGGACAATTGTCAGGACTACCGCCATCGCCCTTGTCGGGACTGGCTGGTCCGCGCGGCATGCGAGCTCGGCGGCCAAGTGGCCTATGTGCAAGAATCGACCATGGCCGCCCCTGAGGTGGCCCAGATGCGGTTTCAGGTGATGGTCGGCGCCTATGCCGGAGGTTGGCTCGGGGATCCGAGCGATCCCCTGTTGCGCTCGCGCACCTGCGAACCGACGTGCGGACCGGGCCAGGTCTGCCAGAATCGAACCTGCGTATCCGCAGACTCACCGCCGTGCACCACGGCCAAAGAGCCGACAGCGCCAAACGCCACGCGCTGCACGGACTAAAGCTCTCGAACCGGAGGAGGAGAAAAAAGATGTCAAATGGTGATACACCAAGGGCTGTGCGCGGCTTCGGCGACTTGACCCTGACCTTCGACAAGCTCAAGGGGCTCATGCCTCCCGACTTTTATGCACGACTGATGGAGACCGTTCACAAAAGCCAGCCCATCTCGGCCGAGACCGCGGATGTCGTGGCCCAGGCCATGAAGGATTGGGCGATATCCCGCGGGGCCACCCACTACACCCATTGGTTCCAACCGCTGACCGGGCTCACGGCCGAAAAGCACGACGCCTTCCTCGACCTCGATTCGTCGGGTCAAGCCATCGCCAAGTTCTCGGGCCGACAGCTCATCGTCAGCGAGCCCGATGCCTCGAGCTTCCCCCACGGAGGACTGAGATCGACCTTCGAGGCCCGCGGCTACGCGGCCTGGGACCCCACTTCGCCGGCGTTCCTCATCAAACGCGAGGGCGCGGTGATCTTGGCCCTACCCTCGGTCTTCGTCTCTTACAAGGGGGAAGTGCTCGATAAGAAGACGCCGCTGCTGCGCTCTATCACCGCGGTGAGTAGCGCGGCGCTGCGCATGCTGGGACTGCTCGGCAACGGCAAGGCGACCTCGGTCTGGCCCACCGTGGGCGCTGAGCAGGAATACTTCTTGGTGGCAGAGGAGCTCTTCAAGCGCCGGGCAGACCTGTGCGAGGTGGGCGTGACCCTGTTCGGAGCACCGCCCTCCCGAGGGCAGATCCTCGAGGACCACTACTTCGGCGCCATCGCCGAGCGGGTGCTGGCCTTTATGGAAGAGGCCGAGCAAGAGCTGTGGCAGCTCGGCGTGCCTGTGCGCACCCGCCACAACGAGGTCGCGCCGGCCCAGTTCGAGCTCGCCGTGCTCCATGGTCCAGCTCACATCGCGGCGGAT
>JALOQD010000014.1 GCA_025453525.1 Myxococcota bacterium
CCATCGCCAAAAAGCCCGTTTTGCGCATGCGGCGCCATGGGGCGAGGCGGACGTGCATACCACGGCGGGTGGCACGATGCAAGAGTCAAGCGATATCGCAGTTCTCGAGCGCATTGAAGGCTGCATATCCGTTCAGATGAGCCTGCGAGGAGCCGGCTCAACTAGCTCGCACCTCTATCTTACGGGCCTTGGCAGCTTCGGCCTTGGGCAGGGTCAGAGTGAGCACTCCATCCTTCAGCACCGCTTCGATGCGGCTGGGGTCGATCTTGTTGCTGAGGGTGAACCGCCTCATGTACCCACCCACGCCGTACTCTCGGTATACGGGGCGCAGGTTCTGATGTGACTCCTCCACGGTGGCCGTGAGGGACAGCACCCCGTCACGCACGTCGATGTCCAAGTTCTCCTGTCGCGCGCCTGGCAAATCCGCGAGCACGATGAAGGACTCCTTGGACTCAAAGATGTCCACGGCCGGCTGGTAGTACGTACCAGCGCGAGTAGGTTCGCCTTCGGCTTTCTTGAGCTCTTCCTTGTCCCGAACGGCGATTTCCTTGTTTTCAGTTGTCATGACACACGCTCCTTTCTCGGCGTTTCATTCACAAGCCGTGTCACTCGGCCACGACGATTTTGCGAGGCTTGACGCTCTCTGCCTTGGGCAGCATGACCTCGAGCACCCCGTATTTGTAGCTCGCCACGATCTTGTCGGGGTCCACGCTCTGCGGCAGGGACAAAGCGCGGTGAAACTTTCCGTGGTCGCGCTCGCGGCGATGGACGCTGACCTCTGCCTTGGGATCGAGCCGCGGTGAGCTTCCCTTGATGGTGAGGGTGCCGGCCGCGGCAGTGACCTCGAGACTCTTCGGGTCGACTCCGGGGATCTCTGCCCTCACGACAAAAGCCTCGACATCTTCATAGAGGTTGAGCGGCGGATAGACACTGCACGCAGGACCGCTGCCACCTCTGCCAGCGGTCACTATCTGGCTCATCTCCCGGTGTAGTTTCTCCATTTCATCCCAAAGGTTGGACGGACGATATCCTGAGAATCCGAACATGGTTGCACCTCCTTGAAAAGCGCGGCCCCTTCTTCTGCTGTCAGGGCGCGGCTGGCGTTTCCCTTCTACGCCCAGCAGTTTGGGCACGCAGCGTTTGCGGTAAACCCCCTTGGCCAGGAAAAATTGTGCAGCGCGGCGACGAGCCTTGGCGCGCAGTTGGCAGTAGAATGCATGCATGCGGCCTGCCTTGCCTTGGATGATCACCTGCCTTTTTCTGACGTCGATGTGTGCGCCGTTGCCAGCTTTCGCCCAAGGGCCCGACGAGGCGCGGGCCTGCTTTGATCGGGGGATCTCCCTATACGAACGCGGCGAGTTCGAGAAAGCCGTTTCCGAGTTCGAGCGGGCCTATGCGCTGCGGCCGAGCTTCAAGATTCTGTACAATCTCGCCTTGGCTGCGACCGAGCTCGGTCGCTATGCAGAGGCGGTTAGAGCTTACTCGCGCTACCTCGACCAGGGCAGCGCCTCTTTGGAACCCGAGCGCATAGCCTGGGTGAATAACGAGCTCGAGCGGTTGAAGGCGCTCACGGCCTACGTGATAGTCGAAGGCGGTGCGAAGGATGCCATTTTAATCATAGATAACGTGGAAGAAGCCCGGTTGCCGCTTGCCGAGCCTCTCCTAGTGGACATGGGGCGCCATACCATTGTCGTGGAACACCTTCAAAATCGAACACTGGAACGCGTCGTGCGGCTAGCCAGCCAAGAGACGCTGCGCCTCGACCTTCGGACCGAAACCGCGCCAGAGCCGGACCCGGCGCCGACGACCTACGAAACAGCGACCCCGGCCCGAGTAAAGCGTTTGCCTGTGTGGCCGTTCGCGGTATCCACAGGTCTAGCGGTTGCGAGCGCCGGAGGTCTCGTCGCCTTCGACTTTGCGACTCGCAGCGCCTACGATAAGGCCAAGAGCAGCCCGCAGGAGACGAGCCATGTGCAGGACTTCGAAAAGTATCAGAGGGCCGAGTGGGTCATGCTAGGAGCGACTGCGGCCTGCGGGATAACCGCCGTGGTGCTGGCGTTTTTCACGCGGTTCGGGCAGCGCGTCGAGGCCACGGCCGTATTGCTGCCTTCGGGTGCAGCGGTCATGATGAGTCGGAGCTTCTGAGCATGCGATGGACCGCCGCGATAGGCCTTTTCACGTTCGCTGTGCAGTGCCATTGCGGCTTAGCCCTCAGCGCCTCCGATCTTCCAGACGGGCCGGACTCAGCCGACACAGACGGGTCATCGATCGATACCTCGGGGCCGACCGACACCGACGAGACTCCCACCGATTCCGACCTGTCTGGCTGGGTTTTTTTGGACAGCGGCCAATTCGAGATGGGATCCACCAGCGGAGATTCAGACGAAACACCCATTCGAACAGTCACGGTTTCGGCTTTTTTGCTGATGCGCACGGAGATCACGGTAGAGCAGTATGAGCATTGCGTCGAGGCGGGTCAGTGCACGCCTTTGTCTGACGCGGCTTGCCTCGCGAAGCCTCCGGTTTTGGTGCCTCAATCCGCGCGAAACTGCCTTACCTTTCAGGAGGCTTTGGACTACTGCGCCTTTGTGGACGGCTTTTTGCCGAGCGAAGCCCAGTGGGAGTTCGCGGCCTCGAGCCGAGGGGCGAATCAGCCCTATCCTTGGGGAGTGGCGCCGCCCATGTGCGAACACGCCGTCATGAAAGGATGTGCCTCCGGTCCTGCGCCACCTTGCACCAAGCCCACTGGCAACACGACAGAGGGGCTCTGCGACATGGGCGGCAACATGCGCGAGTGGGTGATGGACTGGTATCAGAACACCTACGAGCCATGCCCCACCGATGGCACTGTCTGCGAAGGTCCAAGCCAGCTCGCGCGCGCCATGCGCGGCGGCGCATATAACACACCGGCAAGCTACCTCCGGAACGCGGACCGCGGCGCGAACTATCCGACAGAGGGTCAGGTAGACCTAGGGGCTCGCTGCGCCCGTTTCGGCTCACAAGGCGTTAAATAAGGGGCAACAGAACACAACCTTCGAAGAGGAACGAAGAGACCAAGGAGGAGACCATCCATGACGTTCAACGGCGAGCGAATTTCCCTGGGGCTCATAGCCATCGGCGCGGCCGCGATCATCTCGACTTATCTTGCGGCAAGTGCTTGGGAACGCGTCAAGACCATGCCCCCGGATCGGACCATTACGGTCACGGGGTCGGCGAAAAAGCGCATCGTTTCAGACCAGATCGAGTGGACCGCCAATCTCCAAGCCCAAAACGTGGACCGCACCAGCGCCTATCGCGAGTTGCATCAGCAAATGCAGACAACACTCGGCTATCTCAACGAGCAGGGACTTAAGGACGGGGATATCCGTCCTGGGTCGGTGAGCGTCGAGGAGACTTTTGAAACGGAATACGTGGGCGTTGGGGACCAACGCATCGAACGCCAAGTCTTCAAAGGCTACAAGATGAACCAACCGATCATCGTGAGATCCGAAGACGTCACTCTCGTCGAGCGCCTCTCGCGTGAGATCTCCCAGCTCTTCGAGCGCGGGGTCGCGGTCACCTCCTATCCGCCAGCCTACTACTACACCAAGCTCGGCGAATTGAAGATCGAGATGCTCGCCGAGGCTTCCAAGGACGCGCGCAATCGGGCCGAAAACATCGTGCAAAAAGCAGGCGACGCCGAACTGGGCAAGCTGCGCTCTGCGGACATGGGCGTCATCAACGTCAACCCGGCGAATTCCACGGACACCTCATGGCAAGGCAACAATGACAGCTCCAGCCTCGAAAAAGACATCCTCACCATCGTGCATGTCGTGTTTGAGCTCCATTAGGAGACGTTTGGACAGACTCCATTCTGGGGTTCGAGGGGTGTCTCACTCCATGGATTGCACGGTCACTCTAGCATCCAGAGCATCGCCATCCGCGTAGATATACTCGTAAGCCTCGGCATCTTCGAGCAGGTGAGCTCGCAGGAACAGACCAGACCAGCGGGCGTTCGTCTCAATGGAGACCGACTGGGAAAGCGACGGTGCGTTCTTGTCCTTGTCGGCGCCAGACGGGTTGTTGACATTGCAAACATTGTAGTGATTCGCGCCCGCGATTTCGACGTACACCTTGGGCGGGTTCTGGACCTTGTTGTAGGTCGCAAGTGTTCCCGTGGGCTTGGACTTGCCATCGACGCCGCCCTGCAAGAAGGCCACGGGAACCAGGTTGTCCTGGTTTGGGATCCCGCCGCCAATCAGCGGCAACTCCAAGCTCACACCCAGAAGGATAGCGGCCTTCACCTCGCTGGGTAGGCGGTAGGAGAACCCCACGCAGGTCGGCATCCGGCAAAGGTTGCTCGCTGCATATGCGACGGCCTGGCCTCCGAAGGAGTGTCCGAGAATGGCCATTTTGGCGGTATCGACCCTTGTCTTAAACGGCAAGGAGCTACTGGCCAGAGACCCCTTCAAGTAGGAAAGCATATCGTCGATTTGTGATTGCATGGGCGTCCAGCCCATGAGCGGAATGCCCTTGTGGTTGGGGATCGCCACCACAAAGCCGTAACGGGCCAAGTTTTTGGCAAAGGAAGAGTAGTACTGCTTATCGACCTTTGCGCCCTGGAGCAGCAAGGCCAAAGGGTGAAGGGCGCCGTCCCTAGGTGTCGGGTAGTAGAAGTCGGTGACATCGCCATTCACCTTGGCGCTCACCATCGCGATTCGACCTGCGGCATACGCGGGCGAAGGAGCTGCGGACAAAGCAGCTTGGTGCTGCGCTGCCCCGAGCGCATCGTCGGCGTTCGAGCAGGCAACCAAAGTGGAGAAAGAGACACACATGAGAAAGAGCGGCGCGAAACTGGATGAGAACCGACCCATGAGCACTCTCCTTTGCAAAACACGTCGTTGTTTAGGCAAATCAAAACAAATCGGACACAATAGTTAATGAACAACAAAAGATTTGTCCAGCATAACGACAAGGCAGTGTGAGAATTGATGCACATTAGGGGGTGCGCCTTTTCAGCAAGCGAAAGCGCGACGGCGCGGGTGGACCTGCTGGTGCCTCAAGGCGGAAGGTGGCGCCGCGCCCCTGTTTGGGGTACTGCTTGGAGCCAGCCAAGGAGGTATTTGCCATGCAAAACAGGTTACTCTTTGTCATTAGCCCGCCCCGCGCCGGGTCCACGCTTCTCCAGCGGATGCTCGGTTCTCACTCCATGATTTACACACACCCCGAACCTCACATCATTACGCCACTCGCGCACCTCGGGTATTTTGGGAACGTCGACAAGGCGCCTTACGATCACATCAACGCCGCAGAGGCTATTCGCGAATATGTGGCGCACCTGCCCGGGGGAGAGCAGGACTATCTCGATGCCTGCCGTGCCTATGCCGACGTTCTGTACGGCCGCCTGCTGGACAAGCAAGACGGCAAGAAGATGCTGCTAGACAAAACACCGGCCTATGCGCTGGTTTTGCCGTTCTTGGCCAAGCTCTACCCGCAGGCTCATTACATCGTGCTCACGCGACACCCTCTCGCTGTGCTCTCCTCCTACGCCGAGTCCTTTTTCGAGGGCGATTTCGACGCGGCCGTGGCATTCAACGACGTCCTCAATCGCTATGTGCCTGCCATGGCCGACTTCCTGCGCCAAAGGCCAGTGCCTTTGCACCACATCCGCTACGAAGATCTGGTCAAGGCTCCTGAAGCGCGCATGGGGGAGATCTTCGAGTTTCTCGGACTGCCCAACGAAGAAGGCGTGGTGGAGTACGGCAAGCATCAGCATGAGCAGGGCAGCTACGGCGATCCCAAGGTCAAGCACGAGAGTCGGCCCACCACCAAGAGCGTCAGCCGCTGGGCCGTGGAGTTGGCAAACGATCCGCACAAGCTCGAGATCGCCCAGAACGTTGTCTCCAGTCTCGATGCAGAAGACATAGAGACTTGGGGCTACGACAAGGGCAAGCTTTTCGACAAGGTCGCAGAGGCAAAAGGCGTTGAACCGCCCAAACAGGACAAGAAGTGGAAGGTCGACTCCTACCGTCTCAAGCGCAAGGTCTTCATGAGCCTGCGCAAGGACATCCACACCAATCAGCTCGGCAAAGCCGTGCGCCGCTTGAAGTACTACTGCGACGTCCTCCTGCGGGAGTAGTTCTGTGATCAAGCACGCCGTTGAATCGAGTCAATGGTGGCGCACATATTCGGTACGACTTCCCCTGCATTGGCTTCGTCGGTGTCGATGTGCATCTCGATTTTGTATTCTGGATGCACGCGCACGAGCACGTCGCCGAACACCAGCGATCTTTCTCCCGAGAGCTTGACCCGCACGATGTCTCGATCGCGCAGGCCAAAGCTCAGCGCTGCGTGAGGGGACATGTGGATGTGGCGCATCGCGCAAATCACTCCCTGCTCGAGTTGGACGACGCCTTTGGGCCCTACGAGAGTGAGCCCTGGGCTGCCTCCGAGGTCCCCAGAAGCCCGGATCGGTGCGTCTATGCCCAGCTTGTATTCCTCAGTGCGCGATATCTCCACTTGGGTTTGAGGCCTGGTGGGCCCGAGAATCCTCACCTTCTCCACCGTGCCTTTGGGACCGATCAGGTCCACGAGCTCCTCACACGCAAATTGACCCGGTTGCGACAGCTCGTTCCGGGGCGTGAGACGGTGGCCAACTCCGAAAAGCCTCTCGACATGATCGTCCGAAAGATGGACGTGATGCGCCGAGACCCCGACCGGAATGAGGGTGTCTCTTCGAGCCTCTATCGACTTCGACACGCCGCTTCTTTGCAGAGCTCGACTCGCCTCCAGAGCGATCATTCCCTCTTCGTCGGTGGCCATGACCACCACTTTGACACGCGACGACTCCTTGGAGACGATGCGGCTAGACTCACCCGGGCCGAGGCGGCCGTGATTGCGGGCCTCGTCCAACTCAACGCCGAGAAAGCCGAGACCATTGCAGATGCGCGAGCGTATGCCATCTGCGTTCTCGCCAATGCCACCGGTGAACACGACCGCTTCCAATCCCCCCATGGCAGCGGCATAAGCCCCGACGTATTTTCGAACGCGATAGCAGAACGAGGCGATGGCGAGAAGGGCGCCTGGATGACCGACTTCGGCTGCCTGCTCGAGCTCCCGCATATCGCTCGATAGTCCCGATAGTCCCAACAGTCCGCTGCTTTTGTTGAGAAGCTTGTCGACCTCGGCATGGCTCATGCCGCTGCGCAACAAATGAAGCACGAGACCAGGGTCCACGTCGCCGCTGCGCGTCCCCATGATCAAACCCTCGAGAGGCGTCAATCCCATGGACGTATCCACGCACTTTCCATGGCTGACTGCTGCTACAGAGGCGCCGTTGCCCAGGTGGCACGTCACGAGGCGCAAGCTCGAAACCGGGCGGCTGAGCGCCGCTGCGGTTGCTGTCGTGACATAGGCGTGACTCGTGCCGTGAAAGCCGAAACGCCGCAGCATTCGTTCGTCGGCAAAGCCCTGGGGAACAGCATACCGATAGGCGTGCTCGGGCATCGTCATGTGGAAAGATGTATCGAACACGGTAATCTGAGGCACGCTCTCGGGCAGCAGAGTTTGGCAAAGTTTGATCCCAGCTAGACTGACGGGGTTATGAAGAGGGGCAAGCACAGAAACGCGTTCGATCTCTGCGAGGACCTCCGCATCTACGATTGTCGCGCTCGTGAATCTCGTACCTCCGTGCACAACGCGATGCCCAACGGCGGCAAGCTCCTCCATTCGGCTCAGCGCGCCGTGCTCGAGATCGGTGAGCAGGGAAAAGACATACCGCAGTCCTCCCTCGTGGTCGGCGATGGGCACCGAGCGTTCAAAGCGACCACTCGGGCCGTCATGGCGCACCCTGGCCTCGCCCAATCCAATGCGCTCGACCAGTCCGCTCGCCTTCTTGGCTTTTTCAATGAACAGCGCGTACTTGATAGAGGATGAACCCAGATTGAGCACGAGTATGGGGGCACTCATAAGGTCGGCAAGAGCCTGGCTCGACGCGCGCCGGGGCGTCGTTGCAGAGGCTCGGTTCTGAAGTCTTAACGCGAGCAAGCGCGCGAGCTTGAGGGCTGCCTGGGGGTGATGGGCGAACTCGGCGCTGATCGCACCATGGGGGATGCGCACGAGCAAAGAAGCAACAGTCGCCGTGACCTCGGCTGCTGCGGGATCTCCTGTGAGGAGACTCATTTCCCCAAACAGACCGCAGCTCTCGATGGCAAACGACTCGCCGCTCCCAAGAGTCGCGCGAACTGAGCCTGTTGCCACAACCCACAGGCTGTCGACTCGAGCGCCCAGCTCGATAATCGTTTGACCAGAGACGAACGGCTCGATTTTACAATGCGAGGCCAGAGCCCGCATGGAAGCGTCGTCCAGGTCGGTAAGCACGTCGACCCGCCTCAGCACTCCTAGAATATCCATCGCGTCACCTCTCTCGCTGTAGACCAACCTCAAACGAAGTATCTTCCGGCTTTTCGCGAGCACAACCCCGTCCGCGAACTTGTTTTGAGTCGGACAAGGTACTACACTGTGGGGAAAAGGAGGTGTCGCCATGTACAAACGAGGAGAGCTTCGTCGAGGGATCAGACTTCCTATCGAGGTTATTCTCGGCAGTTGGGACGACCCTGTGATGCTCAAAGCAAGCGATTTCAGCCCAGCCGGCGCCTACATCGAAAGCGACTTCCTGCCTGATGCCGGTGAATCTCTCATCTGCTCGTTCGGCCTAAGGCGCATGGACGAGTACTGCGTATTCGCTTCTGTAGCTCGGGTGAATCCCTTTAGGCGACGCGCAGACACGGGGGCCGCCGGATTCGGGGTTTGTTTCAGTGACCTCAAGCCTCTCGAGCGGCTGCGAATACGGCAAATGCTCAGAGGACTGCCACCGCCACTGCCCAAGCCCGCGCGTGAAGAAGATCCCATCCATGTCGGCTGGTTGTGCTAAAGCTCGCGCACGGCTGACATCCCTTTTCGGCTTGTCGATGCCCTTCCCAGGCACTGGGCTTTTTTGTCCTTTCTTTGCTGATAGGTTATGACGATCTCATGGATTTGCTGCACCGATTCTTATCGCGCTTCGGCCTACTGGCGATGTTGCTCATCACAGCAATCGTCGTGCCGATGAAGCTCTTTGACCCAAGCGGCCTGCCGCGAATACAAAAGCTCACGAAAGACCTGAGAGATATTGAGCGTGCCAACAACGAGCTCGCCGAGGAAAATCGAGCCTTGAGAGAGGAGATTCGCTTGTTTCACAGTGAACCCGACTACCTGGAAAAAGTCGCTCGGGATCAACTCGGCATGGTAGGCACCTCTGACCTCGTGTATCAGTTCGCCGGGAGCGCGTCGCCATAGCCAAATTGCTTTGGGTGGCCTTTTCCGGGACCTACGACTCCGTCGGTGTGTTCGACCCCAACCCCCTTTTGCCTCTCGCCCGACGGTTTGGCCTGCGTGACAAGGCCGTGTTCGACTCCCCCTCGAGCGCGCTCCACCGGTCCTAGGCCGTCGTTCCCTGGTTTCCCCACTGGGATACCTGCCCCTACCCAACGTCGAAGGCCCTGAGAGGCAACAGGAGGCCTCTTCCGAAAAATGGCCTTGAAGCGAAAGACCGCCTCTGGCGCAGATTCGCTATCGAGAAACCCCGCACCGCTGCTGTCGACAATGAACGACCCATCGACCGTAGGACGTCACATGCCTTTGAAGGAAATCCCCCTTTTGGGCGGCGGCGTCCCGGGCGTCCCGCTTTTTGGACGAACCTAAAGAAGCATTCGCTCCCAAAACGGTCCCGAATGATTTTGAAAATCAATCGTCAAGCCATCGAGTCTCTGATATTCGCCGTGCCAGCCCTGACCTAGCGGTTAGGCCGACACGAAGCAGACACTCGCAACGCCCAAGTGCCTGCCATCTCGCTTTGTAGGCGCCGCATTCGGGCCCCCGGCGGACCGCGGGATGCAGCTTCAAAATCGAACACCTACCACCCAATAGCGAGTGCCATAAAGCGGCGGTGTCGCGATGCAAAAGGCCACGCCCAAAAGGGGCTTCGGGCACCGGCCGTTTGCGTCGCCTCCAGAAACTAAATTTCAGATCACAGCGCCATCGTCCTTCTTCGGCATGGGAAGAGGGTTCGGCGTTGGTGGTGTGACCTGCTTAGCCGGCTTTTTGGCCGCTGGCTTCTTTGCAGCGACCTTCTTGGCAGCCGGTTTCTTGGCGGCCGGTTTCTTCGCAGCCGGTTTCTTCGCAGCCGGTTTCTTGGCGGCTGGCTTCTTCGCAGCGACCTTCTTGGCAGCCGGTTTCTTGGCGGCCGGTTTCTTCGCAGCGACCTTCTTGGCAGCCGGTTTCTTGGCGGCTGGCTTCTTCGCAGCGACCTTCTTGGCAGCCGGTTTCTTGGCGGCCGGTTTCTTCGCAGCGACTTTCTTGGCAGCCGGTTTCTTGGCGGCCGGTTTCTTCACAGCGGGCTTCTTAGCAGCGGGCTTTTTCTCGGTTGCCATTTTGACCCTCCCTGTTGGTCATGGTTGATGTAGAGTATGGGTCTAACCCCCGGCAGCGTCAAATAAAAAAGCAAAAAAATGTGTTATAAGTTATATGATCATTATCGATTATTACCCATAATTAGCATATAATTAATCCTAATTATCAAATAATCCCGGGAGATTACAATAGGATACATCCCCATGATAATTGTCCAAAAATACCAGAACTCGCACCTCGCCACGGTTTCATAACAACTGAAAAAAGGCGCACATTTTTGCTGTTCCTTGAACAAAAACAGACAGTTCCTTGTTTTCCACGATTTCCACTCAAGAGCTCCTGAAGCCCGACTCAAGAAGCCGCCTGCGATCGGATTTCGACCTTCGCGCACACAGGTGCTTCCGCAAATAAATTAAGGAAGTTATTTGATGTAAAAAACTCGTGGGCAAAGTATACTCCGTCTTTCCTTTCAGTGTCGGGACGACCGACATTGCGAAATGATTTCGGAGTCAACGGAAATGGTAAGCGACACCGACACTTTCAACGCGAACCCTGGCCATGTCACAGCGGCGAACCTGGACAGCACCAGCTCAGGAGACTATGGCGCTGAGAAAATCACGGTGCTCCATGGTCTCGAGGCGGTTCGCAAACGCCCAGGAATGTACATCGGCGACGTAAACTCCCCCGAGGGATTGCACCATCTGGTCTATGAGGTCGTCGACAACGCCATTGATGAGCACCTCGCCGGGTACTGTGACACTGTCCTCGTGGCCATACACTTTGATGGCAGCGTGTCCGTGGAGGACAACGGCCGTGGCATCCCTACAGACCATCACGAGCAAGAGGGACGTTCCGCCGCCGAGGTCGTCATGACCACCTTGCACGCTGGCGCAAAATTCAATGATGAGTCGTACAAGTACTCCGGTGGTCTTCACGGCGTGGGCGTCTCCTGCGTCAACGCCTTGAGCGAGTTGCTCCAGATGGAAATCTGGCGCGACGGCAAGGCCTGGTACCAAGAGTACGAAAGAGGCGTGCCCAGGGGACCTCTCGCGCTGATGGGCACCTCTCGCAAGCGGGGCACGCGCATCACCTTTAAGCCCGATCCCCAGATCTTGCTGCAGCGAGACTTCTCCTTTGAAATACTATCGACGCGGCTACGCGATCTGGCGTTTCTCAACGCCGGAATTCGGATCGTCATCAAAGATGAGCGTAGCGACGACAAAGCGCACGACTTCCACTATGAGGGCGGCATCCGTTCGTTTGTTGAGCACCTCTGCAAGAACAAAACGCCCATTCACTCTCAGGTCATCTCGATTTCCGACGTTCGCGACGACATTTACGTAGAGACCGCTCTGTCCTGGAGCGACTCGTTTCAAGAGAGCATCTTCTGTTACACCAACGCTATTCACAACAAGGATGGCGGCACGCATCTCACCGGTCTCAGATCAGCGCTCACCCGAACGCTCAACACCTGGGCTCTCGAAAACAAACTGATCAAAGACAGCGGATTTACGCTCTCTGGAGAGGACGTGCGCGAGGGACTCACCGCGGTCATCGCCATCAAGCACCCAGATCCGGCATTCAATAATCAGCCCAAGGAAAAGCTGATCAGCAACGACGTAAAAGGCATCGTCGAGGGCATCGTGGCTGAGCACCTCGGCTACTTTCTCGAGCAAAATCCCAAAGAAGCCCGAGCCATCGTGGAGCGCTCCATCACCGCTGCGAGAGCCAGGGAGGCGGCTCGGCGGGCACGCGAGATGGTGACCCGAAAGGGCGCGCTCGACTCCGCTTCGCTGCCGGGCAAGCTCGCAGACTGTCAGTCGCGAGATCCAGCTGAGTGTGAGTTATACATCGTCGAGGGCGATTCCGCAGGCGGCTCGGCCAAGCAGGGTCGAGATCGCAAGTTCCAGGCGATTCTTCCGCTGCGCGGCAAGATCCTGAACGTCGAAAAAGCGCGGCTCGAAAAGATGCTGGTTTCCGAAGCCATAACGTGTCTCATTACCGCCCTGGGTACTGGAATCGGCGAGGACCTCTTCAACCACGACAAACTGCGCTACCACAAGGTTATCATCATGACCGACGCCGACGTGGACGGCGCTCACATCCGCACCCTGCTGCTGACGTTTTTCTTCAGGCAGATGCGCGCGCTGGTGGACAAGGGCAACCTGTATATCGCTCAGCCTCCTCTGTACCGGCTGCGCAAGGGGAAACGCGATGTCTACATCAAGGATGAGGCTGCGTTCCGCGACTTCATCATTGCCAGCAGCGCCGACTCGATGTCACTGCTCGACGACGGTGGCTCCCCTGTGGGCAGAGAAGCCACTGAGTCTCTGATCCGCAAAGTCTCGCACCGCCGCGATATCATCGATCGGATCGCCAGGCACACAGATCCGGCGCTCGCCATTGCTTTTACCGAAGAGCGCGTCTCCCACGCGGATCTGGCCGATGCCCAAACCCTCGGCTCTGCTGTTGATCGGGTTGCAGCGCGCTTGGGGCGCTCCCGCGATCACTTCGAAATTCTGCCCGACGAGCAACACGGTACTTTGCTGGTGCGCGCGCGCGGCCCTCAGAACGGCATAAGCCGTCCTTATATGCTCGGCTTTGGATTCTTTACGAGCGCTGAGTACCGCGATCTCACCCGCTCCTTCGAAGAGTTGCTCGCGTTTGGCAGCGGTCCGTTCAGGTTCCAGATCGAAGACGAAAACCTCACGCTCACGAGCCTCGATGATCTGTGGCCCATTGTCGAAAAGTTCGGGCGCAAAGGTCTCAACGTGCAGCGGTATAAGGGTCTGGGTGAGATGAACCCAGAGCAGTTGTGGGATACCACCATGAACCCCGATACTCGAACGCTCTTGCGAGTCAACCTCACGGACTACACGGAAGCAGACGAAGTCTTTACCGTGCTCATGGGCGATGCCGTTGAGCCACGTCGGGACTTCATCGAGCAGAACGCGTTATTCGTCCGCAACCTCGATATCTGATCGAGCTTCCCCAGCTCGCACCACCACCGCACTCGCAATCCCGTCGCTGGATATAAACCCGACCACCAACACCGCCCCTTCGAAACTCTGCTCGAGAAGATAGGCCAGGTTCAGCAGCGGCAAGGTGGATTCGGCGAAACCCGTGCGATCCGCCACTGTGGTGATGGGCACCATCTTGTTCCCAAACACTCGATGTACGGCACCCCGTTCGATGTCGTCGATGTCCGACCCCCTGCCAGCCCCGGAAAACCCCGCGACCTCGGACGGCGTGACCAAAGCTCGCGAGAGAGCGGTATCGAGCGCTCGAGCATAGGCGTCCTCGAATGACTCCTTGGTTGCGGTGCCGCTCACCGCGAGGCCGTAACCGAGCAGATGAGCCTTGACTGTGGCTCCTCGGGCAACCGCCGAAGTTCCCTCTTCCAGAAGGAGCGCCGCAGCGCCCTCCCCTGGAACAACGTCGGTGCTCGGCCCCCACAAGCCGACCGCGCAGCTGTCCAAGAGCAGACGCTCCGACAACTCGTCGGAACTGCCGGCGAGCAACATTTGGCTATGCCCGTGCTCAACCGCTTGGGCGGCAAGCACGAGCGCCAGGAGTCCCGAGCCTTCCCCTGCTGTCACCACGGAATGGTGACCCTTGATTTCTAGCGCCCGGGCCATACATCCGGCCACGGCATTGGGGACTACATAGGGAAACGCGCCCAGGGTTTTCAAGAGCAGACCGCTTCCGAGCACCGCGCGAATATGCTGACTCTCCGCCTGGCTCGGCCCAGTGGCAAGCCCGAGCACGAGGCCGATCTCGGCCAGTTGCGCTGCTCTGGGCATGCGAGCGCTGCTGTCGAGGGCGAGTTTTGCGGCGATCGTACCGTACGCAGAGCAGAGGTCCATGTCTCGCAGATCGAGCCGTCGGTCCACCTTCCGACCCTCGATGGGCGGAACCAACCCCACGGGTTGCCGCGCCTGGGGCGATGAAAAACGCGACCCGATGGCCACGCCGGATTTCTCACCCCGCAGTGCCGCAGCCCCGAGCCCCAGCGCCGAAACGACGCCGAGGCCAGTAATCACAGCCCTGCGAGGCACTGACTCTAGCCGAGGCGGAGGCTCTTTCGCGCAAACGGGGCAGGTATCGATGACGAGGCATGTGTTGTGGCCGGCAAAGCCGAAGCTATTCGACAAAGCGATTCTGCCCTTCCAAGGGCGTCCTGCTTGGGGCACGTAGTCAGGAAGCGCGCAACCCTCTCGTGGGGCTGTCCACCCAGCTGTCGGAGGCATGATTCCACTGCGAGCCGCGAGGATCACCGATGCGGCCTCGAGCGCTCCAGCCCCTCCGAGACAGTGGCCGATGATGGACTTTGTGGAGCTCGTCGGGACACCTGCAACTCGCTCGCCGAGCAGGCGCGCGATGGCCTTGGACTCGATCGGGTCGTTTGCGCGGGTGCCTGTACCATGTGCATTTACGTAGTCGACGGCATCGGCCGTGAGATGGGCATCCCGCAGGGCGCGTTCCATGGCCGCGCACTGGCCACGCGTGGTCGGATCTGGCGAGGTTGGGTGAAACGCGTCATTGGACATGCCATAGCCCAAAATCTCTGCGAGCACCTCACCGCCGCGACGGGCGACGTGTTCATCGCTCTCGAGCACGAACATGGCGGCACCCTCTCCGAGGTTCAATCCGATGTTCTCAGAAAAGGGGGAACACATCCCATTACATGTGGCTTTGAGCGCATCGAATCCAGCGAGCGTTGACAGGGCGAACACGTCGCCGCCGCCGCAGAGCACGACCTCGGCGAGCCCGCTGCGCACGAGATCCGCCGCGTGCCCGAGAGCCCCACCTCCGGCTGCGCACGCTGTAACCACGGTCAGGCATGGACCGCCGATTCCAAAGGCCGCAGCCAATAGCCTGCCTGTGGTCCAATATTTCTTTGCAAAAAACTCGTCCTCTGTGAGGTCGTCGTTGCCCAGGGCCAATCGTTCGTAGTGTCGCTCGACGCTCAGCATTCCTCCAGAGCATGTTCCGAGCACCACAGCCGCTCGAGGTCCGAGCGGCGCGCCCAATAGACCTGAGTGCAATAGGGCCTCTTCACTCGCCGCTCGTACGAGATGAAGAAGAGGATCGCGGTAGTGCCCACAGGTTTCCGGGCTGATCACAGGAGGCCGCACCAGCAATGCCGCGTGCGTCGCTCGCAACCCTTGGAACTGCGCTCCGTCGAGAGGCGAAAAACAGCGCTTTCCCACTCGGAGCGCCTCGAGAAGCGCCGCCTTTCCTTCGCCTGCGGCGCACACAGCGCCCATGCCCGTCACTAAAGCTCGTCTAAACATCAGGCAACACCCTCGAAGGGTCGCAAGACCATGGCTAGGTAGAATCCAATATCGCTGCCGGCGACAACGAGGAGCGGCGCCCTTGCCACCGCCCTGCGCCGTAGGTCCACACTGGGCAACCCGCTTTTCTGAGACCAAAGGGGCAGGTCGCTCCGCAGAGCTGCCAGCACCGCGCACACGTTTACGACACCCGAAGAGGCTTCGAGAAGGCCTGTCTGGAAGACGCTCGTCACGAGCGGGACGCTGCTGCCGTGTTGCCGTAGCGCAAGCTCGATAGCGCCCCTCATCCGCTCGTCCGAAGCGTTGCCCTGGGGCGACCAGAGCACGGCGCCAAGCTCCTGGGGCGAGACCTGCGCCTCTCCAAGCGCCTGCTCGATAGCCCCAGCCAGCGGCGCGGCATCGCGGCGGGCCTCGTAGAAGCCATGTGGCTCAGTGGCCATAGAAAAGCCCAGAACTTCGAGCCATGGCTGGGCGCCGCGAGCTTTCGCGTCCTCAAGGCGCTCGAGGACGACATAGGCCGCGCCCTCCCCCAGCACGCGCTTGCCACCCTCCGTGGCGCTCAGACCGTAGCACTCCTCTTCAGGGCCGCTGTACAAAAGCCCCAAGCCATCGTAGTTGCGATAGTATCTGGAATAGATCTCGTCGGCCGCTCCGGCTAAGAGTCTCTTGGCTTGTCCGCTGCGCAACGCCAACGTCGCCAACATCACAGAAAACAAACCCGCGTCCGCGCCTTGCGCCACCGTGGTGGAATACCCTCTCAACATGAGCGCTCCGGCGGCAAACCCCGCCGTGGCGTTGGCAACGATGCGCGTAAAGCAGGTGATATCGGACTGAGCGCCGCCGCTCGGGATGACGGCTTCCATCTGGTCCTCTTCCTCGGGTCCAACGTACACCCCGTTGATGAGCCCAATATCGAGGCCTTCCTTGGGTCCAACGCGTAGGTTGGCTTCGCTTAGGGCCAAGCGGCAGGCCGCAGTAGCGTAGCGGCTGAGCAAGTTCATGTCTCGCAGGTCCAGTCTACGGTCCACGTCCTTGCCGTCGAACTCGCGCACGAGCCCAGCGAGTCTCGCGAGGGTCGGTGTGTTGACCCGCTCGGCCACATCGACGAAGCCGCGCTCACCTTTGCAAAGGGCCTCGAACAGCGCTGCGCTGCCCAGCCCCAGGCTCGTGACAGCGCCGCTTCCGGTGATGACGATACGTGCTTGTGAATCTGGCCCGACCGCAGGAGGCCGCTCTGGGTCGTACAGGCCGACGGCGACGCAAGCGTTGTTTCCACCAAATGCATAGTTGCTGGAGATGAAACGACGATATTCGTCGAACCGCGGCGTGTTGGGCACATAGTCCAAGGGACAACCGGGTCTCGCCTCGGCGAAGTTGATGGTCGCCGGGACGACGCCCGCTCCCATGGCGAGCAGGCCGGCCGTAGCCTCGATGGCGCCCGCCGCTCCGAGGCAGTGCCCTACCTGGGACTTAAACGAGTACACCGGTCGAGATCTCTCACCGAGCAAGCGACCGATGGCCTTGGACTCGATGCGGTCATTGGCTTCTGTGCCTGTGCCGTGGGCGTTCACTGCCAGCGGCTCGTCGAGACTCACGCCGCCGCGCTCGAGGGCCCCGACCATCGTGCGAAAAGCGCCGTCGCCCCTCGGATCCGGTGCGGTCGGATGATGCGCATCGCAGCACAGAGAATAGCCCAGGAGCTCTCCGTCGATATGGGCTCCACGACCAATGGCGCGGTCCTTTTCCTCGAGCACCCAGAATGCCGCTCCCTCGCCGAGGTTCAGTCCAATAGGGCTGGAGAAAGGAGCGGTCCTCCCTGTCGAAGTCGCCTTGAGCGCGTCGAAACCAGCCATGGCCGAAAGACACAGCGCATCGGCTCCGCCGGCGAGCACGACGTCAGCCCTATCCGCAGCGATGAGCTCTTGCGCCACGCCCAAAGCCGCGGTGGATGAGGAACAGGCCGTTGTCACAACGAGCAAGGGTCCAGTGACTCCTAGACCACAGGCAAGCGCTCGACCGAGGGCGTGATAGCGAATGAGGAAGTTCATCTTGCGGTCGAACACCCCCGGCTCGAGCCCCAAGAGGATCGCGTACTGGCGCTCGGCAGTGCGCAGTCCGCCGTTGCAGGTGCCAACGACCACCGCGGCCCGGGGGCCGGGTGGGTCTTCAGGTGTCCAGACAAGGCCCGCGTCGCGAATCGCCAGGCGAGCAGCGGAAAGCCCCAACTCCAAAGTTCGGTCGAGGAGCTCCTGCCTCTCTGCCTCTGTGAGGTAGGTCCTGGGGTCGAAGTCGCGCACCTCGCCTCCCCAAGAGGTGCGAAACGGCGCCGTATCGAACGCCTGGATGGGCGCAAGACCACTGCGCGCTTCGAGCACCGCTGTTCGGACGGCTTCCCTGTCCTGGCCCACTGGGCACAAGATGCCGATGCCGGTGACGAGGGATCTTCGCAGCCAGGTCATGACTGGTGACCGAGTCCGATCGACCGCCGGCGCTCTTCCATGTGGTCCTGCGTCATCACCGGCTCGAGGGTCTCGAGCACCTCGCGGTTTTCGAGAGGCCGGTAGAACTCCCGCCAAATGCGAAGGAAACACTGGTACAGCTCATCTTCGGTCATGCCCAACGGCCGGGACACCACATGAGCGCCGTTATAGTGGCGCCAGTTCTTGTGAAGAATACGCCCCTGCTTTTGGAGTCGTTCCCAGTGGACCGAGCCTGGGTAAGGCGTGAAAATAAAAAATTCCGCAGTGCGGATCTTGGCCTTGCGGCAGAGCTCGAGAATCGTGTCTGGCAGCGCCGGCGTGTCCCAATCGCGACCCAGTCCAAACGAAGCGAAAAATCGAATTCCACGGCCCTCGAGCCGGTCGACCAAATCCACGAGCTCGGCTTGTACCTGGGCATCGCCCTGCAGGGCGCGAATGGACTTTGGGTCCACGTTGAGCGTGCAGTAAAACGAGTTCACGCCCGCCCGGGCGAGAGAATCGAGCAACGCGTCGTCTGTGGCAAGGGCCATGGTCGAAGAGACGAAGTACTTCTTGCCCAGGGGCTCGAGGGCGCAAAACAGCTCCTTGGACCACTGTGCGAGCTTTTTGCCCGGGAAGAAGAGGATATCCTCGGCAAGATAAACGTTGTCGTAGCGGAGCTGTCGGATCTCCTCGACGATCTTCTCAATCGGACGAAGCCGGACGCGATGTCCCTGATGAGTCGGGATCGCACACATGCCGCAAGTGTAGGAGCAGCCTCGGGCCACCTGCACGAGATCCTCATTCCAGTCGTACCCCGTTTTCTCATAGAAGATGTCCCGCCGCGGGATGGGCATGTCCTTGAGGTCAAACCTCGTGCCGCCCACGTACCTGCGCTTCAGCTCACAAGCTCGGGCGTCCTCGAGTATCGTTCGCCAGGTGGGCTCGCCGTCGCCGATGTTCACCGCATCGCAATGTTCGAGCGCCACCTCGGGAGCGGTGGATGGAAAAAAGCCGCCCATGACGACCTTGTGGCCCGCCGCTCTGTACCCGTCAGCCAGCTCCAGAGCGCGAGTGGCTTGCGGCGTAAAACAGCTGATCGCCACGAGATCCGCCTTGATCTCGAAGTCCACGGGATCGCCGTTGTTGTCGTCGACGAGCTCTACCTCCCACTCCGGCGGGGTCAGGGCAGCGAGGATCGGGATACCCAGGGACGGCGGTGTAGTGAAGTGGCCGATGTAGTGATCGATGAGAGCCCGGTCCAACTCCGGCGTGCTCTCTAGGAATTTTTCGAACCGCGGATAGATGAATACGACTCTCATGGGACCGCCAATCTACCCCCCATTTGGGGGAGTTGGGAAGTCCCATGAGACCGTTCACCCCCCGTGATACAGATGGATCGCCCGCACATCTGCCCCATCGGGCACCCTCGTGGTGCGGTAGCGAATGGACTCCACAAAAACGTCGTCCACCGTGACCGTGATATGGACGAAATCGTAGCCCATGGCATCGAGGCAATCCTGCACGGTCATGCCGTCTCGCCAGGGGACCTCGTTTTCATTCACGCGGATCACGGCTGTGCCGCCTTTTCGAGTAAGAGCTCGATGGCCACAGCCGCTTGCATGTTGGCCACAATGGCGACCCGCGGGGCAGAGAGTCCCAGGCTCATGTCGGTCTGGCCGTCGCCGCAGAAATAGATGGGGCCGAGGCGACGCACTTTCAAGTCCTCGAGGTGGCCGCAACCCGAAAGGCCATTGCCGCACACCACCTTTTTGTCGTGGCCCATGGCGATCCAGGACTCGATGAGCCATTGCTTGCTTTCGGCCCGATCGAAGGCCTCGACGAGGAGATCGGCCGTGCCGAACAGACGCGCCACACTCCCTGGCACGATCTTCTCGTCGTGCACCTCGAGCCTCACCTGCGGGTTGATGCTGCGCAGCCTCTGCGCCAGCACCTCGCACTTGCGCTGCCCCACGTCGGCCTGAAAAAAGTACTGGCGGTTGAGGTTGGACTCTTCCACCAAGTCGAAGTCCACCAGGATGAGCGAGCCTACACCGGCACGCACCAGGGCCACGGCAGCATTCGATCCCAAACCCCCACAGCCGGCCAGGCCCACGCAGGCCTTCTCTAGAGCTTCCGTGGTTCCCGGTACGTTGCGACTGAACATTACTTGGGACATGCCACCTGCTACTCCTGGTCGTTCTTCACCATCTCGACGATTTCCGGCAGATCGATACCCAGCTCTTTGAGCCGCTCGATCTTGGGCACGCCGTTGCTCGTCCAACCGCGCCGCTTGTACACCACGTCCACGAGCTTCTGGTACTGCCCTTCGCGGAAGGCGCGCAGGAGCCTCACCTTCTCTGCCGTGTTCTTGCCCGTCGGATCAACGCCCACTTGGTCCTTGAGCTGCGCGTCGTAGCGCTCGGCCCGGGATTCGTACTCCTCCACCGTGACCGGGCCCATGGAGCGGTACGGCGGGATATCGTCCTTGCGCGTGCCAAACCCGAGCATGCGGGAGATGCACCTCTGGAAGTTGTACACCCTGGCAGACTGCTCGAGCATCCTGGTCTCGTCGAGAGCCGTACCGGTCATGCCTTCGAAGAACTCGAAGTAGCCGCGGACGTGGTCTGGGATCTTGGCCGCATCCTGGGGTTTGTGTTTCTTGCTGTTGTCCGCTGGCACGACGTCGTTCCAAATGAGCTTGCACAGTCCGTTCAGGCCGAACCAGGTGCGCCACAGCGGGAAGTAGTAGAGCGCCTCGGCCTTGTCCTCGAAGGTCGGCAACTGTTTGTTGACCATATCCATGAAGATGAGCCACGCCTCGTCGTGCTGCGGACCCTTTGTGGCAAGAGCATAGCCACCCTGCTGCGCCAGCGACTCCTTGGAGACGTACTCCGAATACTCGAGGCCCTTGAGCTCCATGCCGATATCGCGCAAGTAGTCGGCGTCTGCCCCGTACTCCTTGGCCCATTTGTTCTTCAGCCAACGAATGCCCTTGCCCACATCCACGCCAAAGCCCTCGCCGCGGGCCATCTGGTGCAGAATCTCGAGAACTTCGTCGCAGGCGCCGAACGGCAGCTTCAGGCCACCGGTGTGCTTCTCGGTGATGACGCCCGCCTCGAAGGCCTCCATCACGAACGCCATGCATGTGCCCACCGAAATGGTATCCACGCCGTAGGTGTCGCAATAGAAGTTGAACTCGAAGAGGAAGTCCGCGTCGAAACAGCCCATGTTCGAAGAAGCCGCGGCGGTTTCGTACTCAGGGCCATCCACGCACACCTTGTGTCCCTTGTACGGACCTGTCTGGAGCTCAAAATGATCGACGGTCTTGGCGCACGCCATGGAGCAGCCGAGCCAGCAACCATCGGCCGCTCCTTGGGCAAACCGGCTCTTAAGAACCTTGGAGTCGATCTTGAACGCTTCTTCGTGAGAGCCAAAGCGGTAGTTGTGCACAGGGAGCAGATCGTAGCGGTTCATGACGTCCACGATATTGGCCGTGCCCACGTCGCGCATGCGGCACTGGGACTGGTCGAGGGTCGCCATTTCGGCATTGACTCGCATGCCAGCGTTGCGGATCTTCACCGGGTCTTTCGGGTTGTTCAGCGCGTCTACCACCGAAATGGCTCCGGTGGGGCACACGTACGCGCAGGAAGTACAACCGATGCAGTGACTATCAGGCTCGCCGAACGCCATGGTCAGGTGACGCTTGATGCCACGGCCGGCAAAATCGAGCACGCGCTCCAGAGTGAATTCCTCGCAGGCCCGGGTGCAGTGACCGCACAGAATACAGGCCTTGGGGTTCTCTTCGGTCAGCTCGCTTTTGAAACGACTTCCATCGGTTACGCCGCATTGCTCCGCGATGTTTTGGATGGCCGGCACGTTGGGCCAGCGGCCGAGGTACATCTGGGCCAGCATCTTGCGGTGCTTTACCACCGGTTCGGCGGTCGTCGAAACGCACAGGGGCTCGCGCACCGGGTAGTTGCACGCTGTGACCAGGCGCTTGCGGCCCTTGAGCTCGATTTCGGAAAGGCACAGGCGGCATGTGCCATTGGGCGTCAGATCCTTGTGGTGACACAAGGTCGGAACGTCGAAACCGGCCGAGCGCACGGCGCCGAGGAGAAACGACCCCTGGATCACTTGAACCGGTTTGCCGTTGATGGTGATGTCAATCATTTGGGCCATGTCACTTCACCTCCACGGCGTCGAACTTGCAGACCTCGAGACACACGCCGCACTTGATGCACTTTTCCGACGAGATGGCGTGCTTTGCCTTCTTCTCTCCAGTGATGGCCTGAGTCGGGCAGCGTTTCGCGCACACCACGCAGCCGGTACAGGCATCTGTGATGCCGTATTGGATGAGCGGCTTGCACACACCGGCTGGACAGCGCTTGTCGTTGATGTGCGCCTCGAACTCGGCTTTGAAATACCGAAGAGCGCTGAGCACTGGGTTGGGGGCCGAGGCACCGAGCTGGCACAGGCTCGCCGCGGCCACGGTCTGGCTGAGCTCTTCGAGGAACGCGAGGTCATCGGGCGTGCCCTGGCCGTCGCAGATTTTCGTGAGGGTGCGGTTCAGAGCGAACAAGCCCTCTCGACAAGGGGTGCACTTGCCGCATGACTCGTCGGTCAGAAAGTTGATGAAGTAGCGAGCCACATCGACGATGCACGACCGGTCGTCCATGACGATCATGCCGCCTGAGCCCATCATGGAGCCGGCCTCGGTGAGCGAGTCGAAGTCCACTTTCAGGTCGAGGCACGACTCGGGCAAGCAGCCGCCCGAGGGACCGCCGGTCTGCACAGCCTTGAAACTCCGTCCGTCCGGGATACCGCCGCCGATGTCGAAGATGATCTCTCGCAGAGTCATGCCCATGGGCACTTCGACGAGACCCGTGTGGTTGACCCTGCCCACCAGGGAGAAGACTTTGGTACCGCTGTTGCCATTCCACGGGCCCTTGGACACGTCCCCGGTGCCAATGGAGGCAAACCACTTGCTGCCTTTTTCGAAGATGACCGGCACATTGGCCCAAGTCTCGACGTTGTTGAGGATGGTCGGCTTGTCGCGATAGCCGTACTCCACGTTGTGAACGTACTTGGCCCGCGGCTCGCCGGGCTTGCCGGCCATGGAGGCCATGAGCGCCGAGGACTCTCCGCACACGAACGCGCCAGCGCCGCGGTGCACCTCGATGTCGAAATCGAAGCCCATGCCCAGAATGTTCTTTCCCAAAAGACCCATGGTCCGCGCCTGCTCGAGGGCTCTCTCGAGACGCACGAGGGCGAGCGGATACTCCTTGCGAATGTAGACGAAGCCCTCGTGGCTGCCGACGGCGAACGCGCCGATGAGCATCCCTTCGAGAACCGAGTGGGGATCGGTCTCGACGATGGAGCGATCCATGAAGGCCCCTGGGTCTCCTTCGTCGGCGTTGCACACGACATAGATGGGCTCGCCTCTCTCCTTGGCCGCCTTGCGGCCCGAGCGCCACTTGAGCCCCGTGGGGAAACCACCACCGCCGCGACCGCGCAGCCCCGACGCGAGGACTTCGTCGATGGCCTTCTCCGGATCGTTGTCGGAGAGCACTTTTCGCAGAGCCGTGTAGCCGCCCCGAGCGATGTAATGCTCGATGTTCTCCGGGTCGATGAGACCCTTGTTGCGCAAGGCCACGAGCTGTTGCTTGGTGAAGAACGGAATGTCCTCCATCTTCTCGTGGGTCTTTTCGGTCACCGGATCGGTGTAGAGCAGACGCGTGACCACTTGCCCGCCTTGGAGGTGCTTCTCGACGATCTCCTCGACGTCTTTGGCCTTGAGCTTCTGGTAGAACACGCCCGAGGGCTGCAGGACCGCGAGCGGACCGGCGGCGCAGAAGCCGTTGCAGCCCGTGGACACGACAAGGTATTCGTTCTGCAGGCCGTGTTTTTCGATCTCGGAGGTCATCTTGTCGCGGATGTCGAAGCCCTTGGCGGCCACGCACCCAGTGCCTGTGCACACCATGATCATGGCCTTGTAGCGGCCGAAGCCTTCCCGGACGCGCGCCGCGATCTTCTCGAGGTCGGACTTGTCGATGGGTTTTAGGTTGTGGTTGCTCACTGCGCTTTACCTCGCGTTCCTGGAGAAGTCCTTAATGACCTTCTCGACGTCCTTGCTCTGCAGGTTGCCGAGCACCTCTTCGCCGATCTTCACGACTGGAGCGATGCTGCACGCTCCCAAGCACGCCACGGGCTCGAGGCTCCACTTCTGGTCCTTGGTGGTCTGGCCGCGACGGATGTGCAGCTCGCGCTCGAAGGCTTCGAGGATATTGACCGAACCCTTCACATGGCAGGCCGTGCCCAAACAGACCTGCAGGACGTTCTCACCGCGGGGCGTGAGGCTGAACGCCTTGTAAAATGTAGCGATATGATAGAGGTGACCGCGAGACACGCCGGTGGCATGGGACAGCGCATCGAGGGCCTCGCGGGAGATGTGGCGATGCTTTTCCTGGATGTCCTGCATCATCTCGATGACGTACTCGGGCTTGTGATGCCACTTGGCCACGACCTGCTGCACGTCGTCCTTGGTGCTCTTTGGGCAACCACAGCAGCCCGAGGAAGCGGGAAGCTCGATGAGGCTCGCGGCTTTGCTAGGCGCCACGCTCCACGACGGCGTGTAGTCCCGGTTGCGCAGCACGAGCGCCTTGATGTTCTTGTTGCGGAACACGGTGCCGATGCCGCCGCGGCCCGCTTGCTTGAGGCGCGTCACCCGACGGCGCCAGTCCCAGAATGAGAAGTTGAGAACGCCCATATAGGCGTGTTCCGCTGCTTTGCCCGCCGCGACCACCGCGATATTGCGGCGGTCCCAGTCACTTTGCGCGTACATCTCGGTGAGCTCCTCGCACACCAGGTGCGCGTCGATGCTCTCTAGGGGCGCGGTCTCGATGGTGACCTTGCCAGCCACCGCGTCGATGCACACCACGGTCTCTTCCGTGGCCTTGCCCACGATGGTCAAAGCGTCGAAGCCGGCGAACTTGAGGTAGGGCCCGAAGTAACCGCCCACGTTGCAGTCCATCACCGAATGGGTGGAAGGCGACAGCGAGGTCACGAGCGTCTTGCCCGAGCCGGGGAACGACGTGGTGCCACCGAGCGGACCAGAGGACATACAAATGGGGTTGTTCGGGCTGTCCCACTTGGTGTCCTTGTCGATTTCTTGGAACATCAGCCACAAATCGAAGCCCTTGCCTCCCGTCCACAGCTCCTTCATCTGCTGCGACACCGGGCGGATCTCGATGCTCTTGGAGGACAAGTCGATGCGCAGTGTGCGGCCGGCGTAGCCTCGCTCTAGGGCCGCCGGGGTGAAGTCGAGCGCAGCCAGAATGTGGTGAGCGGCGCGCATCTTCTCGATGCCGTGACTCGTGTGCATGTGATTCCTTTCGTTTGCGCCAAAGGAGCGTACGATTCCCGGTAAGAGGAATTCGAAACTGCTCGCCTTGACCCCTATATAAAAATAGAAATTGAAAGGCAACGCTTTGTGAATAATTGGCCTAAATACAGCCCCAGCCGCGCAGAGCCAGGCCACCCTGGCTGGGGGGTTCTCGGTCGTCCCAAAGGTCTTTTCACCCTTTGCCCATCTGCCAGCAGCGCGGAAAAATCCCATGGCTAACTTGTCCTTAGTAATACGTCAGTGACACCGTGGACCTAGGGAGACCTAAACCATGAGCATGACCATCGACAACAGCACCCTTTCCACCGTTTCCCGACGCTTGGAGGCCAAAAAGGCCGAGACCGACCTCGACGAGAAGTCAGCGGCGAGCGCCGCCGGACAGGCCCAGGCACAGCTCAAGGCCCAGAGTGCCTCGCAAGGTGCGGCCCCTGCCGACCTAGCCCCCGCGGCTGGGGATGGCGCCAGTCCCATTGCCAAGGGGCTGAACCCTTCCCAAACCTTCGAGGGACTGGCCGGTCCCAACGCCGTTGACAGCCGAGAAGAGGGGGAGCTCAAGGACCTCGCCACCAAAATCAACTCCTCTTTGCAAAATACCGAGAACAAGGCAAACGGCCCAGCCGTGGAAAAGCTCGCCGCTGCCGCGGCCAACTCAGAGGCGGCATCGCAGGCCGAGCGGCGTCCAAAACCGCAGAGCGGGGAGGCTCCGCGCACCGACAGGTGGTCCCCGTCCCCGGATCTCGAGGCCATGCGCAAGCTCGAAGAGCGGGCACCGCTCGAACCCTCTCTCACCACCAGCGGACCAGCCGGAAGAGCACGCGATGCACAGGCGGCTAGCCTCGCTGTGTCCCAAGCGTCCGAGCAGATTCGCAGCGTCCAGAGCAGCGTCCTCGCCCAGGCCAACCTCTCGCCGCAGATTGCGCTGGGGCTCCTAGGTTAAAACAGCCCACCGCCCAAACAACCGTTCTTGCCTTTGGCTGGCTTCATCCCCCAAATGCCCCCTTCACCGCGCCAGCGACCAGCGCCGCGTCCGCGCTTTCGGGGATCGTGACGCACAGCCCTTCGGTATTTCCCATGGCCTTGCGAATGGCGTAGAGAGCGCCTTCATTGCCAGCCCAGGAGCGGCGGGCGAGGCCATTGCCCACATCCCAGCCGAGCATGAGCGCGGCTCTCCGGCTCGCGTCTTCACTGCCGTCCAGGACGAGACCAAAGCCCCCGTTGATGACCTCTCCCCAGCCTACGCCTCCTCCGTTGTGGAGGCTGACCCAGGTGGCTCCCCGCATGGCGTCTCCGACAAAATTGTGGACGGCCATATCGGCGGTGAACGCCGAGCCGTCGCGGATGTTGGCGGTCTCCCGGTATGGGGAGTCGGTGCCCGATACGTCGTGATGATCGCGGCCCAGAACAATGGGGCCCGAAATGAGCCCGCTTCGGATGGCTCGATTGAACGCCTCGGCGATGCTCATGCGGCCCTCGCGATCGGCGTAGAGGATGCGGGCCTGCGACCCGACGACGAGCTCATTCTGCTTGGCCTCGCGGATCCAGCGGATGTTGTCCTGCATTTGTTGACAAATCGCGGGGTCCGCGGTCCTGGCCAGGTTCTCGAGCACGCCAGCGGCGAGGTTGTCCGAGGTCTCGAGGTCCTTGGGATCTGCGGAACAGCACACCCAGCGGAATGGACCAAAGCCGTAGTCGAAGCACATGGGGCCCATGATGTCTTCCACGTACGACGGATAGGCGAAGGACCCGTCTTCCTTGAGAATGCCCTGTGCGCCAGCCCGAGAGGCTTCGAGCAGGAACGCGTTGCCGTAGTCCCAGAAGTACATTCCCTTGCGGCTCAAGCCGTGGATGGCCGCGACGTGACGACACAGCGACTCCTGGACCTTGGCCTTGAAGCCGCCCGGGTCCTTGACCATCATCTCATTGGACTGCTCCAGGGTGAGCCCCGCAGGATAATAGCCGCCGAGAAACGGGTTGTGGAGCGAGGTCTGGTCGCTGCCCAGATGCACGGGTAGGCTCTCTTTGACCAAGTGTTCAAAGAGGTCCACGACATTGCCAAGGAAGCCGATGGACAAGGCGCGCCTCTCCTTCATGGCCTTTTCGGAGCGGCGGAGCACGTCGTCGAGGTCGTCGGTCCACTCCATGAGCCAGCCCTGGTCATGACGCGTCCGGAGGGGCTTGGGATTGAGCTCGGCCGTGATGCTCACTGCGCCGGCTATGGTCGCGGCCTTGGGCTGCGCGCCGCTCATGCCGCCGAGGCCCGAGGTGATGAACAGCTTGCCAGCCAGGCCTTCTTCGGGATTGGTCTTCAGGTATTTTCGACCGGCGTTGAGCAGGGTGATGGTGGTGCCGTGCACAATTCCCTGCGGGCCGATGTACATGAACGAGCCGGCGGTCATCTGGCCATAGGACGTGACGCCGAGAGCGGCCATGCGGTCGTAGTCTTGCCTCGTGCTGTAGTTGGGGATGACCATGCCGTTGGTGATGACGACCCGCGGCGCGTCCCTTTGACTGGGGAAAAGGCCCAGAGGGTGGCCGGAGTAAAGCACAAGGGTTTGATCGTCGGCCATCTGGGACAAGTACTTCATCGTCAGGCGGTACTGAGCCCAGTTCTGAAACACCGTGCCATTGCCGCCGTATGTGACGAGCTCATAGGGGTGCTGCGCCACGGCCTTGTCCAAGTTGTTCTGGATCATCAACATGATGGCGGCCGCTTGCCCCGAGCGCGCCGGGTACTCGCTCACCGGACGGGCCTTCATCGGCGTCGCTGGACGGTAGCGGTACATGTAAATTCGGCCGCGCTCGGCGAGCTCCTGCGCGAACTCCCCTGCGAGCTGCGCGTGCAGGTCTTTGGGGAAATAGCGCAGGGCGTTGACGACCGCCAGCTCCCTCTCTTTGGGGGAGAGAACCTGGGGACGAGCAGGCGCGCGGTTGATGCCAGGTTCTTCCACAGGCATCTGTGGCAAGGCCATCGGGATGCCGCTCGTGATTTCGTCATGGAACATGCTCATGCGGTCCTCCGTAAAAACATGCGGCTACTACCGCAGCCGTCGTGGATTGGCAAGCCAGAAAGATTTAGCCATTTTTAAGCTCAGCGGTGAAGTTGCGCAATGCGACAGACGTCCCTACTCTAGCTTGAAATAGGAGGAAGAATCCCCATGTCGCAAGACGAAGAAAACACAGCGAAGATGGACCGGCGCACGGCACTGAAAGTCGGAGTGGCCGCCAGCTCCGCGGTCCTTCTCGGACTGCCGGAAAGCTCGCATGCCGAGCCAGCCCCGCCTGCTGGCTCTGGTCGCATCGTACGCGTTCACCTGCCTGGGATGCGCGGCAAGAACTTCCCCCACGCGGCCGCGGCCAAAACCGCAGTGGACAAAGCGGTCATGACCTTTGCGGGCGCGAGCGACTTCGGCTCTGCCTGGAAAAAGTACGTCAAGCCAGACGATCGCGTGGGTATCAAGATCAATGTTCTTGGGGGCAAGCTCGCAGCCACTAACGTGGAAGTCGTCGAAGCCATCGTGGCTGGCGTCAGAGCCGCCGGCGTTCCTGACGAAAACATCCTCATCTTCGACCAGTTCGGCGGCAGCATTCGGTCGTGTCGCTACACCTGGCAAGACAAGCCTGGCAAGCTGCGATGCCTCAACCACGAGGCCCTGGGCTTTGCTTCTGACTGGACCACCGCCGGTCCGGCTAAGGGCAAGCTCGCCAAGACCCTGACCTGGTGCACGGCGGTCATCAGCGTACCGGTGATCAAAGACCATGGCAAAGCAGGTGTCACATGCGCCCTCAAGAACATGGCGATGGGCTGCGTCGAGCAGCCGCATTTGCTGCACCAAGACATTCACAACACAATCCCACAGTTCTACAACCACGAAGACCTGCGGGGTCGTGTGCGGCTCATCGTGGCCGACGGTTCCTTTGCGCAGTACGACGGCGGGCCCAAGCAGAACCCCTCGGCGATCTCGACTCACGACAGCATTTACGTCACCACCGATCCGGTGGCTATGGACGCCATTGCCCGCGAGCTCATCGATGCTCTGCGCGTGAAAAATAAAATGCGCTCGTTGGAAAAGAGCGGTCGGCCTGCCACGTTCATCGAGAACGCCGCTGCCTTGGGACTCGGCATCGCCGACCTGTCCAAAATCAAGGTCGAAACCGTTGAGCTTCCGGCCTTCTCACCAACTGTGAGCGCCGCTCCTATTTTCGACTATTGAGGAGAGCAACGCAGACAGGGCCAACGACAGCAAGACCAAAAGCTACCCCTCCTCATCTTGCTGTCCTCGGCTCCCGGTAGGATCACATCATGCCGCCCATGCCGCCCATGCCGCCCATGCCGCCACCACCGTGGGCATGGCCGTGGCCGTCGTCCTTCTTGGCCTTCTCGGCGATGATGGCCTCGGTGGTGATCATGAGGCCAGAGACGCTCGCGGCGTTCTGCAAGGCCGTGCGCACCACCTTGGTCGGGTCGATGACGCCGGCCTGGATCAGGTCTTCGTAGGTGTCGGTGCCGGCGT
>JALOQD010000222.1 GCA_025453525.1 Myxococcota bacterium
GGTCACGGCCCTTTTGCCCTGTGCCCCATGCGCAGCGATGGCTGGGTTGTCTGGATCGGTGGAGACCAGCACCACTCCTCCGGCGCAGAGGCCCGCCATTTCCAAAACGAGCGGATCGTCGGCGTTTAGGACGGCCATACCGCCGGGCAAGACGACGTCCACGCCGCAACGCTCCACCGTGTACTGGTCCGAAGGGGTCTCTACAAAATGGGCTCTCAATCGCTCATCCGGAGCGATCCCGGTCACAACAGCCACGGCGCAACGGTCGAATCCGAGCCCCTCCTGTAGAACCTTGAGGCTGTCTACCTCGAACACCGCTGCCTCGACCTTGGGCGACAGCAGGGCGCACCTCATGGACTCCGCGTCGGCCCGGTTGCCACCGCGCACCAGACGCGGCCCGAGGAAGAAGCCGTCCGCGCAGGCCAGCGCCGTAAACCGTCCGCGCTTGCGCAGGTAGTACGCGATGAGCCTCGCCACGAAACTGCGGCCGTTTGTGCCTCCCACGCTCACCACCGGGATGCGCCCATCCTCGCCTTGGTCGAAGAGACTCTCGATCACAGCTTCGCCCACCGGACGTTTTTTGCCCACTGCTGGCATGAGGTGCATGTGCAGCGCTGGTCCGGCGTTGACTTCCACCACGGCTCCGCCTTGCGATTCGAGGGGCGCGGAGATATCCTCGGCGATGATGTCGATGCCCGCGACGTCGAGACCCACGACCCGCGCCGCGAGCACCGCGTGCTCTACGACCGACGGATGAAGGTCGTCTGTCACGTCGAACGCCAGATTGCCGTTGCGCTGAATCAGGACTTTGTGGCCCTGCGGCGGCACCGAATCGCGGCTTTCCCCTTGCCGAGACAACTCGAGGATCGCCACGGGATCCAGCTCTACCGGATTGAGCGGAAACTCATCGCTGTAGCCGCGCCTGGGATCCGCGTTGAGTTGGGATTCGACGAGCTTCGCCACGGTGGAAACCCCATCTCCAGTCACCCAGGCCGATTCGCCTCGGGAGGCAGCCACCACCTTGCCGCCCACGACCAGGACCCGGTGTTCGTACCCGCGCACAAATCGCTCCACGAGCACCCCGCCGCCTTCGGCGTTGGCCACGGCAAAGGCGCGTTCGACGTCCTCCTGGTCCAAGAGGTTGGTGCACACACCGCGGCCGTGATTGCCGTCCTGGGGCTTGACGACAACGGGTAGGCCTATGTCCGTGGCCGCTTCCCACGCGTCCTCGGCGCTATTGACCTTCCGGCCGCTCGGAACCGGCACGCCGCAGTCCTTGATGAGCCGTTTGGTGAGCTCCTTGTCTTGCGCAATGGATTCGGCGATAGCGCTCGTCGTGTCCGTCTCGGCAGTCCAGATGCGCCGCTGCCGAAAGCCCTGTCCGAGAAGCACGAGGCTCCCGTCGTTCAGCCTGCGGTGGGGAATGCCCCGAGCCTCGGCCGCTTCGACGATAGATAAAGTAGAAGGGCCTAGGAAAATATCGTCTGTCAGCTCCTTGAGCTGCCGCAGGGTCCCCTCCATGTCGAAGGGCCGGTCCTCGACGGCACACGAGAACAACTCGAGGGCTTTGTCGAGGCAGGCGCGCGCTACTCCTTCGTTGCGATAGCGAACGACGATTCGATACACTCCGGGCGTGGACGTCTCCCGGGCCTTGCCAAAGCCCACGGGCGTGCCAGCTAGGCTCTGCAGCTCCAGGGTCAGATGCTCGAGAATATGCGCCGGATACGTGCCCTCGCGAAGGCGCTGCAAAAAGCCCCCTTTCTCACCAACGCTGCATCGATGTTCGACCAGCGAAGGAACGAGAGCGCAGAGCCGATCGTACAGGCCGGGGATCGCGGTCGAAGAAACGTCGAAGAGCGACTCGAGGTCGACCCATGCTTCGAGCACAGAGCGCCGAGACCAGATGTTGGGCCCGTCCAGAGCCAAGACTTTCAGGAGCCTCATAGAATGGACCGCCTTTGTATGATCGTTGTTTGGGACAACCGAGCGCCGCCGCTTTCGAATCGCCTAGGGCGGGCTGACAAGGCTGAAGGGCAATGGCCGCAATGCAGGCCCGCCGAACGCCCGGTTTTCGTGCGCGCTGCCGAAGGGAATGAGATTCTGTATACAGAAAGCCGAGTCGAGCCTTCTCATGGCGGCTTCATAACCCAGTTATTTTAGTTAGTCGAGCACGAAACGATACTGAATGAGGGGCGACTCAAGCGAGCCGAGGGTAGAGGAACTCGCAGCGCAGACCGTGCAGGAGGTTGGTGACGAGCACATGGCGCAATGGGTCTTGTACGGCTTGAAGGGCTGGCACCTTGACAAGGAGGCGCTCCCGTAGGGCTCTTTCGGCCGAGGCGATCACGTCATCGGCGAAGGGCAGCGACTCGAGGGTTTGACGAAGCTCCACCAAGGCCGAGTTCGCCGGATTCGCAAGATCGGTCAGGGCTTTCCACAAGGGGTCGTATCCGACTTGCGCGAGCTCCTCGGGTCGATTCGGTCGCGCGAGCGATGCGAGGCTCCGGGCGCCTTCTCGAACAGCTCCGAACCCGACCACGACGATGAGCCGGTTGACTTCGGAGAACGGCATGGAGCAAAGCTCCGGGAGCATTTGCTCGAGCTCGTCTCGCGCCTGTTGACGCACGGTCAGAGTGAACAGCTCAAAGCTCTCCTGGTGAGCGCAATAGGCCGCCTCCCATGGGGTTTCGTCGAACCTCTGCAACGCCGCGAGGAGCTCGGGGTCGGTGGTGCCATTGCTCATGGCCTCAGGGTGTAGCATGGCAGCGCGCGGCGCGTCGAGTCAGAAGGAGGGGCGCAAAACGCGACGGACGTCCGCTTCGACGAGCAAGGTCTTGTAGGGTGTCCAAATCGAGACGTTGAACCGCACCTTGGTCTCCTTGGGCACGCCGTCTTCGCACACAGAATCGCCCCACAGATCCACATGGGTGTAGCCGCTGTACGCGGTGAGCGGCCTTATCCCAGACTCCTGGTACATCTTTTCGCCGAACTGCGTGGCATTGCCGCGATGACCGTACATCGGAATAATGTCGCTGAAGGGACCGAAGGGTTGCCGCGCTTCTCGCAGCACGATGCCCTCGTGACCGATGGGCGGATACACGAGCACGAAGTCCTGGAACACGGTGCGCTGCTCGCACAGGTCCTGTCCGTTGCGCATCCGCAAATCGACCACCGTGAACTCTCCGAAGTGGTCCCATACGATCGGCACGGCCTCTTTCTCGAGCCTGGACCACACGGGGATCGTCCCACTGCCGTCGCAGGTGGGGGCGAGACCCGCGAAATGCCAGTATCGCTCTGGATGTAGAGCGTCCTTTCGGGTGACAAACGAGAAGTACAATGGCGAGGTGCGGTAGCTTCCCGCGTGCCACACGAGCAATCCCTCGGCGCCGTCCAGCGTGTCTGCGTCGAATTCCGCCTGGCCGTTTTTGAACAGCGCTTTGTCGGCGCTCACCGCCTGCCCGAGGTCACTGGTGACGATCGGCGCGGTGTTGAGGAAGGTAGTGCCCACATCGGTCGAGCCACAGTTTCCGTCGCCGTCCTGGTCGTCGAGACAGGTCCAAGCCACCGAGCGCGCCAGGTCATCGACGCCTCGCTCTTTGTCCCAGTGCGCGAGGAACGAGCCCCACGGCGGCAGCTGAGTATTGTACTCGTAACGCCCTACGCCCAGGGACAACATGGACATGAGGTCGTAGCGCTTTTTAATCTCGTCGCCCTCGTCGGCGTGGGCAAAGGGACTGACCCAGCCCCAGTCCCTGCCCACGTAGAACCAAATGTACGCGTCGCCGCGCTGCTGTTGATCGGAAAATTGGAAGCCCGACACCGGCGCTATGGTTTCTTTGTTCGTTTCTTGACAATGGTCGATATGAATCTCAGTTTTGCCATCGCTCTGAACGAGGTGCGAGCGCCCATTCTCGCGGTTCTGGCCTGTCGAGCGTATCATTTCCAGCGGCACGCCATTATCCCGCAAGATAGGCCGCATCACAGGGCAGCTCGTGCCAGCGGCCACTCCGTCCTCCGCCTCGACCCACGCCGGCTTTCCGGATTCGTCTTGGTACTGCTCGAAGTGCACGGATGAGCCGCGGTAGTCGAACCACGGCAGGGCATTGCCTCGGGTTTGTACGTCACCGGCCAACGTCATGAGTTGCGCCTTGTCTCCTGTCTTTCGCTTGAACCAGCGGTTGACATCGCCTCCGAGTAACCAGTCGTCCACGGCCTCCAGGTGCTTCTCCCGAATTTCGCGCTCGGGCTGGCTGAGCGCGAGCAGGTCTTTGTCCTTTTTGAGGTACTGCTCGAGGTAGTGGTCGAGGGCGCTGGGCAGCACTTGCAGCTTGATCATCTTGTTGTCGGAGTCGCGCACCCAGGCGGTCGCGCCTATCCAGCAGGCCTGTCGGGCTCGAACCGTCGCGACGTCCTCGCCGTCCTCGCCTCCCTGCACGAAGCCCTGGTGCAAGCCGTCCACGTAAATCGGGAAGCGCCGCACTGCGGTGAACGGGATGCGGTCGGTGCTGTCGTTTCTGGCCACGAGCGCGGCGCGGATCTCCAGCACGCCAGAGCCTCTGGCGTCGCCGGGCACGACCATGGAGCCCACTGACTTGAGACGGATACCCTCCTCTTGTTCGATGCCGTAGTGACTGGGACAGTACTGCGCGTGCACGCCGCGGTAGGGCGGGGGCAGGCTTTCGTCCTGTGCGCGAGAGTTGCACGGCAGGCACTCGAAGGGATGGGCCACGCCCTGCCTCTCTCTCCCCTGCTTGTCGAAATAGAGAATTCGCCCAGAAGGGGCCGGCGCCAGCGGATCGCAGAACGCGGTGTCGTACGAATGACCCACGGCATCGGTGTAGGACGTCTCTCCCTCGTTGCGAAGAATCGCGGTGATTCGAATGCCGTAGCCGGCCTTGAAGCGCGGCTTGGTCCATACCCCAAAGTCGCCGCTTCCATCCGATCCACCCCACGGTGCGCTGCTGGGCCCGCCGTCGTCGCGGCGGTGGCGCGACGTGAGGAGGGATTCACCGATGGTCGAGAAAGGGGCCAGTCCAAAGCGTTGATTGAACGCGGCCGCGCTCCTTGGCGTATCCAGGGTTTGACAGATTTCAGGCTGCTCGTTGCAGTAGGTTTCGAGCGGCATGAACCGACTGAAATCGTTGCTTCCCACGAGCTGCAATCGCGGCAGCAGCTCGCGGAAACTCGGATCCCCTCTCTCACAGATGGTCGAGGAACAGCCCGCGGCATCGCACTCGCAGCTAAAGCCGTCCACTGCATCGGCAAAAGTATTGGGCAGCCCGTGCTCCGCTCGACCCTTGTGGGCAAAATCCGAGCGTGTGATGAGATCGCGGTTCCAGAAGGGGTTGAAGGGCTCCTCGTAGTAGCATTCGTCTTTCATCGTAGGGAACGACGGCCGCTCGGCGAGCGGCTCCTGGGGCGCGAAGGTCGGCAGGCCATTGCCACCAGGCAGCTCAAAGAACCGCAGGACGCAGGCAGCCTGGTCGCGCTCTTTGACGGGCGTCGCTGTGCTCGGGTCGTCCGCCCACTTGAACAGGTCTAGCCAGATCTCCAGGCTCGCAGTGTCCCTCGTGTCGGAAAAGCGGTGAACCACCACGTCCGAAAACGGATCGATGCTCACCGAGCCTGGCGCAGTCGCGGCGCTGGAGGGATCTGCCGTGCGTCGGCCCCACCAATGGAGCAACGGCCTCTCGATGCCTTGGCAGTCAGGGTCGGAGGGAGCGGGTTCTAGGCAGAGCAAATCGTTTCGATGCAGCACCGTGGAGGTGCCGGCCGACACCGTGGCCTCGTCGGACAATGGGCAGGTGGCGCATTCCTTGGTTTGGTAGGTGGCGCGGAGGGTCACGGCGAAATCGCCCGCGATGCCCGAGAGCATTCTCGATGGATCGTTCGGCTCGAACGCCAGGACCGGCGTGCCACCGAGCTCGGTGGTTTCATGCTCGATGCGCCGCGGCAAGAGCTGCGTTGCCAGAATTTCCTCTGACCAGGCCTTGCAGCTGCCAGAACTGCCCTCTTGCCCCCTGGCATAGAGAGTGCCGATGACGCGGCCCTCTCGGTCCTCCACCAGCTCAAAATGCCACTTGTCGCCGCGATGGGACCAAGGTGGCGTGTCTGTGGAGAACGCAGCGGGCTCGGTGGGGTCGGTTCCGACGGGCGAAGGGTCGGTCGTCGTCGCTTCGGTCAACGGCCCATGGCATGAAGCAGCCAATAACAGAGCTGCGGGCAGAGCAACGAAAGAGAGCTGGAGCGCAGTTCGTCCCATGGCTGGCCTCCCGTTGTGTAAGAGGCTGCTCAGCGAAAAAAAGATGGAGAAAAGTGCCCAAGTAAAAAAAGAAAAAGAAGCGAAGGCAGGTTTTGGCAGACTGGGTTCACCCTATGCTATGATTTGTCATCATGATGACGCATGTCGACAATATGGATGAACCAGTTACACGAATCATTTCCACGGAGCAGGCGGTCAGCTCCCTTCAGATGCGACGGGCTAGACTCAAGGTGGTCAAGGGGCCTGACAAAGGCCTCGAAAAACCCCTGCCGCCCCATGGTTTTGTCGTGGGCACGAGCCCCACATGCAACTTCATGCTCACCGACACGGCCGTGTCCCAAGCGCATCTCGAGCTTCTGCCTGGACAGCAGGGATTTCGCTTGCGCGATCTCGACAGCCGCAATGGCACCTGGGCAAGAGGCCTTCGCGTCACCGATGTCCTCGTCGAGCACAAGGAGCTCATCGAGGTAGGATACACCACGCTCCGGTTGATCGTGGACAGCGGTCACGAGGAGTTTCCGCTCTCCAACGCCACGACCTTTGGCCCCATGCTCGGTCGGTCCTTGTCCATGCGCCAGGTGTTCGCTCTCCTCGAGCGGGCCGCGACCAGCGACGCCACCCTGCTCCTCGAGGGAGAGTCCGGCACAGGCAAGGATCTGGCAGCCGAGACCGTGCACGCCCTATCGCCGCGCACCGAGGGGCCATTCGTGGTGGTGGACTGCGGCAGCATGCAGGCCACTCTCGTGGAGAGCCAGCTTTTCGGCCATCGCAAGGGAGCCTTCACTGGCGCGATGACCGATCACACGGGCGCCTTCGAGGCCGCCGACGGCGGGACCGTGTTCCTCGACGAGATCGGCGAGTTGGATTCAGCCTTGCAACCCAAGCTCCTGCGCGTGCTCGAAAAGCGCCAAGTGCAGCGCTTGGGCGAGAACAGCTACAGACCGGTGGACGTGCGCGTCATCGCCGCCACCAATCGCGATCTCGAGTCCGAGCTCCGGGCCGGCCGTTTTCGCCAGGATCTCTTTTATCGTCTCTCTGTTTTGCGAGTGCACATGCCGGCTCTGCGCGAACGGCGAGACGACATCCCCGAGTTGGCGCGCCACATGGCCGCTGCGTTGCGGCCCGGCGTCGCTCCGGAGCAGGTCCTGGGCAAAGATGTCCTCGAACTGCTCGGGAGCCATCCGTGGCCAGGCAACGTGCGAGAGCTCCGAAACGTCATTGAGCGGATGCTCATCTTCCCCGAGTGGCCCGAAGCGGCCCTGGGTCGGGGTCGGTTCGACATGCAAAGTCCGGCTGCGGCCTCGAGCTACACAGTGTCCTTGGATATTCCATTCCACGAGGCGCGGCGCATCGCCACCGAGGTGTTCGAAAAGGCCTACCTCGAGGCGGCCTTGGATGCCGCATCTGGGGTAGTGGCCCAGGCCGCGCGGCAAGTGGATCTTCCACGGCAGACCTTTCACCGATTGCTCGCCAAGCACAAGATCATTCGGGCGCAAGAGTAGGGGACGGGGAGCGCAGCGGAGCCGAATCGAGTGTGGGTAGCCGACATCACGTACATCCGCATCCGGACCGGCTTCATGTGCCTGGAATGATTCTGCGGAAGCCCTTTGTCCCATAGGGGCGTGCCGCCCCGCGTCGAGCTCCGGAGCATCACGTTGTTGGAGTGAAGTCAGAGCAGAGTCCGGTGTCGAAGTCGCTCGGTTTTGTGATGTCGCCCAGAAAAGTCGTGCTGCCGCCGCTCACCCCGCAGGTGAATGGGTCATCCTCACCGCTGGCTCCGAAGGCGTGGCGATAGAAGACGCTGTCATTACAAGGTGCGTCAGGGGTGTCAGCCTCGAAGAAGGCGATTTGGTAGAAGCGTCCTTGTTGCCCAGCTCCTGGGAGATCGATCAAGGCCTGCCCTTGGGCGATCGGCGCGTTGTCGACGGTGATGACCTTGTCGATGGTTGTCCCGTCGGTGTTCATCCGAATCAAGGCATAGCGGAGCCAGCTCTTGGTGAGCCCGGAGACTGAAACTTGAAATGATACGCCTCCGAAGCTGACGCAGCCTGAGGGATCGTCTCCAATCCAGGTGTCCTCGTTGGCAAAGGTGACGGTGGTGGCTTCTCGAACCTCCGTTGTCATGACGGCGTCCGAGCCGAACTCACACCGTTGGTTTTCGTCGAGATCTACGAATGCATTGACTCGATGGACGACCATGGGCTGCATGATCTTGTCGAGCTGGAGCTCGAAGACTCCTTCGTGGACTGTCGTGCTCTCGCAGGCGACCACCTCGTCAGCATCGATATTCGTGACGCAGATGTGCGCTTGTCCATTTCCGAAGCCTTCTCCTCGAACCGTCAGCGAGGAGTATTCATTGTTGTCAGCGCAGGAGGCCACGAGGACCGCAGTGAAAACAAACTCATGTTTTTTCATAATGGGTTTGATATCATATATGCCTTATTGAATATACGAAAAAAATCACCAAAATGTACCACCCCCGCGCAGCGACAGGTGCGTGAGATGCGGGACGGACATGCGGGACGTTGCTAGAAAATTAAAGTTTGTGCTAGGGACATGCGGGACGTTGCTAGAAAATTAAAGTTGGGCATAGGTGTCAGACCCCTCGACTTCCTACATGGCATTTTATTTCACGGGGTCTGACACCCATATTTCTGCATTCTGGTGTGTCAAGGTGCGTTTACTTTGACACGCTCGGTGACAAGGACGGTTAACACCTTTTTCGGTCTTAGGCAGGCCGCAGGATTTTGCTCATATCCAAACACCGAATGGCCATCCCGTAAATCTATTGTACAAACAAACACTTGCGAGGCGGCAGGGTGAAACGCTATCCATCGGCATTGCTTGGCACCGTTCTTGAAGATTGGGGAGAGCAGGTTCAACCTGAATGACACAAAAACTGATTGTTGTCGTTCGATAAACAAAAAAATGGAGCAGAAAGGAAATGTTATGAAAGCATTAACGCGCAGAATATTTGTCGTGGGGTTTTGTGTGTTCGGGATGATGGGTTGCGAAACCGAAGACCCCCTGGAAGGCGATGACCAAATAGACTTGACGGAAAGAGGGACGGCCTCAATGTGCACTGTCGTGAACGAAAACAGCACCGCGACCTTGTCGTGCCCGAGCGGTCAGGTCATCGAATCGATCACCTTTGCCAGCTACGGCACGCCCACGGGTTCGTGCCCGAGTTTCGCCACCAGCGCTTGTCACGCGTCGAGCTCCAAGAGCAATGTGGAGTCGCGGTGTCTGAAC
>JALOQD010000475.1 GCA_025453525.1 Myxococcota bacterium
GCGGCCTCGGTGCTGAAGGCGACGATGCGCACAGTGTCCGCTATCGCGTCGATTGCGGCCGCTCTCGTACCCAGGGCAAGCGTCCGTTCCGGGTCGGTGACCGCCCGTTCGCGGACACCTCGGGCCGGGCGTCGAGTCAACGGTCGCATACGGCCAGTAGCGGCCAGCCCCTTCTGATCTCAAGGGGGCCGCGATCATCCCCAAATGGGCCGCTCCCGAACAGCGCACTTGCGGCGGCTCTGGATGCTGCTTAGCCGATGGCGGCGCGAGCGGCTGCCGTCGGCCTGAGACTCGGCGGACCGACCCGTGTCGCGGCTGTCGTCCCCCCTCTGAGCGATTTCCCACGGGCCTGGTGTCCCAGACCTCGGATCGTTTGTCGTCCGCTTTCCGGCAGCGACCATTCCGCACCCAAGGTTGAGCAAGTGATGTCCGAGACCCAACTGGTTCCGGGAGCCGACCAGTTGGTCGGTCAGTGCCCGAGCGCACCGATTACGGCACCGGCATCAACCGGTCTCGATGCGGCCTGATGGTCGTCCTCAGGAGGGGTGGGGATCGCTCAGGAGGAATCCCTCGCCGCCCAGTCGCGCGAGAAAGTCCTCGCTCCCTTCTGGTCGGTGGAAGTAATAGCCTTGGAATATGTGGCATCCCCACTTGAACAGTAAGTCGCGTTGGGACTGGGTTTCCACCCCCTCTGCAATCACGGTCTTCCCAAGGTTTGCCACAAGCGCTAGGATGGCTTCGACCATCTTGGCGTCGGTAAGGTCGGTTGAGATATTGCGGACGAAGGACTTATCGATCTTGATCATATCCACTGGGAGGTGACGCAAATAAGACAGTGACGAGTATCCCGTCCCAAAATCGTCCAACGAACAGTGCACGCCGAGGTCTTTCAACCGAAGGATCTTTTCCACGGTCTGATCAAAGTCCTCGAGCAGCACGTTTTCTGTCAACTCCAGTACCAAAGAACTCGGACTCATCCCGCTTTCCCGGATGATTGTCTCGACACGTTCCACAAAGTCACGCTGCCGAAACTGAACCGGGCTTACGTTCACCGCGACCGTGCGCGGTGCCAGGTCCGGCGCGTGCTCCTTCCATCTTTGCAAATCGCCAAGGGCGCGACCCAGGACCCATTCTCCGATCAGGACGATCTGCCCGGTTTGTTCGGCTGTCGTGACGAGTTCGTCCGGGCCCGTCAAGGCACGCTCCGGGTGGTGCCAGCGTAGCAACGCCTCAGCACCTACGGCACATCCGCGGAAATCCACTTGGGCCTGATAGTGGAGACACAGCTGACTCTTCTCGATGGCTTCTCGTAGGCTCCGTTGTCGCTGGAACCTGTGTTCTGCCATCTCCTGCATGTTGACCGAAAAGAATCGGTAGGTATTGCGACCCTTCGCTTTGGCCTGGTACATGGCCGTGTCTGCGCTTTTGATGATGGCGTGTGCGTCCGCACCGTGGGTCGGGAAAAGCGCGATGCCGACGCTCGTGGTGGTGTGTAGGCGGTGTCCCTCGACCTCGCAGGGGGCGCTGACGAGGTCCAGAATCTTCTGTGCGCTGACCTGGGCGCGTAGATTGGCCTCTGCCTCCGACCCGCCAATGTCCGGCATCAGCACCACAAACTCATCGCCGCCAAACCGCGCCACGACATCCTCCTGGCGCGTGTGCTGAGCGAGGCGCTCCGCCACGTCTTGTAAGAGCTGGTCCCCGATGGGGTGGCCCAGAGAGTCGTTGAAGTCCTTAAAATGATCCAGATCGAGGAAGAGCACTGCGCCAAGCCGCCGATGACGGCGGCAATGTGCCATCGCCTGAGTAAGACGTTCCATCAGGAGTCGCCGGTTCGGCAGGTCCGTCAGGCTATCGTAGTTCGCCTGGCGTTCAAGCCGCTCGGCGTCTCGACGACGCTGGGTCACGTCTTCGGCCGTCAGCACATGACCAATGATCGCCCCATCGTTGCCGAGGATCCGCGACATCCTGCTCTCGATAAAATGGGGCTCACCGCCGATCATCCTTTCGACGGTGTACCGGTGCTGTCCTTCGCGCTCGATGATCTGCATGCCGTGCGCCACGCGCTTGCCGTTGACTTGCTCGCGGTTGTGGATGTCCATGAGGGTCATGCCTAAGGCCTCATCTGCGCGTATCCCCAGAATCCGCTCTGCCGCGGGGTTGTAGTACCGCACGCGAGAATGGACGTCGGTCGCGACCACCGCCATGTTCAATGAGGATGTCAGGATGGCGTCAAGGTAGGCTGACTTGCTGCGCAGTTCTTCTTCCGCGTGCAGGCGCGCGATCTCCGCCGCTGCTTTGGCGGCGATGATCTGCAGCACGCCCTCCCAGTTGCCAGGCAGGCGCATCGGTGCGTGCGAGATGATCCACAGGATGCCTCGGGCCTGTCCCCCCAAGTCTTCCAGAGGCACTCCGGCATAACCTTGAATGTCCAGCTTGGCGAGCTCAAGGTCATCGGGAAAGAGCCCTGTGGGCTGTTGCTCGTAGAGCACGGGGCCCTGGACCAGTACGTTGGCGCAGGGTGTCCCGTAGAGCACGTATTCGTAGCCGTCGCGCGTCTGGCCATCAACCACCATGGCAACAGCGCGGATGCGCTCATGATCGATCATCTCACCGATGCAGGCCCCGTTGACCTGAAACCACTCGCACAGGGATCGCGTCACCTGACGGAGGTAAGCCATGCCGGTAACGCCGACCATGTTTTCGACGAGGGACTCCAGAGCCTCCTCGGTCCACTTCCGCTCGCTGATGTCGATGCCGACGGCGATAAAGTGCGTGATCGTG
>JALOQD010000223.1 GCA_025453525.1 Myxococcota bacterium
TCCAGCAAAAGGCCTTCGACCTCCTGGCGCAGATAGCCCTGTAGACAGAGCCGCGCATTCCGTTTTCAACTCATCCCCGAGATATCATTGGAGAAGTGCGCCTTGGAGGCAGGGGAACTTCAGTCTAGAGGTTGTCCGCAACCGCAATCTTAGTTTTGAAGGAACGTCCCCCAATGCCTGTCCCCACTTTTGGCAAACCGACTCCTAACTGCGAAAACTGGAAAGTGGAAGATCCTGACACCTACATTCTGACACCTACATTTTCGAGGAGCAGGATCAGAGACCAGGCGTGGTGGCCATGACCTGGAGTTTGGCAGGCGCAGCTATCGTCGCTTGCGATTTGGCTTTCGGCTGCTGAGTCCGTGCCTTGGGCTGAGTCCGTGCCTTGGGCTGAGTCTGTGCCTTGGGCTGAGTCCGTGCCTTGGGCTGAGTCTGTGCCTTGGTCTGTGCCGGTGTCGTCCGTGATCTCGGTACATGAACCATCCGCCAACATGGGACCGAGATCAGCTCTTGAATCGTCACAATCCGCTTCATTCGAGCATCCGGCGGGACAGGTTGCTGGTTTAGGGCCGATTCCCCAGTTATAATAGCCGTCTTTGTCCAGATCAACGCATCGGATGTCTATGTCGCTATATACCTTGCTTATCACCGGAAGTATATAATGGGTCATTCGGAAATCGTTTTTGCTATTGCCGATTTCATGGAATCCACCATCGCCGGTATCTGGGCCGTAGCTGTCTTTGAAAATCCAGACGGTCGATTCATTAACAGTTTTATATCCAACCAGGGACATGCCATGGGCAAAGACCGGTATTCCAGTAGCCAAAGGGCCTTTTGTTATAATGATTTTTTTCAATTCATCCTCAGAGACAGTGCTTCCCTCAAAAAAACGGCAATCCGGAAACTTAAGCAATTCTTTGGGAGTTCCAATTACATCTGAACATTGTCCATTTGCCGCTTTATAGGGGAAAGCCGCCTCCTCCATGACCCCCATATCCACCACCGCCCTTGCCATGTTAAAGTCAGTACAAATTGCATTGCACCCCTGGCCGACACAGTAGCAATCCATAAGGTGCTGTTCGGCCAGGTCAACATCAAGGTGCCTGTTGTAGTATATATTTACCAGCAGCTCAACCGTGGAAACGACGCAGAAAGTTGCACATGAAAGGCACCCGCCCTGGTTTTTTGCCGGCGTTGCCCAACCGGTGCCGCGAGTGTCGCCGTCATAATAGGGAGATGCCGGATTATTTGCTCCGTGCCTGCTGCGCCAGTCAAACGAGTCGACCATTGCCGAAGCCCTGCTTTTTTTCATGGGTGTTCCGGATTCATCCGTCCGGTAATAAAACACTCCTCCTTTATGGAATTCAAACCCCTGTAAATTGGCCAGAATTCCATCCTTATTGAATCTCTTTTTTTTCTCGGAATAGGTCAGTGAAGAATGGGGGGTGTGTCCTGCGGTCCATGACATGCCCTTTTTCATGATTGATTCATTCAAAAGCGCAATCTTGCGTTTTTCCTGTTCTTTGCGTATCCCTTTTATTCTGGACTCAAGTTCATTTCCGCTGTATGGAACGGCGTCAACAGTCGTGAATTTATGAAGAGTTATGGACGCGTTCTGCAACTCAATGCGCAGCCTGGACGGCGTTACCGAATTCAGCAGTTTTGATTCTTCACAAACATTATCAACCTCAAAAGACCTGCCGGGGGCAATTAAGGAAAACACTTCGTAGACAAGATATTCATTCCCGCGGTTGTCTATCAGAATTACTCGGGCCAGGCCCGCGTTGCCGGAAAGAGCGATGTGAGCGGATATGGCGGCCCCGAAAACAGGCCCGCTTTCAGGCAAAGCGACGATGGACCCTTTTAAAATATTTTTTTCGGAAAAAGACCGCTGGATACCGGTGCTTTTTTGATGCCCGCTTTTCAACAGGAATACGTCGCGGTCAACCGTAAAATCGCCGGCTTCCGCACTGGTGCCGGCCGCAATGAACCAGACTGAAAACAGAAAAACAGTGTATGCCTTCATTGTGCCTCTCCTTTCACAGAGGATAAACTTTGCTGAGCTTCAAGCCTCGCGGCGCTCGCCTCCTCGGCTCTTTGCTCGCTGCGCGCCTTGAGCTGTAAAAGCTCAGTCCGAGCCTCGTCGTGCATCTTCCCGAGACTCGAGCCCACCGCTCGGATCCTGTACCCAGCGTCCTGCTTGAGATTGATGACAATTCTGCCCACAGGACCCGAGCTGGAAGAATACTGGGATACCGCTACTCCGCCGATCAGCGCTGTGCTTTTGTCCAGCACCGATGGCACGCCGCGAATCTCGCTGCTCGCAATGTCTATGATGAGTCGCCTCGGCGAGGCGAGCTTGAACGCGGTAAACGATGGCCGTGAAGATCCCTCTATTGTCACTGTCGTGGTGCCAGCCTGTTCCGCTATCTCGACGTTGCGCACGAGATTCGCAGGTGCCAAGGCTGCTCCGGCCTGCCCGACCCAGACGGCGGCCATAACGATCACCGCCAGGCCTACTCCTGACAATCGTTCGCGATTTCTAGCGGCCCCTTGCATTGCACACTCCTGTCCGCAGGACGACCAACCCCTGTGGATATGTAGGGGTCTATGCCCATTTGTACTCCACCATCCTACAGCTCGCCAAAGCCGCGCTCCAAATTTTTTGCAAAAGTTATTTTTTTATCTCGCCGTATGGAGAGGGAGAAATCGAGTGACGTCCACGCCCTTAGTCGTGGTGGGATCATCACGCGCAAAATAGACGCCGCGCTCTTCATCTTTCCCGCTGCCGTTGATGCGGGCGACCCGCCAGTTCACCTGGATCGTCTCGCCGTGAGCACCTTGTTTGACGAAATCGGCTCGGCCAACGTAGTCGCCACGGCGCAGAACAAAGCCAGTGCCATCGGGCGCCACGACCATCCCGCGCGGGTCGTTGATGTTGGTGATGATCCCAATGAGCTTCAAGTCCGCGATATCGAATTCCTTGAGTTTCACGTCGCGCTGCACGATGCGCTCGGCCTCTTGCTTACGCGCGAGGACATCTCTGATAGGCGTGAAGGGATCGCGGTTACGTGGCCCGACGATGAAGTCGGTCTCGCCGATGTTGGGCAGAGACAACACCTGTGAGGACGAGGCCGCCTTCGCGTCGTTCTTTACCGGTTCAGTCGTCTGCTTCGCCGGGGTCATGGTGTCCGGCATTGCGCCATCTACCGCTCCACCTTCGTCGCAGGCCAAAAGCGCCGAGGCACACGAGACGGTCCACACCAATACGGGGGTGACCAACGACGACAATCCTCTTCTCAAGATGGACCTCATTGGCCGCCCTTCCTCTTTCTCACGCCCTTGGCTCCGCCGGCTGCCATCGCCTCGCCCGGTTGAGCCGAACGGAAGGTCGTCGCCAACACCTTGGACTTGAGAATGGTGGAAGACTCATCGGCCTGCTCGGCCTCGAAGCTGATGTTCTCGATGTTGATGATTCGGTCTAGGTTGCCCACCAAGTAGAAAAACTTGGAGAGTTGATGAAACGTCCCCCGCATCTGGAGCTCAACGGGGATCCTCACGAAATATTCGGCTGCTTCCTCCTCGGTTGGCTTGACTGAAAGGATTTCAAGCCCCACGAGCTCTGCCTGAATCGACAGCTTGTTGAGAAACGCGGATATCTGTGCATCGGCGGGTAGGGCCTTGATCTGCTGGACGAAGTTCTTCTCCAACTCATCGCGTCGCCGTCGGTCTCGGTCGTAAGTCGCCTTGCGCTGGCGCGCCTCGTTCTGTTGCTCCTCGAGCTGGGCGTACTGCGTTTTAAGGTTGTCGAGCTCTTCGGTCACCGGTGTATAGAATTGAAACCAAAAGCCCACGCCAATGAGGAACACGAAAACCACCAATACGGCGATCTTCCTACTCAGCGGGACTTTGGCGAGTTTGTCCAAACCTTCCATGGGACACCTTCTCTCGTCGTCACCGGTATCGCATCTCGGTGTCAAATTTGAAATGCACGACCGGATCGGCATCCTGAACAGAGAACGTCGAAGACTTGACTGTCGGCGGTTTTAGCTCAGTGGAGACGAGCTGAGTCTCGGTGAAGAACTGCGACAGATTCACCCGACGGAGGAACTCCGCGACATCCTCGTGAGTCACGGCCTGACCCTCGATGGTCGCCAAGTGGTCTTTTTCCACGAACCTGTCGAGCCATAACCGCCGGTAGTCCCAGTCCTCGTCATATCCCGCCGACGCGTCGAACCTCAGCAACTCTTGATATTTGTCCGGGTCGACGAAAGGTCGTCCGCCTTTGCTGAGCAGTCGGGACATCTCGAGCATCACATGGGTAGGGCCCGTGCGACCGGCAAACAACATGTCGATCGCGGTCTGCCTCTTCTCGTATTCTGTAATCTTGTCGAGTATTTCCTTGTGATCGGCGACTTCCTTCTTCAGCTTTTCGACCTCGGCGACCTTGAGCTGATTTTGGTTTCCTTGGGCTGCCGCCTTGGAAGCTGCGGCGTTATAAAACAGAGCGCATACGGACGCCTCTACCAAAAGAACCAGCAGGGCCACTAGGAACTGGTTCCGCACCGCCTCTTTCTTGCGGTCCCTCCGCACCGGCAGCAGGTTGATCCTGATCATCGCTAGATCCGCTCCTTCTGCTTGCGCAGGGCGAGGCCCAAGCTAATGGTGGCTTGCGGCGCCTGACTCCGCAGCACTTCAGGGTTGAACTGCCGCTGGTCGAAGAGCACCCGCCGAAACGGATCGAGGGGCTCGACAGGAACACGAGCCCGCCGCTCCAATGCGGCCCGCAGGTAGGGAATCTTGGAAGTGCCCCCAGTAATGTAGATCTTATCGACGACACTTCGGCTCGTCGTCGCCATATAGAAATCGAGGGACCGCTGGATCTCGGCCGCCAGCGTGTCCACCACCCCGGAGATAATACCGTCGACCTCTTGTGGAATGACCTCGCGAGAGTTGAGTTGTCCACCTGCCTTGTACGCCTCGGCCTCGTCGTAGTTCACATGGAGCTGCTTTTGGATCTCCTCGGTGATGGCATTGCCGCCATTGGTGATATCACGAGTGAACTGCGACACCGCGCCGCGAACGATATTCACCGTGGTCACTGACGCTCCAACGTTGAGCAGGGCGATGGTCTCTTCCTCGTTGAATCCGTAATTGGCTTCGTAGGCGTTTTGTACGGCGAAGGCATCAATATCCACAACCGCTGGCCTGAGCTTACCCTGGCGCACGACCTCGATAAGGTCGTGGATCTCTTCCTTCTTGGCCGCCACGAGCAGAACATCCATCTGTTGCGTTTCTGGCGTTTCCTTGAGGATGTTGTAATCGATCTCCACTTCGGTGATTTCGTACGGAATGTGCTGTTCGGCCTCCCACTGGATCTGTTCCTCGAGCTCTTCCCGCTTCATCAGGGGCAGATTGAGCTTCTTGATGATCACCGAGTGTCCAGAAATAGAGAGAGCTACTTCTTTCTGCGTTATTCGCAGATCGCGAAATACCTTTACTAGGCCATCCACCACCGCGCTGGCGTTCATCACATGGCCGTCCACTATGGACTGCGGAGGAAGTGGCTCCACGCCGTATTTGACCAAGTGACGCCCCTTGCCTGACTCGCGGATCTGGATGACTTTGATCGCCGATGAGCCGATGTCCACGCCGATGAGGTTCTTGCCTTCGAATGCCATCAGTCGTCCTTGAACACCTTTCGACGATCCGACAATTTGAGGCCCAACGCCTTGAGGATCTTGCGCTTGGTATCCATTCGGCAGCCAAAGCCCTTTTCTATTCTGTCGATCGTGAGAACAGATAGGCCCGCCTTGCGCGCCAACTCTGCCTTGCTCATCATCTGCTCGATCCTGACATCGCGCAGATTGTTGGGCTCAACCTTGCGCGCAGCTCCTCGCCCCTTGGCCGCCTTGACCGCAGGAGCCTCGTCTCGCGCCGTCGCCGATCGCTTAAGCTCTCTCCCTCGTTCTGTTTTGCTCTCAGACTCAGCGAGCGCAGCCTCCAGAGCGGCTTGCGGTTCTACGGGCGTGTCTCCCGCGTTTCCGACCTTGGGATCAACCGCGCTGTCTGCAGTCGGTGTTTTCTGCATCATCGAAGCTTCCGTCTTCTCTTCTCGTTCCATATCACCACCGCCCATCGAAAAACTGCCCGCGCGTCCAAGTTCTAGAAAAACCAGCCACAACAAACAATCAAACAAGTGATAAACAGAAATCAATTACATATAAATAATACCTAACTGGCGGGTGGCGAGCAAATCGTTGGCGCTGACCGAATTCAAGAAAAAAGCGGACGCCAACCTCGCTATTTTCGCTCGTGCCCATCTCGGGGTCAAAAAAAGTACCCATCATCCACCGAGCGACCATCGTTCCTCACTTGGGGCGATAAAAACTCAGGGGAAGGTTGTTTATGACCCATCGTGTCTTTCTTGACCCGCCCTGGTGGAAATGCCTGTTTACCATTATTATTCAATATGTTATCTCGCTTTTCGCCTTGTTTAGGGCAGACCATGACGTAAAATATGGGTCTCCAGTAACCCATTGTCATTTGATCAGCCGTGCTGTAAATTTATATAAATGCTGAGATATTCTTATCGCATCCTGATGGTACGACTTTCGCTAGATCCGCGAACGCCTGTACCCCTCGACTGGGAGGTGATTTGAAATGAGCACGGGATTGCCACGCAACTCGCAACCACTTTCACCACCCGACGAAAAGCTCATTCGCGACCACATTCCCCTCGTCCGGTCTATCGCAAAGCGCTTCGCTCGACGCCTCCCTGCGAGCGTCGCACATGATGACCTCTTCGGCGCCGGTGCCCTTGGTCTGATAGATTCCGTAGTCCGACGACGAGGCAGCGACGAGAACGCGTTTGCCTGCTACACCAGAATTCGGATACGCGGCGCGATCTTCGACGAGCTCCGCGCCCATGATTGGCTGCCCCGGCGCTCCCGCAAAGAAGAGGCGCCCCGAGACGGAGAGCCCATGCCGATCGCGGTTCTCCACCTCGAGGACCTGCCCACTCACGAACGCAAAGAGCCGGACGAGCACGCAGAGGCCTCGAGCCCTCTCGAAGCCCTGGCAAACAAACGCATCGCCGATCTCCTGCGCCGCGAGCTCGCCGGGTTACCGGAACGAGATAGACTGGTGCTTCATCTCCATTACTTCAAGGGAATGAGGTTGAGGGAGATCGGACGATTCCTGGGCATCTCCGAGGCCCGCGTATCCCAAATCCACCACCGCGCTTTGCGGCAACTTCGTCCGCGTCTTTCCGCCGCAGCCTGACTCCCGGGGAGCGGGCGCTCTAGTCGTTTCCGAGCAGTCCATATTTTTCCAAACGACGATAAAAGGTGCGACGCGGCATTCCAAGGGCTTGAGCCGCAAGCGTTCTATTCCACTTGGCAGCCGTGAGCGCTTCCACAATGGCCCGCCGTTCGTCCTCACTGACTTCACTTTCGATTGCTTTGAGCGAATCGATCCCGGATCCATGGGCTTTGGCCAATGTTTTTTGGCCGAAGAGCTCCTGTGCGGTGATGGGCTCGTTGGATTCGGCGACCACCATCACTCGGCGCAGCGTCTGCTCGAGTTGCCTGACATTGCCCGGCCAGGGATGACAGACGAGCGCCTCCATCCCGTCGCGAGAGAACTGGCGAAGCGGTCGTCCCATGGCTTCGCACTCGCGCTCGATGAATCGCCTCGCTAACACCGGAATATCGTCGGCCCGGTCCTTCAAGGCTGGCAATTGCACGGCGACGACCTCCAAACGATAGCGCAAGTCCTCGCGGAGAACCCCGCAGGATACGAGTTCGGAAAGCGGCACCTTGCTCGAAACGACCAGCCGGAATCGCGCCTGTATCTGCATCGCCGAGCCGAGCGGCGTGAAGCAATCTTCTTGTAAGACTCGCAGAAGGGCGACCTGCATGCGTGGCGCGACGCCTTCAATATCGTCCAAATACAGCGTACCCCCAGCCGCGGTGCTCAGGAGTCCTGGGTTATCGTCTGCAGCTCCGGAAAAGGCCCCTTTGACGTGACCGAACAGCGCCGATTCGACGAGGGTGTCGGGGATCCCCCCGCACGCAACCGCGACAAACGGGCCGCGCCGTCTGGCTCCGGCGTCGTGCATCACCCGCGCGAGCAAATCCTTACCGCTGCCGCTGCTGCCGACAAACAATACCGGGACGTCTAGGTCTTTGACCCGTTCTATTAAAGTAAAGACTCGCCGCATCGCAGCCCCGGTGCCGATAACCCCGTGGTAGTCGCCCTGACCGACGATGCGCTCCTTGAGCCTAACCAAGCGCTCTCGTGTGTTCTTGAGATCCGCGGTCCGCGTGTCGAGATCGGCTGCTTGCTTGGTATAGGCCTGCGCCAGATCCTCCCTGGCATCCTCGAGCTCGCGACTGCGCCGACGAGACTCTTCGATGAGTTGCGCCTGCGACGCGGCGATAGCCACCTGGTCGGCAAACGCGGAAAGCACACGCATGTCCCTTGGGGCGAACCGGCCGGAGCGCAGCCGGTTCTCGAGATAAAGCACGCCGAGCACTTTAGCCCTGTAGCACACCGGGACGCACGCCACCGACCGCAGCTGCAGCTCGTGTATCGACAAGAACTCCTTGAACCTGTCATCGTTTATCGCGTCCACTGTGCTCACAGCCTCAGCGTCCAAGAAGACGGACTCGGCGATCGACCGGGAAAAGCGTTGATGTGCGGCGTCACCACCAATGCCCCGCGCTGCCTGAACCTCGAGGCCATCGTCTTTGGCCCACAGGAGCAACCCTCGCTCGGCACGCGTGAGCTCGATGGCGGCATCGAGAATGGCGTCGAGCAAGCGCGGCAGTTCGTGCTCGCTGGAAAGCTGCTTGTTGAAGTCGAGCACACGATAGAGTGCCTCTGCCTCGGGATCGAGTGCTGTCAGTCCCGCTGTAGCCTGAGCCCCGCCCGGGGATCCCCCCCATGTGGTGCTCGACGGAATACTCGCAAGGAGGTTCCGCACCTCGGCTCGCCGTACGTCCTGCCAAAAAGCCTGTCGATGCTCCGCAGAGAGACCGATAGACAGCTGTTCGAGGATTCTCTCTGCTTCACGCAAATGGCGACGGACCGCAAAATCGGATTGCTTTCTGAGATGAGCCCGGGCAAGCGCAAGGTGCGCTTGCCACGCGAAATCGCGTCGGCCGGGTTGCGATGCCCCTTGCATCAGCTCCTCGAGCAGCGGCATCGCTTTGTCCATTTCGCCGCGCAACGCTCTCGCGCTGCCCAAGTGGAGACTGAGCCTCTCTTCGAACATGCGTCCCGATAGAGCTCTCGGCCTTGCATTGGCTCGCTCGATGAGCTCTAAAGCCCGCTCCAAGTCCGCTGGCGTGGCCCGCCAGGCCATGGCTCCGGCCATTTCGAGCTCGGTCTCGGCCACCAGATCGCTCTGCCCCATCGACTCATAGCCTATTCGCACCTCGGAATAGCTGACCAAGGCGCTTTCCACCTCGCCGCGGGCCAACGCCAGGCTTGCGGTGTAGGACTGGACCATGAGTTGGATATCTTGCTGCCCTATCTTCTCGGCCTCTGCGGCGGCTCGCTGCAGCACGAGAGCTGCTCGCTCGAATCGTCCAACCTTGGCCAAAGCCAGGCCCAGGTTAGCCCAAACATCGACGATGCGCGCCGGATTGGCCACGGCACTGGCGAGGCGCGACGCCTCCTCGAAGTGCTCAAGCGCCTTGTGCCAGCTCTCCAGCCAAAGCTGGAGTGCGCCGAGCGCTATCTCATTGCGAAGCAGTCTCGCCAGATCGCCCACTTGCCTGTAGAGGTCGCTGGCCTGATCCAGCTCGGCGGCTGCTCCTAGAAGATCGCCGGCTTGTTGCCTCGCCCATGCGAGTGTGTCCAGCGCCATAGCCACGGACCGCTGCTCCCCGCTGCGCCGAGCAGTGTCTACAGCGTTACGGGCATGGGCGAGGGCTTGATCGTGATGTCCGGTCGCGCTATCCACCTTTGCCAGAACGTCGTACAGCGCAGCCAAAGACGCGTGTCCGCTCGGCGCTCGCTCGATGCCCGAAAGGGCGAGGGACTTGGCCTTTTCGAAGTTGCCCCGGCGGTACTCGACGTTCGCGAGCTCGCGCAGACACGTAGCCTGCTCACCTGGTTCAAGGCCCACGGCCAGCGCCTTTTCCAGAGCCTCCACCGCAGCCGGCAGCTCTCTCCGCAGTCCGTACAAGCTCCCAAGGTGCATGAGGGCTTTGCTCCGAATGCCGCGCTCCGATGCGTCTGAAACGAACCGCAAATGGTGCTCGGCACTGGGAAAGTTCCCCTGTAAGAGACAGACTCGCCCCAAATCTAGTCTTGCCTGACAGATGAAAGGTTCATCTTCCACAATCGAAATCATCGCTTCTAGGAGTTGTTGGGCTGCGTGGAACGCCCCGGCTCGCTCCAACGAACGCGCCACGCTGTGCCCATCGGCGAGCAATGGCTGCGCAAGCCCAGCGCTCGCGGCGTGAAGAAGGCGACGCCCATCGTCCGTCTCGAGCTCCATGGCCCGCAGGTGCAAGGCCCGACGTTCCACTTCTGGCAGCTCTTCGAGTATTTCGCGGGAAAGCGGTTGGATAAGAATTTGAAAGCCTTCTCCACAAGGACGCAACCAGCCTTCGTCCTCAAGCAATCGAAGGAGGCTGGACACCGTCTCTTCCTCGAGAGAAGTCAGCCTTCGAATGTTTTGCGCGGTCGCATTCTTCTCCAGCACTGCGACTGCCCAGAGCATGCGCTTCTGCGCCTCTCCCAAAAAACCAAATCTGCGGCGCCAATAATGCTCCAGCTGTTGTGGCGGACCGAGTCTCTCCAAGGTCTCGAGAGGCTCGCTGCTGCTGGCCAAGTCCCGAAGCAAGGTTGTGACGAACAACGGACTTCCGCCCGTGTGCGCCAACACGCGATCCACGATTCGCGGCTCTGCTTTTCCCAGGAAGGCTTCTACGAGCGGGGCAATATCCCCTGCGTTGAGAAGGGGCAGACGAATCTTCTCTCCGCTAAATAACTGCTCGGTCGAGCGAAAGCCGACGTCTGCGCTGACCAGCATGGCAAGCTTGCCGTCTGCCGGTAAGGTCGCCAGGAGATTGCGAAGCACCTGTTGAGCTTCGGGACAGGCCTGGTCGATATCGTCGAGCAGCACGAGTACCCGTTTCTCTCTGGACAGGCGGGGCAGCTCGGCGGACAGAAAGCGCGCGAGCTTCGGGAGATCCTCGACCGATTCCCCCAGGACACCGAGCTCCGCGGCTCCCACAATATCGGCAAGCTGCTCGGCTAGCTCCGGCAGAGGGGATAGCAGGCTGCTTCCTCCGCGGCTGTCGAAGACCACGGCGCGACCGACCTGGGCCCACCACTTCACAGCGCGCAGAATCTCGCTCTTCCCGCTGCCGAGCTCGCCCTCCACGACCCAGAGCGTCTCGCCAGTGCCTGAGTTGAATTTCCCCTCCAGCCC
>JALOQD010000224.1 GCA_025453525.1 Myxococcota bacterium
CTTCTTTCACTTGGATTGTTTGCGCATACAAGAGAACAGAAGCCCCGCTCTTTTTCAACAATTTTAAAATGTTGGACGCCTTAGGTGATCACCGATGCCGAACAGCCAGGTGAGCACTCCGTGACAACCGGCGAGAGGTTTCTGCATTTTTTTGCGGCAGCCTTGAGTTCGGCATCACAGGCATTCGATTTCTCGAGAGCGAAGGCCTCAGCCTCGGCGACGAGAATCTCACACTCCGCGTTGCACTCCTGGAAGTCCTTGCTGAGCCATTCGGTGCATCCGAGGCCTGACTGGCAACGGAAGGCGCAGTTTTCGACATTGTCCGCCGCTTCATCGGCTTTCGTGGTTGCCTCTTGGCAATCCGTCGAGAGTTCTTCGTTCACACAGGCGTTGTAATCGACATAGGATTCCGCCTCTCTTTCGTCCGCATTTGCTTCCACCTGGCAGCTCTGACGACAGCTCTCGAGCAGGGGCTTGACGTCTGCTTTGTCAAAGCTCGTGAAGCACTTCATGCTTTCCCCGACGTCTACGCAGTATTGACCGTGAGATGCGATGAGCTGCTCCGCCTTAGATAACATAGTGCTTCGGCAAGACGAGAAGGCCTTGTCGCAGTTTGCGAGGCAGCGGTCGAGGGCTGTAGAGGGGACGACGTCTGGCGTTTTGCAAGCAGATAACGAGTTTAAAAGGCATGCAAATGCCAATAAAACGGCCAGATGAATGAAATTTGGATTTCTTTGGAACATGATTGATCTTCCCTGACTATGATGATCTAGAACAGTTTTGATTATTGGGTTTTGAACTTTAGTAAATCAACCCATTTATTGGCCACTCCGTCAAAATGGTCTCTAAGACGGTCTGTCACATGTTCAGCACTCCATACAGCGGCACGCTCTAGAGTTTCTGCCTGGCCTGGCTCTGGCGAAAATTCTTCATTCCCCGTTTTTAGCACGGTTGTTTTTTTTGAAATCGGGTCTGTTTTGAAGAACCACGGTTGAGTTTTCAGGTGTTCTGGAACGTCGACGTTTCCGATGACAGGCCACGTCCCGTCAACAATAGGTTGATACATAACCCAAATTTTAAAGGCCACAGGCTTCAAAACTACTTCATCCGCAGTGATCTCTCGTGCTGAATCACAGCAAAAATCAAAAAACGCCACTAGCGGTTCTTTGAGAACAAGTCCATATCCGAACCGAATTCCATCTCCCAGTGGTATCGCAATCACATCTCCTACTGTGCGTTTTATTTTGCGTTTTTGTGTCATTCTCAGAATTCCTCGTTTGCCGCGTCAAGATAGCTTTGACGATTCTCGTTTGAAGGCGAAACGCCGTTGATTTTATTCCCGGATGTCCCACCCGCGGACCTTGCGCCTCCATTTGCCTCAATAAGCTGTTGTTCACGACCACGGATAGCTGCCGGATTTGAAGAGGATTTATCCAAGACAGCAGGACCGAATCCGTCTTTGTTCTTGTGATGATCTTTGTCGCGTTTAGCGATATTATCTTCCGGCGTGCCTCTGCCGCTCGTTCTGCCACTATAGACTTCTCCTGTGGTCGCATGTGTTTTGGTGTATGTCTGATAGGTTTTTTCTCCTTTTACAGAAGACGGTCCCCCACCATTCTCGACCTTCGGCTTCCCAGCATCCGCCTTTGGCGTCGGAGCATTATTTGCGGCCTTGCCAGCCTTGCTGGCGTCGTTGACGCGGTCGGCTGTGCGCACTGTATCCACAGCGGCGTCAGTGGTTTTTGCGGCCTTTCTCAGGTCGTTGACCTTGTCCGCTCCGCGGGCGATATTGATCACGGCACCTACGCCACCGGGAACGAAGGGCGTTGCCAGGGCTGCTGCATCCAGTGCGATTCCTATGCCGTCCATGACTGCGCCCAAAGCGTTTCCCTTGGACCAATTGTCTTTGAAGGATGCGATGCCCATCGCGAGGCTGGCCGCGTCCCAGAGACTCTCGATCGCGTTTCCGGTCTTATCGACGTTGATGACCGGATTGTTCGCGGCATACGCGTATAGGTTCAGCTCGGCGCCGCTGCCGGCGTCCAGATCTGGGTTTCCAAAGAACAACGGGTCTGGGCTCAACCAGCGTTTGAGGCTGGGGTCGTAGGTCCTGACTCCGAACTGGTAATAACCTACGCCGGGGTCTGGTTCGCGGTCAACGAACTGATGCGTGGGCTTGGGCAGGCTCGACAGGCCTATAGTCTCGCCCCATGGGCTGTACTCGGCCTCTTCGTACTCGACCCTTGGCAGGTCGCGGTCGAGGTCGTAACTCACCTTGGCGAGCACGCTGCCTCGGATGTCTTTGACCAAGTAGCCGCTGCGCTCTTCGTCTCTGAGTCCGCTGCGCAAATCGCGTACATCTTCAAAAGCGACGTTCCCAGCCAGCGGCAGACGCACGAGCACCTCGCCCTGGTCTCCGTCGTCGGGCCGGAGCTCCACGAGGTCGCCCACGAAAATTACCCGCTCCACATCCGTTCCGCGCCTGGTCAGGCGTGCCGACCGCTTGCCTTCTTCGTTGCAAATGTACTCGTTGACGGTGTTCGTTCCGTCGATGTCGGCGTCCACTCGGCGCAGGCACCCGGAGGCATCATAATCGAGGCTGATTTCTTTGTTGTTGTCCTCATCATATTCGAGCGCTCCATCTGCGTCGTACTCGAGGTTGCGCTGATAGCCGGAGCCCAGGATTTGGGTCACTGCTTGGGCGTTACTCGGGTCGCGGTACTGGTAAGATAGCCGATTGACCCTCAGCAGATTGCCGCCCGGCGAGTAGCTGAACTGGTCTATCTTTCGAGAGGCGCCGCTCTTTTGGGCCGCGGAAGAAACGAGTCTATCCAGCGCATTGTATCCGTGTTGTTTGACGTAGGAGTCTCCCTCTCCAAACCAACGAGATTCGCTCAGGAGGTTGTTGTTCTTGTCGTAGGCGTAGGCGAGTTGCACAAACGGGTCGAGCTCGCCGGATAGAGTGTAACGAGCGCTTGTTAGTCTGTGACTGAGCGGCTCGTATTCCCATGAGACGTTGATGTCAGAACCAAAGGCCACTCCCGTTAGTGCGTCGTAGGCATCGTACTGAGCATCGGAAATGAGCGACGAACCGAAAATTGGGGAATATGTAGAGGACGACGGTTCCGCGACCCTCGTGGTTCTTCCTGCCGAGTCCAGCGTGAAATTGTACTGCCCATAGGTCACGGTCGCAGGAGCGCTGCTGCCTCCGAGCACGCCCTGCACCTTGGCAGTCGTCAGAGCTCCCATGAGCGAGTATCCCATGGAGAGCCGGACTTGCTGCACATCCATGGGCTTGCCGCCGAAGCCGAGGACTTCATTTGACGGTGAATAGATGACTTGCGAGATCTGCCCCAGGTCACTGTAGGCGAGTTCTCTAGCGCCGCTGCCGTCCAGCACTCTCCACTGCTTACCGAGCGCGAATCGCCCCTGCTGCGGGTTGTCGTACGAGGCGTAGACATTTACCGTGGCAGCCTGACCTTCGGGGTCTTCGGCCACACTACGGATCGTCCGGCCGAGCTCGTCTCGCTCGATGCGGCCTTCCTTGCCTGTCGCGCCTATGTACTCGACAATGTCATCATGCTCGTCATAGCAGAGCGTCGCCGTCTCGGACGCGGCTTTCGTATCTCGAGGCAGCGCCGCTTTGTACAAGCGCCCGAGACCGTCGTAGGTCAGGTCTCGTACGAATCCGTCGGCGTCCAGCACTCGCAGAAGCTTGCCCGCGCCGTCTCGCTCATAGTTGAAGCTGGCAGCGGGTTTGGCATTTGTGAGCTTCGCTGACGCGGCATCCACGCCGTAGCGGTCCACGGCCTCGATGTTGCCGCGCCAGTCGACCTGCGTTCTCGTGGCATAGCCGCGAGGGTTGGTCGACCAGGTCACCGCGGGCTCATAGTCGGACCAGGTCTCCCTACCGTCAGGCGTTGAGCTGTAGGTCTGTCGCCCGAACGAATCGAAGCGAGCCACAGCAGGAATCTCACTCGACGTCGGGCGCAGGTCAGAAATCGCATAGACGCTCTTGGTCGGCACGACGACCGGAGGATAAGTCGCGACCTCCTGACCAAAGGCATCACGAATGACGTAGGCTGTTCTCACCGGCTGCACGCCTGAACCTGTCCGCACGCTGGCTATAGCCCCACCGAAGCCGTCCACGAAGGTTGTTTCTGTAGATCCCTTGTTCTGATCCACATAGGTGGTCTCGGTGCTGTAGGCGGGATAGTCGTCGAAATATGCCGCAACGGCCAACACCTGTGCGCTGGGACCGACCTTTTGCAGTGGTCTGCCGAAGCTGTCGAATGCGGTCGTCCACGTTGCACCGTTGGCGTCTACGACAGATTCCACCGCTCCGGTTCTCGGGTCGAGGTAGCGAGTCTCAGAAAGAGGTGTGAGCGCTCCTCGCTGGGCCACTCCGTCCACATATCGCGTTGCCCAGGTCGTATGGGTGATCCCCTTGAGCCCGCCGGTCTCCGTGTCGTAAGTGAAACGCATCTCGCGCTCGCCCTTGCTCGCCGACAAAACGAGACCGTGTGGGTAGTATGAGTAGTACGTGGGCACGTCTTCGCTGCCAGCAGTGCAATCCTCGGCGTCGCGAGTTGCGAGCCTCCTCTCGCTCAGCACCAGGCCCTGGTCGTCGTACGTTCGCTGCACCTCTGCCAGTAGCCCCAAATCTTTCGAGACACCGTGCTCGTCACGGGTGAAGCCGGAGAGTTGCTCGTGCGTGGAGAGTCCAAGAACCCAAGACCGAAGGACGCTCTTCGTCTCAACTGCTTGCTCGACCATCTGCTGATCTTCGAGGATGGCGAAACGGTCAGAAGCGCCGATACGAGCCGCGTTGCCGCTGCGGGTTCGCGTCGGATATCCGTACGCGTCCCAAGCGAGCACCTCGGTCCCCGTCGCCTGCTCCATGTTGCCCGTCTGTTCAACGCGGTAGTTTCCCGCCTGACGGATGCGTATCGCATCGTCACCTACGGTCTCGATGGCATATTCGGTGCGCTGCCGAGTTGTGTAGGTCGTGCCGTTAGTCGTGCCGACGGTCTGTACCTCCAGAGGTAGCCCTTTGAGCGGATACGGAATATGTGCCGTCGCGCCGTCCAAATCATCTTCTTCGACATTGCGATGGTAGAACTGTGTCACGGTCAGGACATTGTCCTTCGACGCAGTGATCCCGGACGGTACGGCGTTCGTGAACATGGCCTGAATCATGGTGAAGCCAAGGTTCTCGGAACGCACAGGGTCGTTCACGTAGCCGCCATAACGAAGGGCGATGGTCTCGACCGGGGCAATGGGCGTTGCCGCGCGACGAACTTCTTTTACAACGACCGCGCCAGGCGGGACTCTGCTATCCAGCAGGAGCTGTCTTCCTGCAGTCGTCGAGGCCACCTCATAGCCCACGTTGGTCCATGCACCGCCATTAGTCTCCACACGGGTCAGAAGGTCTGGAATGACGTTCAGATTGGGAATCCACTGGGCTCGCGTGCAGGGTGGCCCCTCGACCGTACAAGTCCCCGCGATGACGAGATCTGGCAGAGTGTCGCCGTTCATATCGACGATGCGACCGAGATCCGGGTTTGGGTCGGCCCAATTGCTTTGGCGCAGCTTGGTGAAGAACCGGTTAAAGGGCTGAGCTTGTAGTGTGACCTCTCCGCCTAGACTCGTCGCGCCGGGGACAACAACGTATGCACTGTGATTGACGTTCGGGAATGTCATCTTTGGCGCGAGCATGAATCCGCGGCCGGTGTTCAGATACACCGCCTGTTTGAGAGCGCTCTCCGACCATGGGCCTGGAGTGAAGTGCATCACGGAAAACACGAGGTCCACGCGCCCATCGCCGTTGATGTCCGTGGGCGTCAGTTCGTCGGCTTCGAAATCAGCCCTTGCCGTCACTTCGGGATTGAACCCGAAGCCCGCGCTGTCGCAATATCCTGTGTAGGTTGTCTGGTTTGCCGTGAACCTCGCCTGCTCAGGGCTGTAATTCTTCGTTCTGGTCAATGGCCCATTCGCCGACCAGGTCTGCCCGGGGAGGGCGAGTTGCTCGTTCCCATCCCAGCGGTATCCGCGATTAAGGTGCACGCGATGCCCGAGTTGGCATTTGCCGAAATCGTTGTTCTTCTGCTCAGGGGGCGTTGCGCTCACGAGGTCCGGCAGTCCGTCCGCGTTGAGGTCCAGAAAGAACGAGCTGAACTGCTGCTGCTTGGGGTAGGGATGCCGGGTATCGTTTTCGGCGCACAACCCGTTTGTAAAAACCTTGTCGCCATCGTCGTCGAGATAGCAAGCCTCTCGACGGCCGCCGAGCAATATCCCATTGAGGGAATGGGAGAACTGCTGCACGCCCTTCTTCTCAGCGTCCAAGATGAACCGCGAGTTATCGAGTAGGTAGCCGGGGATGACATCGCCTGCGTCCGGCGCTCCTTCGAAAATTCCACTGAGAGCACCGCGGTTGAGGTACACGCGGGGTAAGTACTCGAAACCCGTCGCTCCGCCCAATGCACCGAGTTTGCTCTTGATGAGAACGAGATCCGCCATGCCGCTCCCATCCACATCGATCATCTGCGTCTCTATCCCCGAAGAGGTGTACGTTTCGAACGGTATCGGGTCTTTGCGCAAGGACTCGCGGGCGGCTTCGTCCAAGGCCATATACTTGCGGGCCAATACAAACTTCTGCATCGCTGGCACCGGCCAATCGTGAAGCGTATTGGGCTCACCATTTATAAAGACCGTGTTGCTGCGCCCGTGGAAAGGTCGTTGATTTTCGCACTCGCTCATGCACGCAAAATTCCCGGCCCAATAGTTGATGTCGCAAGGATCGGGTGCCTCGCATTTCTGATTTCTCGAAAGGTAACCGAGCGAGTCTGGAAACAGGCTCGTACACATGGCCTTCGCCAGAGCGCTGCATCCCGCGCCGACATAAGGAACCGGGCCGCCTCCGGTCTGAGAGCTCAGTCTTCCCAAACGGACTTCAGTCTGCGGACGCAACCTCATCTCTGCGAGTAACTGTTCGGGATTGCGAATGATGGATTGTGTCGGGTCGAGACTCTCCACGCAGGTTGAGCTAGTTATGCAACCGGTGTTGGGGGAGCACGTCAGGCCGGATTCGCAGCATCCGGACCAGAACGCGCGACATACGCTGGGATCGCCCCCGAGCACGTCTCTCATGTTGCCGAATACGGATTCCCAACCCTCGACGACGACATCGAATCCCACCATATCCAGCCAATTGTCGCCGTCGACGTCGGCGAAGTCGTGGGCAGTAAGGCCACCCATCTTTTTCAAGTTGGCCTGTTCTCGACCCTCGGGCATCGTCTCTATAGTATCGTTTGGCGGGGGAGGTGGGGCACCGTCGCCCGACATCATCGAGGGATCGCCGGGAAAGATCGGCCGAATGAATTTCGGATTCCACGTGTTCCCCGTCCCTTGAAGGGTCAGGTTGATGCTCGGCGCTTGAGGCACCACTACGTTAGAAACATTGTAATGATAGTCAGCGAGACCGTCGCCATTATAGTCTGTAATCTTCACGCCACTGCGGCTATGCCAAGGCCAGATGGCGGCAAATACTTCAGTGTCTTTATAACGCGGTTCCTTTAGATTATTCAGATACTCCGCTTTGGATAGCCATGGATGCTGCACGTAGGCCGTTCCCACTGGGCCAGGCAACTCCTGAGGCGCGCCCCAACGCACCGTGCCACCGTTGCTGGAATACGAAAGCCGCCAGGAGCGAGTCACCTGCGAAGAGACAAGCCCTTCGCGTCGTTTCACCTCTGAAAGAAGCTGACTGCCGCTGTCGGCACTCATTGTGTAGATAAGATCATACGACCAATAATTCGGACCGCTCGCGCTCGCGACGTCGATGGTGTCTATGCGATGATTGAGCAGCACGTGACCGCGTAGCGCGTCCATCCCACCGTATTGCGTCGAAATCCGAGTGGTGACCTTGTATTGATGCTGCACACCTGCTTTTGAATTGCCGCCCCACTGCACCGTCGCGAGGATCGGTTGGTCCTGCGGCTCATAGAGATTGAGCCGGGACTGCCCCTTCGTGCCGTCCACGTTGTGATAGGTGTAGTCGATGCTGTTGCCGTGGGCATCGACTTCCGAGACGAGCAGCCACTCGAAGGTGCCGAGCTCGGTGGTGACTTTTGCGCTCTTCTGCCCGTTCGCGTCACAGCCGTAGTAGCGCTTCGTTCCCGACGGATCATGCTCAATCCATATGCCTCCAGGGCACGCCGCTGTGCTGCTCCGGTACTCGTATCGAACAGAACGTTGCTCCCGCTCTGGTTGATACAGCTTGCCGGAAGCCCCTTGCGGTCCGTCTTGCGCGAGAGACAGCACGCCGTCTTTTGTCTCGAACTCTCCCCGCTCGTCGTCGTAAGCCGGTGGCAAGGAGAGCCGCGTTCCGATCACCGACCCAGCGACCAACTCCAGCCGTCCCGTGGCCGGCTCGGGAACGCTCATATCCACTGTGATCTGCTCATCCCGAGCTACATCTAGGACCGCGCCGGAAACCTCTTTGCTCAGGTCGACCATGCCCTTGTATTCGAACGCGCTCGCCGGAGGGGGAGCGACAGCCGCTTCAGACACGCTCGCCTTCTTCAATTCCGATGAATTTCGAAGAAGAACCGAAAGCACGGCCGGCTGAATATCCGCGGGCTCGAGAGAAGGAGGCGGGTCCTGCGCGATCTGCGCCACCGCTTTGCTGACCGCCTTCACAGTCAGGTTTCTCTGCGCCAACGGAGGAAAACCTTGCCTCGTGGCCCTTCTCACTGACGGGACATTCAAGCTCCAGCCCGCACCCACGGGACTCGATTTCCTGCCAGCGTCGCTCGTGTAGCTGAGGGACAGCCCAGGTGTCATCCCCAGCCGCCCAGGCGGAACGTCGATGCCGATGCTCTGCTGGAACGCCCCGCTCGAGGAAACCGGCGCGGAGCGCCCCTGTATCGCACTCTTGGCTACAGATAACGCATTGGATGTCCCGAAGCTCGGAAGCTGCTCGCTGAAAATGAATCCCTCCGGGCTAGCGCCGCTTCCTCCGGCTACGCCCCGCAAGGGAGCGAGAGCCAAGGCACCGGATAGAACGACACATATGAATTGCACGAAGACACAACGACCCTTTTTCATTTTTTTATCCCCTGTTGATGCATGACACATGCCGTGACAAAAAGTGCAAAATCATTCATGTTTTGGCTCACTGCAAGCTCAATGGTGCGAACGAAAATACGTTCCTTCTTTATGTTGAATGCCGATGCTCCATCTTGGCATCGACAAACAGACCGCGTCTTCGAGGCACGCGACGGAGCAGAGACCCGGGATTGCTGTGCATATTCAAATTGAGAATGTTGCAACGTGTATGCATTAACACTGCCCTCCATCGGGCTCTTCGCTCGAACGGAATGTAGATTCTTCTGGATAGGAGCCAAAGAATTCACCCGGTCCATAGCGCGCGAGCTGCGATTGTTGGCCGTCAAAGCCGAACAGCTCGGCAACGACCGCACCTTCTG
>JALOQD010000015.1 GCA_025453525.1 Myxococcota bacterium
TTCTTTGCGTTCGGAAGTTCGACAATCCCCCTGACCCCCTTTGTTCAAAGGGGGAAATCGCCATTCCGACCCGACTTTTTTGAGTTGACTGAGCACTAGTCAGGAGAGTCATGGTCATGAGGGACGTGGTCATGAGGGACGTATTTTTGAAATTAAATACACTCCCGAAAAACAGGGCCTTTGTTTCTTCAAGCCTCTGAACGACACATCTCGTTCTAGTCTGCATGCATTTCAGGCGGCCTTGAAGTGCTGGATAGCGATATTGAGTCCGGCTTTTTGAGCAGCGCAGACAAGTTTCTCCAGGTCTCGCATGGTGTCGGCGTCGATGTACTCTTCACCGCAGGTGGAGCAGACGTGAGCGGGGACATCGCGGATGACGACGACAGTTGCACCTTTGTCGATGGTGACGGTGACTTTGCCGGGCAGGGTGCTGCCTTTTTTGCAGGCGATGCAGGTCATTTTTCCCTCCGTTTGAAGGTGTCATCCCACTGGTCGGGATCTGGCTGGTAAGCAGTGATGACATGGGTGATGTCGGAGTTTGTCTCGTCGGCGGCGACGACGTGCAGCGGACGATTTTTCGGCCAACCGAGGAGTCGTCGGCTTGGGAAGGGCTCGTCGTCGGGGTAGTCCTCAATCATTTCACCAGTCTCGATGACGAACGCGACCTCGTCGATGCTGATGGTTCTTTCCAGCATTCTCCTGGCTGCATGCATGCGAATGAACAGTTTGCGATTCATGACGAAGGCTCCCAATTCCGGCCTCTGTGGCTAGGCTTAACCAGCATGTTGCTTAGCCTAGAGTTTCGCCCGTAATCAAGCTGCATATAGCCAGTCAAAGATGTCTCGGTTGAAAATCGGAATAAGTATTCTGCTCGAAGCCGATCGCTGATTCCAAGCCAAGCCGATATAGGTCAGACAGATTTGATCGGCGATCCGATATATTGGACATCAGGATTGTCTTCCGGCATCGGGAAAACGAGAAAGAGGAAAGGGTCAAACCATACCATATGACAATTAACAGGTCGTCCTACGTGCGCTACGGGCGCTCCGAACGTCCCAGGCGGCCTCAGCCTGTTCTCTCTATATGTCAATTGGGTTGGATTGACCCCCTGGAGACCCCCTGGAACAGCCTGTTCTCGCTATATGTCAATTGCCATGGATTGACCCCCTAAAACCCCTAAAAGGTTTGATCTATGACCCACGGATAGTAGTTGCCCCCGGTTGTGCGGCATGCAAATGCACGGTGCGCCGAGGCGCACCCTACGGGCTCGGGGGCTTTCGTTGCACGCGGATCGGCTCCTTGATGCCCACGAGCCGGCGGTAGTTGTTGAGGCGCTCTAGGAAGGCGTGGTTGAGCCTGGTTCCTGTGGCGAGGAGCATGCGATCGTCTAGGGTGTGGACGTCGGCGAGGAGCAGGTCATCGACCACGAGATCCTTGGCTCGCACCTCGACGATTGCGCCCAGGGCCGTCGTAAATCCGGCGGTGCCGACGAGCGGCTCGCGGAGCTTCTCGAGAAGGTCCTTGTCGTACCAACCAGGGCGCAGGGTCAAGGCGGCGTGGGCCTCGACCGGCGACAGCTTCTTCTCCACCTCGAGCTCGACGAAATCCGAGAGGATGGCCAGCAGCTTGACCTCGGTGGCGAGCTCTTCATCGGCTGTGAACGCTGACCTGGGCGTGTTTTCCCACAGGCGCATGCGGCTTTGTTGGATGAATTTCGCCACGCTCTCGAGCCTCGGGATCTGGGAGAGCAGGCGATGGCCGATGTCTGGCACCTCGCCGAGCATCTGCGCCTCGTCGTTGCTCATGGTTCGGCCAGCGGCCGCCTTGGACCGCACCTCGTGGGGCAAGGTCACGAACCCAATGGGCGCGAGCATCACCGCGGCCTCGAGCTCCCAAGACGATTCTATCTCGAGGGCGTGACAGGCCCGCTTGAGGAGCTCCTTGATGCGGGAGACTTTGCCGAACGCCTCGGGATCGTTGAGCGACAGGATCTCCGTGAGTACGGAGATGCTGCCTTGCAAGGTCTGGCGTAGAAGCTGCTCCTCGGCGATGACGAGCCGGTGCTGGCGGATGCCGGCCATGATCGCCAGCGCCAAGTCCTCTCCGGCGCAGGGCTTGGTGAGAAAGCGAAAGATGCTCCCTTGATTCACGGCAGAGATCGCCGTGGTCAGATCCGCGTTGCCGGTGAGCATCATGCGGGTGGTCTTGGGGGACGCGGTCTTGACCTTGAGCAAGAGCTCCACGCCGTCCATGCCCGGCATGCGCATGTCCGAAATAATCACGGCAAATGGCTCGCCCGAGGAGCTCAATTTTTGGAGCGCCTCGGCGCCGCTGCCGGCAAAGTCGGTCTCAAACCGTTTGTAGAGCTGGCGCTTGTAGCCAGAGAGAACATTGGGCTCGTCGTCTACGAGCAGAACCCGTTCCTTGAGCATGGGCTAGCCCTTCTTGGCCTGGACACTGAGCCCGCGCCAGGCCTCTATTCTCGTCTGTAGATCGCTTTGGCTCAGGAACTCGAGATCGATGCCGCTGCGTCGCTCCTCGGCCTCGGTGCCTTGGTCCTCGAGCACGAGACCATTGGCCACGTGGACCATTCCGAGCAGGGAGATCCCCCTGGGCGCGATATCGAGGGGCGTGTGGTGGAATGCCACGGCCTCGACGATCTGCCCTGGCAGCCCCCAGATGCCGAGGAGATAGGCGCCGACTTCGGCGTGGGAAGCCCCGAGCATCTCGGTCTCCACCTCGTGAAGTGCTCGATCCTCGTCCTTAGCCCGCCGGGTCGCTTCGACGAGCTCTTGGCCGAGGTTGGCGAGCAATACGAGCTTGCCGCAGTCGTGGAGCAGCCCGGCGGTCAGGGCATCGTCGACGATCTGCTTGGTCTGGCCTTCCTGCTTGGCGATGTCCTGAGCGAGCCTGCCGACGGACATGCTGTGTCCCCAGATCCGATCGAGAGCTCCCTTGGACGCGCCCAGATCCACCTGGGAAAAGGCGTTGGCAAACAGCACGATGGACCGGACGTTTTCGAGACCGAGGAAGTTGACGGCCATGGCCGCGCTCGTCACCTGGCGGCGCAGACCGAAATACGCGGAGTTCACGACCTGGAGAACCTTGGCGGTCATGGCCATGTCTTGCTGCACGAGCCGAGTCACATGCGGAACAGAGGGCTCTTGTGAGCGCAGCTCTTTCACGATCTCTTGGTAAAGCTTGGGCACGCTGGGCAGGTTCTTGAGGCTGGCGACAAATGACAGCCGCTCGCTGTGCAGCAGGTCTTGCAAGGCGCAGGCGCGGGAGATGGTTGTTTTGAGCGTGTCGGCGTCGCAGGGTTTGGACAGGTACTGGTGACTCGGGCCCAAGGTGCGGAGCACCGCCTCTTTGTCGGCCTGGCCCGAGAGGACGATGCGCACGACGTTTGGGTGCTGCTTCGTCACCGCGGTGAGGAGCTGCGCCCCGTCCATGCCCGGCATGCGCATGTCCGAGACGATGACATCAACGTGATGCTCTGTCATGTGGTCCAAGGCCGCTTGACCGCTCTCGATAAAGGTCATCTCCCACTCGTCGCGCAAGGGGCGGAGCATGCGCTGGAGGCCTTGCAGCACCCGGGGCTCGTCGTCCACGAACAGCACTCTACGCATGGGTGGGTTCTCCTTCGAGCTCGAGCTCGGCCAGTTTGCTGTCGCGCAAGGGCAGCCTGATGATAAAGGTCGTGCCCACCCCAACCTCGGACTCGCAGGCAATGGACCCTCCGTGTTTGTCCACCACGACGTTGTGGGCGAGCGCGAGCCCTTGCCCTGTGCCCTTGCCCACGGCTTTGGTGGTGAAGAAGGGTTCGAAGATTTTCTCGCGGATGCTCTCAGGGATCCCTGTGCCGCTATCAGAGATCCTGATCTCCGCGCTGCTGCCTTCGACCGCAGTGGCGACGCGAATGACCCCCAGCGCTTGGGTTCCCTCGGCCGCGCGCCGGTCGGCGATCGCGTGAGCCGCGTTGACCACCAGATTGAGCACCACCTGGTTGATGTCACCGGGGTGACACGGCACGGGCGGCAGCGCTAAAGCGAGCTCGAGCTCGAGGGTGGCCACGTACTTCCACTCGTTGCGGGCCACGGTGGTGGTGGAGCGGATGCCGGCGTTGAGATCGAACGGCGTCTTCTCCTCTGACCCTGGGTGGGAGAACTCCTTCATGGCCGCGACGATCTCGGTAATCCGGGCAATGCCCTCGAGGCTCTGCTCCAAGGCTTTTGGTATTTCGTCCAGAGCAAATTCCAGATCCGAATTGGCTTTGGCCTCGCCGAGGCCACGAAGGACATCGCCCGTGGGCTCGCCTTGGCGCACCGCGCGCTCGAGTCGGTCGTACCACTGCACAACAATGAGAATCTGCAAGAAACTGTTCTCGAAGAAGCGCGTGTTGTCCCCGACGTACTGCGTGGGTGTGTTGATCTCGTGGGCAATGCCCGCCGCGAGGCGACCCACGGCCTCGAGCTTCTGAGCGCTGAGGATCTGCCGCTCGAGCTCCACGACCGCGGTGACATCTCGCTTGACAGCGATGTAGTGGGTCGGGACACCGCTCGAGTCGAACGCAGGGAGCACCTTGGCGTCCTCTATGAACAAGCGGCCGTCCTTGGCGCGGTTGACGAGCCTGCCGCTCCAGACCCCCCCGTTGGAGACGGTGCGCCACAGCTCGGTGTACAGCTCGGCCGACTGCCGACCGCTCTTGAGCAGCGATGGCCTATCGCCGATGGCCTCGGCGGCGGTGTAGCCAGACACCTTGGTGAACGCTTGATTCACGTAGGTGATGACGCCCTGGAGGTCGGTGATGACGATCGCATCTGGCGACTGCTCCACGGCCGCGGCGAGCTGCCGTTGGTCCGCGAGCATTTGGTTCTTTTCGGAGAGATCGAACATGATCCCCACGATCCCGGCGGGCTCGCCTTCTTTGTTACGAAACACGGACTTTATCAGGCGACAGTCTCGCCTTATGCCATCGGCAAAGCGGACCGGCGCCTCGTAGTCCTGGACGCCCCCTGACTTCAGCACCTGGAGATCCGCCTGAAGGTAAATCTTCGCGATGTCCGGCGGCACCGCAGGGTCGAGCTCGGCGAGGCTCTTGCCGATGATCGCCGTCTTGGGCAGGCCGAGCACCGAGGCCGCGAAGGCGTCGTGCACCACGACGACCAGCCCTCGATGGGAACTCGCCGCGACACATTGGACCACAGCACGGTTCGCGGCTGACCAGAGTTGTGGCGCAGCTCGATCTCGAAATCGCGCAGCTCCTTGCCCGGCGCCTCGGGACCGGCCAAGGCGAGCATGAGGTTCTGGGACGACCCGGCCAAGAGCGCGGCGAACTCGGGGTTTCCCAAGATCTCCTGGGCCCTGTAGCCCGTGACTCGCTCGCACTCGGCGTTCCATACGGTTACGAGCCTCTGGTCATCGAGGGCGCACATCATGACCGGCAGATGCTGAAACACATGGGTGAGCCGGGCCTCGGACACGCGGAGCACTGACTCGCGCCGCCGGTGCTCGGTCACGTCGTTGAGCACCGTGCGGATGCACACGAGCCGCCCGCCTCTGAGCACTGGCGAGGAGTGGGTGGTTGCGTACTTGATGCTTCCGTCCTTGGCGAGGAGCGGGTACTCGTGCTGCACGAGCCGCGGGTTCGTCTGTTGCTCGGCAAGCGCCAGGCGCAGGCGCGCGCGGGCCTCCTGCGCGACAAACTCGAGCGCGCCGCGGCCGATCATCTCTTCGGGACGATAGCCGAGCAGAGCCTCGATCTGGCGGTTGGAGTAGAGGATGATTCCGGTGGGATCGAACTCGAGCACCGCTGAAGGCAAGCCATCGAGCAGCTCGCGGTACACGGCGTCTGGAGAGCTCGCCATCCAATTCGAAAGAGTGACCTCGGCGCCAGGCCGAAGGAACAGCGCCCGCAGTGAATCGTCTGGCGGCCATACCTCGCAGCGCAGAGAGATCTCGAGGCGTTGGCCTCCCTGGGAGAGAATATCGACAGAAAGCTCGGCCGCCGCTTCCGCGGGATTGAGCAGCATCTGCGCCACGTCGCCCCTCCACTCTGGGGCAAAGAGCGGCACGATCGAGCGACCCTTCATGTCGTTGCTGGTGACGCGCAGGAGTTGACCCGCCGCGGGGTTGACGTACCAGACGACCCCGGTGGCATCGCACAACACGACCCCATCGCTCGACTGGACGAGGAGGAAGGACGCGTCGGGGCTCAGTACCAGATCGCGAACAGGCAAGAGATCCTCCTAGGCGTGGTTTGTCGGCTTTTTGCGGCTCACCCTGCGCTAAACACTATAGCGCCAGGACCGCCGCGCTCAACCGACATCGCGCTTTCCGGCCGCCACCCACGCGAGAACCCTTTTTTTTTGGAGAATGACGGCGCTCAACGGTTTTTCGAGACGCGAAGTCTCCACCTGCGTGAGATACGCCCTGGCGCCCGGCGTGAAGCCTCCTCCGGTCGCGAACAACCACCTTGTGGGCCAACTCCGGGTGCGTCTCGGCGAGCTCTCATGGCTCTGTGGTGGCGCCGATCACGGCGTCGTAACTCGCGCCAAAACGGAGCTCGTCCATTACGACCGAGTCGCCCCTGGAAAAGGTGATCGTGTCATAGGTCGACTGATTGACCGAAACCGTTAAGGTGGAAATGGGCGACCCCAGGTTCATCGTCGTGTCCGGCTGGTACAACTCGATGGTGTCGGTGACGGCGCCCCAGACGATCTTGCCGACGATCAGGCCATGTTGGTCATTTCTATAAGTCGTACCTGTGAAGTCGCCTACAATGTTACCATTCACGCCGTTGCCGGATGATAGGTCGCGGAATTGGGTGGCCACGATACTTCCACTAAAGTCGCCTATGCGCCCAAGGGTCACGCCGAGGCCCGACCCGGGCTGCGTGTCCTCATTATTGATCCAATATTCGTAGCCACCGGTGTTGAACGAGCTGTTTGCCAGCGCGAACGCCAAGCGGGTATTGACAATATTTGCAGGGGTGCCGGAGCTGTCGCGGCCAATGCCCATTTCCAAGCTGAACCAGAGGGTGGCGCCATCGGCGAGCAGGCCGTTGCCGGCCAGCGCCGACGCGCTCACGCTGCGGGCGCCGCCATAGCAATCCGAAGCGAAGGACAAATGCCCGATCGAGCCGCCGCTCACAGGGAGTGTCCCGTAGGCGAGGGAGGTTTCGACGACCAAGGCCCCCCCTTCGGCCGAAAGCGCTGTCCATGTGCCCAAGAGACCGAGCTCGGAGGTGCCTGACTGAAGATTCAGATTGCCGACAGGGTAATCGAACGGTTCGTAGATCACTGCCTTGGCGCCTGTATCGGAGCCGGTGCCAGAATCGGAGCTCGTGCTAGATCCGGTGCCAGAATCGGAGTCTGTGCTCTTCAGAGTGTATTCCAAAGTGCAGCTCAGGCTTTCCCCCAACAGAGCTCCCCATAACAGGACCGCGAGAGTCGCTGCTTTGAGTCTTTGGATTGGAACGCTGCAGTATCGCATGCTACGTGGGTTTAGAAACCCAAAGGCCTTCTTCGTCTCCGCCGCCCGCGAGCCGCCGCTGCCCTCTGCTCCAATTTGGATACCCTGTCCGGTACCGAAACACAATCCACGCTTTCATGCGGCGTCGAGGTCGTGAGCCAGACTGCTTGCTTTCTCAAAAGGGGCCAAACGGAACTCGGATACTGATGAGATCGGGTGCGGGAGAGCGGCTGTTTGTGCTAGTCTACTGCCCCATGACGATACGAAATTTGACGATAGGAAATTTATGGGCAAGTGCTTTGATGGTGTGCGCGCTGTCCCTGTTGGCCCCAGCGTGTGCCTCTGCTCCCAAGCCTTTGCCCCAAATCCCCGAGGTCAGCGACGATCCCGTCGTAGAAGCCGAATATCGAGCCGCGCGCTCTGCCTTCGACGCCGGAAAGCTCGACGACGCGAAGACCGCGCTCGAGGGATTTGCCGCCGCGCATTCCGACGATCCCCTGGCCGGGCCCGCGACGCTGCTGCTGGCGCGGATCGCTTTGGCTCAAGGCAAGCCCCAGGCTGCCCGAGAGCTCATCGCTGGGCTTTTGCCGCGGGGGGACGCGACTGCTCAAAGGGCCCTTCTCTATGATGCCGTGGCCCTGCATGCCCTCGGACAAAGCGCCGCCGCATTCCAGGCGCTCTTGCCATTGACTGGCCGGCTGACCGATCCGGCCGAGGCGGATCTGCTCGTCGAGCACCTCGTGGGCGCAGCGCAGGACATGGGCGAGCCGCAGAAGGCCCTCGTACCTCTTTCCCAGCTGCTCGGTTACTCACCGGACGAAGAACAGACCGTCAAGCTTTCCGAGCGAGTCAAGAGCTGCCTGCAGAGTGTCACCTCTGCAAAAAAGCTGGCGCCCGTGCTCGACGAGCTGGGCAATCGAAGCCCGATCCTCTCGGAAGTGACGGAGCGCTTCGCCCGTCTGGCTATCGACGAAGGTGCGCCGGACGACGCTCGCAAGGCGCTCGAAAAGGCCATGGCGGCAGGCACTGGCCCGCGGCCGGACATCGCGCAACTGCTCGACGAGCTCGGCTCTCGCATGGCTGTCGACATGGGGACCATCGGTTGCATCCTCCCCATGTCCGGCAGGTCGAAGCTCGTGGGTGAGCAAGCCTTGCGCGGTGTGATGCTCGGCGCTGATCGCGTCTTGCTCGACAAAGACGGGTCTCGACTCGCGGTCATTCTGCGCGACGACACAGGCGACCCAGCCAAGGCCAAGGCCGCGGTGAGGAACTTGGTGGAGCAGGAAAACGTCGCTGCGATCATCGGACCCTTGGACGCCGCCGCCGCGACGGCCGCGGCCGAGGAAGCCGAGCGGCTCGGCGTGCCCTTGCTCACGCTCTCCTCTCGAGAAAACCGTGCCCCGACGACCACGGTCCTGCGACCCTTTACGAGCCACCGCGCCGAGGTGCGCGCCTTGCTCAGTCGCGCTCTTTTGGCGAGCGCCCGCCGCGTGGTTTTGCTCGTGCCCGACAGCGACTACGGCAAGCTCGTGGCGAACCTCTCCCTAGAGGAGAGCAAGGGGCTCGGGCTCGCCGACCCCCCAATCGTCTACTATCCCAAGGACGCCACGTCCTTTGCCGCCGAAGCCAAGAAGGCCGCCAGGCTCGCTCCGCAATCCGTGCTGCTCGCCGACGCCGCCGGCAAGGTCGCGTTGCTCGCGCCCGCTCTGGCCGCCGCCGGACTGTGGGCCGCAGCAGACCCAACGTCCGCGCCCAAGGGGTCACTTCCCGTGCAGCTGCTCGTCACCTCTCCGGGCTGGTCCGCGGACCTGCCCCGTCGCGCTGGACGCTATCTGCAAGGGGCGCTGTTTGCCGACTACTACGAGTCGTGGTTCTCGCCTGCGACTCAGTCGTTCTCCGCACTGTATGCCGACGAGTACGCCGCGGCCCCGAGCTTCATCGCCGCCCTTGGACACGACGCCGCGTTGCTCGTGGGTGCAGCGCTGCAAGCGGCCCCCAAAAGCCGCAGCGCCGTGAGAGATTGGCTCGTCTCGAAAGCTGTACGCGAAGCCACGAGGCTGCCGCTGGCCACATCGTTCGGCGGCTTCGACAAAGAGACAGGCGAGCCTCGAGCCGTGCCCGTGCTGCTGCGACTCGAGGGCAGTGGAGTCGTCGTGGCCCCATGACAACCGCCCCTCATTCCCACGATGGCCGGCGCCGCTCCACGAGCTCCATCGCTCCGCCCATCGAGACCGATGATTTGTCTCTCGTGCTTTCGTCGTCGCGGATGATCGTCTGCGCTGGCGCTGGAGGCGTTGGAAAGACCACGATGTCGGCCGCGATCGCCGTGCGCGCGGCACGCCTCGGACGCAAGACCGTTTGCATCACCATCGATCCGGCCCGCCGCCTGGCCGATGGTCTTGGTGTGCCTGTTTCGGCAAACAGCGGTTTGACCGACATCACACAGATGCTGGGAGAACCCTTGCGGAAAGGGGGCAGTCTTGCTTTTGGGATGCTCGATCCGCGCCAGGCGTTCGACAGGCTGGTGCAAACCCGGGCCAGCTCCAAGGAGAAAGCGGCGCGCATTCTGCGCAACCGTCTGTATCGCTACGTTTCGACCTCGCTGTCCGGCGTGCAAGAGTTCATGGCGCTCACAGAGCTCGCAGCGCTCGCCAACCGTCCGAATATGGATCTCGTGGTGCTCGACACGCCGCCCACGGCCAACTCGCTGGACTTTTTTACAGCCCCGCAGCGACTGAGCGATGCCTTGGACGGCACGCTGGTGCGCCTGATGCGACGAGCATACGACGGCAACAAGTCCGGCTTTGATCTACTCGGGCGCTCGACCGCAGCTCTTTTGGGAGCGCTCTCTCGCTTCACCGGACAGGAGCTGCTCTCCGAGATGATGGAGTTCGTCGACGCCCTATCCGACCTGTTCGGCAGCTTCGAAACCGAAGCCAAAGAAGTCGAACAACTGCTGCGCAGCCCGTTGGTGGGGGTCTTTCTCGTCACCACTCCGGATCGGGCCACCATGCGCGAGTCCAAGGAGTTGCGGGGAAGACTGGCCCAACTCGGCATGCGCATCGACGCGGTGCTGTTCAACCGTTGCCACCACCCTGTCGTTCCCCTGAGCCCTGCCGAGCTCGAGCCCGGGCTCGCCGGGGAAATCGACGAGCTGAACCTCGCGTGGAACGCCGAGGCAGCCCGCGAAGCCGACGTCATCCAGGCCACGATGGCCTCCTGGCTCGGCCTTGCCCAGATCATCCGCTTGCCCCTTTTTCCCGAGACGAGTAGCCGGCTTGGGCTGCTCGACCACATTGGATGTTGTTTATGGTCTTGATCGCCATGGGGCGAGTCATGGGCACTACAAACGCCTTGGCAACACTCGCTTTCTGCCCGGTCTGCGCGCCGCGACGTCGAACGATTGGTCGAAAACCAGGAGCTGGGGCGTTTCGGAAAAGGCAATGCGCCGGGTGGGAGAGGAGGGCCGCATTCGAGGTGATTTGCTGGTGTCGAGAGACACCTCGATCTCGTCGGCATGCCGCCCCTCGAGGAGAACTTGGGCCACTCCGTCCTGATCGGTGCGGCCGACTTCCTTTCCAAGGGCCCGAATCGCCAGCGTCATCGGTGGCTTGGTGCGCACGAGCAACACGACCTTTCGCGCAGTGACCCCGCAACGCAGAATCAAGGTCTGGGGCACGAGGGCCAACGAGCCCTCTGGCGAAGCCAGGCGGCGCAACACCACCTTGGCACGTGGAGAGGAGACCTCGTATCCATGCGGGCACTCGTGGCTCACCGCCGCGGTATCACCCTCGACACCGGCCACGAGAACGAGCAACTGCCCCTGCGGCCCAGAGACTCCCACCTTCTGCTCGTTGAGGCGCACGAGCGCTCCAGGAACGCCCTGGCCGAGGGTATCGCGAACCTCTATGGCCAGGGGCATTTCGAAGCGAACCGAAGACGGTGGCGTCGAGCATCCGATCATCCCGACACACCAAAACGCCATGGTCGGTATGGACCAGCCATCCGCGCTCCGGCTCATGGCTCGCGCCGTCCTTCCCCGTGGGCGACATTTCGCAGGATAGACAGCGCCGCAGCGGTCGCGGCGTCGTCCGGCGCGGCTCGATGCCGCTCCTCGTAGAGCAGCAATGCATCTTCGAAGCGGCCCTCGGCCACTGCCGAAACGGCCCTCTCGAGAGGCAGCGGCTGCGCAGCTGTTTGACCGTTTCGTATTTCGCTTGTCTGCGTCGCAACGGGCAAAGGCGGTATCGCTCCGTCGGCCGTCGCGGTGCCCCTGGACTCTGCCTCGAAGGGAAGGCGCTTTGGCCGAGCTGCGGCAGGAAGCGCTGCGAGCCCGAGGAGCGACAAAAGCGCCGCAAGCCACAGCGCCCACGTTCGAGGAGGAACGACTCGCAAGCGAGCGAACCAGCGACTCGCCGCTCGCCGCCACAGAGCCTCTGGGGCGTTCTTCTGCCAGGGCAGCGTGAGCTCGGAGGTTCCACAAGCGCCCCGGTTGGGCTTGAACTCTCCGGTGCTTCGCGTCGGGCCCTCTTCGCTCGTGCTCACCTTGGGCGAGAGCCTCGTGGCTTCGAACAAAGGCAAGGCAGGAGCCAAGGGCTCGCCGGTTCGAGGATCCACCGCGCGCAGCCGCGTCAACTCGTCCACGGCAGAGGAGGGGAAGCTGCTCTGGTGTCGCTGTTTCATGTTGAGCCTCCACTGGGGCGATGAGGTCGGCAGCACAGCCTGCCGTCCCTGGCCCGGCAAAAAACCTCGACCAGGCGATAGTCGGACGCTCCCTCCATGGGCTTCAGGCGGCTTATCGACAGGACGTGACGGCTGCCATCGGATTGTCGCTCGATGTGCGCGACGAGCTGGACCGCTGCCGCGACCTGGGCCCGCAACGCGTGGAGCGGAATTCCCACGTCCCCCATGAGCGCCATGGTCTCGAGCCTCCGCAGAGCGCCGACACAACTGCTGGCGTGGACGGTGGTCAGAGAGCCTCCGTGGCCGGTGTTCATGGCCTGCACCAAGTCCAGCGCTTCGGCGCCGCGCACTTCGCCCACCACGATGCGATCGGGCCTCAGCCGCAAGGTGGCTCGCAGAAGCTCTCGGATGCCCACTTGTCCCTGTCCGCGATCGTCTGCCGGGCGCGCCTCCAGCGCGACGACATGGGGAAGATCGAGACACAACTCCCGCGTGTCCTCGATGGTCACGATTCGCTCGGCCCGCGGTAAGCAGGCGGCCAGGGCACTGAGCAGCGACGTCTTTCCCGAGCCCGTGCCGCCGCACACGACGACGTTTTTACGCTGCTCGAGCGCCTGCACGAGATAGCTCGCAGCCGCTAGGCTGAGGGTCTTTCGCTCCACGAGGCCACCGAGATCCATCTTGGCCTTGGAAAAGCGGCGGATCGCGACGATCGGACCCTGAGCGCAAAGGGGTGGCAGCACGGCCTCGAGCCTCGAGCCATCTGGCAGCTGCGTTTCGAGAATGGGTCGTTGGTCGTCGAAGGGACGTCCGGCCCATTGCGCTGCTGCCAAGAGGGCCGCCTCGAGGGTCGCCGAGCTGGAAAAGGCCTCGCTCGCCCGCTCCAGGCAGCCGTGGCGCTCCACCCAAACCTCGGAAGGGCCATTGATGAGGACCTCGCTCACAGTGGCATCGCGAAGCAGGACACCGACGGGCTCCCACAGGCGCTCAAGGGCCTCGTTCATGGTTGGAAGCGCGCTCATGGGTCTTGCCCGGAAAGCTCTGAGCGCCCTGGTCGGAGCAACCCGTCGAGAGTGGTGCGCAACTGCCTCAAGTCCTCATCCATGGGACGCAGTGTCAGGAGCTGATCGAGCCTTCTCCTGGCGTCGCGCAGTCGTCCAGCATGGATCTCTGCCAGGCTCAGCTCCTTGAGCACCACGACCGGGTCTGCTCCTGCAGAAAGCGCTGCCTCGTAAAACAAGCTCGCCTCGAGCGCATGCCCGCAAGATGCCAGCGAACGCGCGACCGAGAGGTACTCGGCGCTCCCCAGCAGCTGGGGCGGTTCCTCTGCTCTTGCCTGCGCGGCGCCGCAGCCGCACAAGCCGCAGGCCCAGAGCAGCAGCAGCAAGGGCTTCATCGAGAGGCTCCTTTCCATTTGAGAGCCTTTTGACGCAGGACCAAGGCCGCGTCCGGAGAACACCGCTGGACGAGTCGAGCCAGTTCCTCGGCGAGTCGAGCGGCCTGCTCGAGATCCGACGCAGAAAGGGCCGCCCTCAGCGCTGCCACCTTTGTCCTGTGACGATTGCGCAAGGCACTGGCACCCTCGTCCAGACTTTGGCAAACCGCCTGCGCGCGGGGATCGCCGAGGTGGCGCAGCGAGGAGCAAGCCTCGTTGAGCAGCCGCAGGGCCTCGAGTCTCGAATCCCCTGTGGGGTCGGGCCGAAACGCAAGCTCGGCAGCCCGAGAGGTCGAAAGGCGGATCCGTTCGAGGCAGGCGTCGCGCTGTTTGCAAGGAGCCACCGGAGTCGGACAATGAGGGCTCGAAGCGAGGGCCGCGTCCAGGGCCTCTGTGGAGCTGTCCTCGTCCGGCTCGAGTTGGGCTCCAGCCAAGACAGCCACGGCTAAGGATGCCGCTGTCAAGCTCGCGGCAATCACCGCGAGTCGGCGCGTTCTCGAGTTCGCTCCTTTGCCTGCCAAGGCCGAGGACGGATAGGCGACGAGACGCAGCGGCCCGATGACCACGGTGACGCTCGCTCCCAACATGGGCCAAAGAAGGGGGGCGCTCGCGTGCATGAGCGGATTGGTCAACTTCGGGTAGGGCTCGAGGCGAACGCGCCGGCTGCCTGGCTCGAGCCAAACCGAGCAAAGCTTCCGAGGAACCGCCTCGTGACACAACCGCAGCTCGCACTCCTGTCCTCGGCCGATGCGCACCACCGGATGATCGAAGCGAAACACGCTGGGCTGCTGGCCCTCCAGGAAGACCTCGATCGTGACCTCGCCCATGGCGAAAAAGACTCCTCGAGCCCGCGTCAATGCCGCAGGCTTCTTGTCGCTCGCTTAGAACTCGGCCGATCGGGGCAAAGAGTTGACAAAAAAAATGCAGGCCTAAAAAAAAGCGATGCTAGGCTGGCTCGACCCGTTCGTGGAGAAGGTCGATGACGGCCTGTCGCGTGGTCGTCGCCAGGGCCGTGGCGTCCCGCAGATGCAGGGCAGATAATGGATATAGAGCGCCCTGAGCGTGCACGACGAGTTGGAGGCACTGGTCGATAAAGTGGAAAGGGCGCTGGCGCAACAGAGAGTGCAAAGAGCAAGGATGGAGCGAAGGCCGCGTGCGATACAGCCTGGAAATAAGCGATGAGGCGAACTATATCTCAGCACCGTCCCTGGCAAGTGAAAGATCGTAGGACCGTCCCAGGGTCCCAGGGTCCGTCCCAGGGTCCCCAGGGTCCCCGTCCAGGCTCCCAGGCTCCCGCTGGGGAAGATCGTCGCGGATGAAGAGGGCCTGCGACTGTCCCACACCATTCATCCGCGCACCGGCCGGCCCATTGACCACGGTCTGGCGTTGATCACCGTGGTGCACGAGAATTGCGCCGATGCCACGGCAGGCTCGTAACGGATTGTCCATTTCAAGACTCAATATTGCGAACGCAGGAGGTGTCTCATGGCCACTCGACGTTACGTTATCTTGTCGTGGATGATTGTGGTTGTCATTGTGTCGATCGGTGCGAGCGGTTGCTTGCCCTATCTGTATAAAGAGCGCACACCGGCTCTGGTCAGCGGAATCGACATCGACCAGTCGCTCGACGTCGCGGCGTTGGACTTGGACAAGGCAAAGGCGACGAGCGTGCTCGGCATCTGGGCATTGAGAGATCAGCCCGTGACCGCCGCACAGGCCTCGCGAATCAGCGATCTTTACCTGCGCAGCATTCTGAAGATCGATAACGATGAATTTCGCGGACGCAATTTCGCGGTGTGGCACTTCACCTGGGCCATCTCCAACCTCTACCGACTCGGCGACGATGCCGTGAAAAGCGCTTTGCTCGTTGCCTACGACGACGCGATTAAAAGAGCCGAAAAGCTCGACAAGGGCGCCGTGGACAAGCTTGTGCTCGGAGCGGACATCTACTCCGGTTTCGCCCATGCCGGCGGCAGGGCCTATGCCCACAAGCATCTCGTGGTGCCAGGCAACGACGACTACCTACAGTCGTACCGGCAATACGTGGAAGCCAAGGACAAGTAGGCATAGGTCCACTTCCTTTGACAGGGGCGATACTCGTACCCTCGCGCTTACCCCGAAGGCATTTGACCCCCTTGTCACTCCGCCCATGATAAGAGACCTTCCTTGACCAAACTCGCACCGATGACCACGAGCTACCTGCCCACATGGAGCACGAGCTGCGCCGGTACGTGGAGTGCGGTGTCCTGGCTCACGGGTTGACTGCGAATGACGATCCGACGTGCTCATCGACCCGGCTGTACCGCGACAGCTTCGTGGACTTCGGTCGATTCCGCTTCGCACAGCTACAGCAACGGGTTCTCCCTGCCTACACTTTCGAGCTAATGAACTTTCTGGACATCAAAATAATTGAGTGAAAAGGTCCCCGAGTCGGCATGGATTCTCAAGACATAAACACCTTGGTCGATTTGAACCGCCCGCGACGTGTAGTCGGTCCAGGCGCCGTTTCCGTCCGAGAGCGCCATCTCTCCTGAAATATCGGTGTGATTCAGCTCCAGGTGGACCGCCTCGCCGGCGTCAGCGTGATTCACGCGAAGAGCGAAGGTGTAGACTCCCGTAGCGGTGATGTAGACTGTATATTCGAGCCATTCGTTCGCGGTGAAGTCCTCCACCTGAAAGCCGAGGTGGTGCCTTATAGACCTTAGAACCCAGTCGTCGAGCGAAGCTTGTGGGGTGTAAAGTTACAGAAATAGCGCACGAGCGGCTGTCGACAATTTCTGGAAAACCAGCAGACCACGGACGCAGTACAGGGCTTCGAGTCACGGGCTCGGCGGAATCGCGACCAGGGTTGATTTCCGGGGGACGTTCAAGGAGTACGGCGCAGACCTCTGCATTCGAGCGGGTCGCAAAGGAGCCTCTCGGGACCAGCGAGCCGTGTCGTGGATATCTATCCGCTCCACACTGGACGGATGATGGGCGGCTTGAACGTCCCTTCCGGAAACGCGACGTCCTTGGCACCCGCGAGATAGGCGATGGACGCGATTCGATGCGCCTTCTCAATCTCGCGGTTCTCCGCGATGACCGCCTTTCGCACCGCGTCGTCGCTGGCATGAACTCTGGGCTTGGGCGTCTTCTTCCGCGGCTGCTCGGGCCGGGCTCTGGGGTCGAGCGCAAACAGCTCGTCCACGGTCATGGGCCTGCGGCCCGCGTCTTTGAGGGCCTTGGCCTGGGCGGCCTCGAGGTCTTGGATCTGCCTTCGAAAGAACGTCTGTCGTTGCTCTTGCGTCATGGCTTGCATGCCAGGCAGGGGATGTATCTCGAGCTCGAGCCAACGCAGGTACTTCTTGGGGTGGTGAGTCTTGCGCTTCCATCCACCGGCCTCGCCAAAGGCGGTCCAGTCGATGCCCCAGTATCGCTGCGGGTGACCGAGAGCTTGGGCCCGGTAGGTGTTGAACAAGTGGCTCTGGCGAGTGCCAGCCACGAGCCCGTCCTTGACCGCGTTGGTCATGCCGTACAGCACGAGGTGCTCGGCTCTCTTGTCGTCGGCGATCTCGGTGATGCGTGGCCGGCCAGCGAACATGTGACCTTCGCGTTTCATGCGTTGATTGATGCCAAGCGCGATGGGGCTGAAGGCGTTGCGCAGGAAGCCCGGGACCCACACGATCTGCTGTCGGGTGACCGATAGCGTGACGTGAAGATGGTTCGCGTTGAGCTCCACGCTGTGGATGCGCACCGGAGTGAGCTCTTGTGCCCGGGCAAAGGCAAACCCGACGATATTGATGAGGCTGGGCTCAGGCACGAGCTCGTTGCTTTCGTCGAGCGCCTCGACCGGGCAGGCCTGGTGGAGCAGGGCGTTGTCGCGCCGGTGGTCTGGGCGAAAGCTATACTCCCGATCCACGAGCGTGTGCGTCAGCTCGTACACGACCCCGGGTTTGAGGATGCGGATGTCGCTCATCGCAAAAGGGGTATCGGCCGTTTGGAGCAGGAGTTTCCTGAAATCGACGAGCGCCAGGATTGGCGAGGGCGATCGCGTATGCGACTGTGCATCATGCGATCGGGCATGTGTCGGGTGCACCAAGGGGTCAGCGGGTGCACCTATTGGTCAGGACCCTCCTGTTGACATATCGGGGAACAGGAGGGTGCGGATCTCTCCGCAGTTATCAATAACTGTCATCAGGAGGGTCTTGTTTCCTATTTATCTTCATTGTTCTCGGTTCTCACGGGAACGCCTGGCTCTAGGCTTTTTAGCGGGTCGTTGAAAAAAAACCGCGGGAAGAAGGGGAAGCCCTAGCTGGGCTCGATCCGTCCGTGGAGAAGGTCGATGACGGCCTGTCGCGCGGTCGTCGCCAGGGCCGTGGCGTCCCGCAGATGCAGGGCAGAGGTGGGGATGGGCGCTCCGAGCAGGACTTCTTCCGCTCCAGCGCGCATTCGCCAATCGCCCCGTCGCGAGATGCGCCTGCCCCCGCGAATGGCCATGGGCACCACTGGAACCTTGGCCTTGATCGCCAGGCGGAACGCGCCGGAATAAAAAGGGCCCACCGTGCCGTCCAGGGTTCGTTCGCCCTCGGGTAGGACAGCGAGCGAGATGCCCTGTTCGAGGTAGCTCGCAGCCCGGCGCAGACCGCGGGCCGCCGACAAGGGGACATTTGGATCCAGCGGGATCTGCCCCGCGGCGGTGATGAACGGGCCCACCAGGGGCCATTCGAAGTGATCGGCGTGCTCCAGGGCTCGGACGAGCTGGGGGATGGCCTGATACATGACGAACAAATCGAAAATATTGACATGGTTACAGACATAGACATGCGTTTTTGCTTGATCGATAGACTGGCCGCCTCGCACCCGCACCTCGAGGCCAGCTAAGCGCGACGAGTAGTCGCACAGGATCTTGAACAACCTGTCCTCGTGCTTCAGGTCCCGGCGCTGGGCAGCCAACCTCAGCCCAAGGGACCACGCAGCGAGGTGGGGCAACCCCACGGACCAGCGCCACAGGGATCGGGCAGCATCTGTCAACCCGAGCACCGGCTCTGGCGAAGGGTCGCCGGGAAAGGCATCGTTTGGCTCGCGATGTTGGGGATGCAACGTCATGAATAAGTCGTACCGAGAGCCCGGAAGGTTCGTCAAGGGCCAATGATGCTCAAGTGCAATGCCACTGCCATACATGTATGGCAGCAAAAGGTGTTGTGGGGTCACCTTGGGTCTGCTAGGCTCCCTCGAGCCGAACCTCGAGATGACCGATGGCGGCAGACCTGCCGAGCTGCCTTAAAAGGCAGACGGAGTTGAAATCTCACGAGGCACTAAACTAGGCGATGAGAATCAAAAGAGTCGATATCAGCGGCTTCAAGTCGTTTTGCGATCCGGTGAGAGTGGTGTTCGACCACGCGGTCACGGCGGTCGTCGGTCCTAATGGCTGCGGCAAGAGCAACATTCTCGACGCGGTCCGCTGGGCCCTGGGCGAACAGTCCTCCAAAAACCTCCGTGGCCTCAAAATGGAGGACGTCATCTTCAACGGCTCGGACAGGCGCGGCCCCCAGTCCATGGCCGAGGTGACCATCACCTTCGACAATACCGACGGCCGATCCCACACAGCTTACGTCGACTATCCAGAGGTCGCGGTCACCCGGCGCCTGCACCGGGACGGCACCAGCGAGTACCTCATCAACAAGACGTCCTGCCGCTTGATGGATATCACCGACCTGTTTCTCGGCACTGGCGGCGGCGCTCGAGCCTACTCCATCATCGAGCAGGGCCGCATCGGCCTCATCGTCAGCGCCCGAACCGAAGATCGGCGTGCGATGATCGAGGAGGCCGCGGGCATCACTAAGTACAAAAAAGCTCGCGCCAGCGCCGAGCGCCGCATGGACCAAACCAGGCAGAACCTCTTGCGCGTCTCGGACATCGTGAACGAGCTGGAGCGCAACCTCGCCAACCTCGATCGCGCGGCCAAGAAGGCGGCCCGCTACAAGCGCTACCGCGAGGAGCAGACCGATCTCGAGCTCTACCTTGCGAGCCATAGATACCTCGAGCTGTGTGCTCAGAGCCGCGCCGTGAGCGCCATGCGCCTTGGTCTCGAAGAACGCAAGGTGAGCACTCACGACGTGCACGCTGCTTGCGAGACGAAGCTCGACGCCCTGCGCATCGAAGAGCAGCACACCCGCAGCCTGCTGGATCGCAAGGTCAATGCCGGCTATGAGCTCGACAACGAAGTCCGAATTATAGAAAAAGAGATCGAGCATTTGCAGCTCACCATGCGCCGTTTGCGCTCCGATGAAGCCGGCGCCGCAGAGCAGAAGACGAGCGCCTTGCGTCAGCAGACCGACCTCGCAGAGGAGGCGGCGCTCCTCGACCAGGGAATCGAGCGCACCCAAAAGACGCTCAAATCCTCAGATGAACGCTTGAGCGAGCTGACCGAGCGAGTCGAGGCATCGAGGGATCGCCTGGCCGAGCTGGGCGCTGCCCACGACGCGCGACGGGATCGCGTCAGTCGCTCCAAGGCGAGGCTCGCTGCCTCGGACAATGCCATCTCCAATCTGGAGTTGCGCATCGCCGAGGCCGAGCAGCGCGTGGCCCATGCACAAGAGCAACGCCTGGAGCTCGAGACCTCTGCCAAGGACCATGAGGAGCGCATCGCGATGCTGGCCGGCCAGCTCGAGATCGTCGAAAAGCGCCTTTCCACGGCCCATGCCGGCGAGCAAAGGGCAAAGGAACAAGCCGCGCGCCTAGGGGCCGAGGTCGAGTCCATGGACGGCGAGCAGCGCTGCCTGCAGGCAGAGCTGCAAGACCGACGCTCTCGGAAGGCCTCCCTCGAGGAGGTGATGCGCGCCCTCTCGAGCCACGATAGCTCGGTGCGCGACGCAGTGGCGCTTTTGCGCAGTAGCCGTCCCGAGCTGCTCGAAGGGTTACTGGTCGACTGCCTCGAGTGCGATGAGCGGTACGAAATCGCCCTTGCCGCAGCGCTGGGGGAACAGCTTCAAGCCCTGCTCGTGGACTCCCGCGCAGACGCCCTGGCAGTGCTGACGACTCTGAAGGACAAGGACGCCGCTCGTGTGAGCGTCGTGGCCAAGCAGGCTCGAAAGGCTTGCCTGCCTGTGCCGCGCCTCGAGGACGGTGCAGTGCTGTGTCGGCTCATGGATGTGCTGCGCGTCGCCCCTGGTGCGCAGGCCGCAGTGGCCAGCCTGCTCTCCAACGTGTTCGTGACCTCCTCTCTTCAGGAGGCCGAGCGGCTGTGGAATGGCGCCGAGGGTCGTGCCAGCTTCGTCACTCTGGACGGTCAGGTGCTGCTCCAAGGCGGCGTCGTTCGCGGCGGCAAAAAAGGCGCGGCAGGAGCGAACCTGCTGCGCCAGAAACGCCAGATCCGCGAGCTCGAGGGCGAAGTCGACACCCTGGCGACCCGCCTTGCCGACCTCGAGGAGCGCTACGCGGCTCTCAAGGAAGAAGTCGCGGCCCACACCATGGCCGCCGAGCGCGCTCGTCTCGACGCCAAGGACCAACAGATCGTTCTCGCGGAGCTGCGCAAGGATCGCACTCGAGCCATAGAGGATCTCGCGGCTCTTTCGAGACGTCGCGCGTCCCTCGACGCCGAGGTGAAACATCAAGAGGAGAGGCTCTGTCAGGCTCGCCTCGACCACGACCGAACCGTCCTCGAGGTGAAGGTCGCGCGCGCCGAGATCTCCGAGCTCGAGCAAACTCTGGCAGAGCTTTCTGCGCAAATAGATGTCGTTCGCATGGAGGTCGATCGCCTGAATACGGCGGCGAGCGATGTCCGCGTGCAGCGCGCCACCCTAGAACAACAGGAGCGCGGCGCCGTGGCCCGTCTTGAGCAGATCGCTAGGCAACGGGAGGAGCTCGCGACTCGCCTGGTGCTCTCCGAACGCTCGAGCGGCGATCGCACGACAGAGCTCGGCCGCACGGCCGGCCGCATCTTCTCCCAAAAGGAGTCTCTCGCTTTGCGCCTTTTGCTGGTCCGCTCGGTCAAGACCGAGATCGACGCCCAGCGCCGAGAAGTGGACAGCGCCGCAGAGGCCCGCACCGCGGTCGAGGACGAGATCAAGCTCCAGCGCGTTGAGCTCGACCGCATCGCCAGTGAGCTGTCATCCCTGACCCTCGCCGAGCGCGAATCCTACCTCGCCGTGGATCACCTCATCGATAGCGTCGCCGACAGACACGACGTCAACCTCAAGCGCGTCGTGAGCGACTACCACATGCGCGAGATCCCAGGGCAAGACATCAAGGTTCGGGTCGAGGAGATCAAGGGAGTCTGCGAGCGCATGCTGCCCATTAACCTGGGCGCTATCGAGGAATTCGAGCAGCAGAACCTGCGGTACGAGGAGCTCTCTGGCCAAAAGCGCGATCTCGAGCAGGCCATGGAGGATCTCGAACGCGCCATCGCCCGCATGGACAAAGAATCCCGCCAGAAATTCAAAGCGACCTTCGACGATGTCAACGCGCGTTTCAAGGTCTTGTTTCCCAAGCTGTTCAATGGCGGCTCGGCCGAGCTGCGCCTGACGGATCCAGCCGATATGCTCCGCACGGGCGTGGATATTCTCGCTCACCCGCCTGGCAAAAAGCCCGGAAACATCGAGCTCCTCTCTGGCGGTGAAAAGGCTCTTACGGCCGTCGGTCTCCTGTTCGCCATCTTCCAGCACAGGCCGAGCCCGTTCTGTGTGCTGGACGAGGTGGACGCGCCCCTCGACGAAGCCAACATCAGCCGGTTCATCGATATGGTGAATACAATGACTGATCGCTCCCAGTTCATCATCATCACCCACAGCAAGCTCACCATGGAGCGCTCCGATGCCCTGTACGGCGTGACCATGGAAGAGCCCGGCGTCTCCAAGCTGGTGTCCGTGCGCCTTTCCCAGGCGAGCCAGCAGGCTGGTTTGTCGGCAGCGAGCGCGTAGCAGCATCCCAAAAGAAACGTTTTTTTGTTGCCTTGAAGTTTTTTTGCCAGCAGGGATGGTAGGCCTTAGCATGACAATCTGAAATAGATGCAGCGGGTATGGCGCGCTGATTGGAAAGGAGACCGCATCAATGTCCAGGGGCAACCTCGAGCAACAGATCAAGCAGGCGGCTGAGACCTTTGCGATGCACATCGTCACGGTGCTGCGAGACGCAACGTTGGCAGAGCTCATGCAGCTTCAGGATGCAGCGAGCCGGGATCGGCCTGCCATGGCTGGCAATCCCGACCTTCCGTTCAAGCGCCGCCGCGTCGTTCTCAACTACCCCAAGTGCGCCTTCCCAGGCTGCAGTCGCAACCGCTTCGTGCGCGGAAAGGGCTATTGCGGCGAGCACTGGCGCATGTTCGAAGCTGGGGAAATCGGGCCAGCCGAGGGTCCCAAGGCCAAAAAACCGGCGGCTCCGCCCAAAGGAGCTCGCAGAGGCAGGAAACCCAAGAACGCCTAAGAATTTTAGTTGTGCTAGTGCCTCGTCAAGCCTTCACAGTCGGGTGGTGGTGTGCCTGCGTTCCCCCTTTGGAAAAAAGGGGATTAGGGGGATTGTCGAACTTCCGAAAGCAACTAAGGCCGCGACAAATGGACGTGTGGAAATCCCCCTGCCCCTTTTTCAAAGGGGGAGATCCTTAAAATAAAATTCATGAATGGCAGGTATTTTCCAGCCCATGTTGTATTGCCTGGTCCTTATCCCGTCGCTGGACAGTGAAACGATGGTCGCTCAGTACCCATCAAGGCGCTGTGATGGGTGATCGCCTGGATTATGACCTAGACGAATATATATTACTTTTCAATGCTCTTAGCTTTCTATCAAGAGCACGGCTCTTTTACCGGCTGATGAAAAAACAGTTGCCACAGAGTCGATGCTATGTCGTGATATTGTCATAAAAAACAACAGGATAGAGCAGCCACATGCGTTAAATGGATACCCCTTTTTGAGCGTGAATCTACGGAAATATTTAATGCCATAATAAAAACGCATTTTTGATCATTTCCAGAATTGACAAGCCGATGGTGGGGACATAAGTTCTCGCTCTGCCTCTTGTTGTAAAGGCGGGTTAAAACAAAGACGAAAGGAAAAAAGATGAATTGTTCAAAACGGAAATTGGCTTTTGTTGGTTGGGTGTCATGTGTCGCCCTGGCTACTTCGTTTTCTCTCGCATGCGAGACAGAAATAGCTGATGTCGACGACGATGCTGAGATGAATCCTGAATATGTTGTCGCTTCTACAAGTACCCCAGTCTGCAGTGCCATCGGATCCAGAAGCGAAGGCTGGTACTGGTCCGACACCAACAAACTCATCAAATGGGACTTTTGCAAGGATATCGGATTGACCTGTTCGAAAGTCGGTACCAGGAAGGAATCCTTTGTCCGAGCCGACACGGGTGCTTTTATCGCCAAGGGCTCTTGCGGCAAAAACCTTCGCGTTGTCGCCCACGGCAAAAATTGCGGTGGAAGCATTGGCTATTCCTGTGAATACTCACACACCTGCTACGGAATGCCGGGCGACGGTATTATCGGCGGAACAGGAAAATGCCTCGACACGGAACTCGGCTTCTGCCTGAACCATGCTGATTGCGCCCGCACGATGCCTAACCTCGCCCCTCCCGGCTATCACGCCTGCGAGAACCACCACTGCGTTCGCAAGGTTGCGACTGCGGCTCTGGGAGAGATGTGTGGCGGATTTGCCAATATGCAGTGCAGCGAGGGTCTGGTTTGCGTCGACGAGAACGGCCAGCCCGCTCCGACTGGAACCTGCCAATTCCCCCGTGTAGCCGAAGGCGCGATCTGTGGCGGATTTGCTAATACTCAGTGTGTCGCTGGCCTCGAATGCTTCAACCAAGCCGGCCAGCCAGCCCCGACAGGCACCTGCCAGCGAGGCGAAGGCGCAGTATGCGGCGGGAGAGCTGGGCTTCGCTGTGCAGAGGGGCTCTTCTGCGCTTACGAAGAGGAAACGTGTGTCATGCCCGACCATTCCGGCACCTGCACCCAGAAGATCGTTGGATTCAACTGCTCACCCCCGAACCCAGCCATCGACAATCGCGTTTGCGACTGCAATGGCAATACCCAGGTCGACCGCTGCCACGCCAAGGTCGAAAACGTATCGATCGCCCATACAGGCCCCTGCGATCAAGACTAAGAGTAGAATCCCAGCTATTCGTGCAGAAATCCTAAGGGGAAGCTACAGCAGCGGGGGATCGAGCCTGGCCGTATCAGGGGAGAAGATCCCCTAGCGCCGCTGCTCGAGCAGGCCGAGACCGACGCGGTGATAGGCGAGCTCTCGAACGAGGCCGTCGTGGGCGAGAGTCTCATTAGCGCTTGGGGATAGCTGCTTTTCGATTTCCTCGATTCGCTTGCGAAGCTCTTCTGCGTCGAGCTTATCGACATCGACGCAGCGCTCGGTGACCACTTGCGCGTGTTCGGCGCCGCCCTCGAGAAAACCCCAGTCGATCAGCAGCTCGCGCCGGGTGCCGCTTTGAAGCTCGACTATCATGCGGCTCGGCTCGAGCGCTGCGAGAATGGCGCAGTGTCCAGGCAGCATGCACATCTCCCCGAGCTCTGAGCCGACGGTGAGGCTCGAGGCCTTTTCATCGAGCACAGTGCCCCGCGGAGTGACGAGTTGCACTCTCAATGCGAAGGACATCTTTTTTAGCCCTTCCGCGCTTCGTGGATCATGCGCTCGGCTTTCTCACGCACGTCTTCGATGGTGCCGCACATCCAAAAGGCCTGCTCAGGGAGCTCGTCGGCGTTGCCCGAGAGGATATCCTTGAACCCTCGGATGGTGTCTGCGATCTCGACGTACCTTCCGGCAAAGCCCGTGAACTGCTCGGCCACAAAGAACGGCTGACTGAGAAACTGCTGCATCTTGCGGGCCCTGGCCACGACGAGCTTGTCCGTCTCAGACAGCTCCTCCATGCCGAGGATGGCGATGATGTCCTGCAGATCCTTGTAGCGCTGTAACAGCTGCTGCACCTGGCGCGCCGTGGCGTAGTGATCGTTACCGATAATCGCCGGGTCGAGCAGAATGGACGTGGAATCCAAGGGATCCACGGCCGGGTAGATGCCGAGCTCGGCGATCTGTCGAGAGAGCACCGTGGTGGCATCGAGGTGGGAGAACGCCGTGGCCGGCGCAGGGTCGGTCAGGTCGTCTGCCGGCACGTAGATGGCCTGCACAGAGGTGATCGAACCCTTGGTGGTGGACGTGATGCGCTCTTGCAATTCGCCCATCTCGGTGGCGAGCGTCGGCTGATATCCCACGGCCGAAGGCATGCGGCCCAGCAGCGCAGACACCTCGGAGCCAGCCTGGGTGAAGCGGAAGATGTTGTCGATGAACAGCAACACGTCTTGGCCTTCCACGTCGCGGAAGTACTCGGCGACCGTGAGTGCCGAGAGGGCCACGCGTAGACGGGCTCCGGGCGGCTCGTTCATCTGGCCGTAGATGAGCGCGGTCTTGGACAGCACCGACTCGCCGCTCTGGAGCTTGCTGGACTTCATCTCCAACATCAGGTCATTGCCCTCGCGGGTCCGCTCGCCCACGCCAGCGAAGCAGGACACGCCGCCGTGCTTCTTGGCGACGTTGTTGATGAGCTCCTGGATGAGCACGGTCTTGCCCACTCCAGCGCCGCCGAACAGGCCGATCTTGCCGCCGCGCCGGTACGGAGCGAGAAGATCGATGACCTTGATGCCAGTCTCGAAGATCTCGACCTTGGTGTCCTGCTCCACGAACTCTGGCGGATGGCGGTGGATGGGCAGACGCATCTGCGTGACCACCGGGCCAGCTTCGTCCACGGGCTCACCGATCACGTTGAGGATACGGCCGAGACAGGCCGGCCCCACGGGCATCTGGATGGGCGCGCCCGTATTGAGCACTTCCATGCCGCGGCGCAGACCGTCGGAAATGTCCATGGCGACGGCGCGCACGGTCCGCTCGCCGAGGTGCACGGCCACCTCGAGCACGAGGTTCCATTCGCGATCGTTGATCGCCGGGTTGGTCACCTTGAGCGCTGTGTAGATGGTCGGCAGCTCGCCGTCGTCGAAATGGACGTCGACGACAGGTCCGATGACCTGAGAAATTTTACCCTTCGTGAGTTCCACGTTCATGGTTGCTCCCGCTCCGTTAGGCCTGGTGCAGAGCCTCGGCTCCGCCCACGATCTCGATGAGCTCTCTAGTAATGGCGCTTTGGCGCGCCCGATTGTAGACCAGGGTCAAGTGGTCGAGCATTTCCTGGGCGTTGTTGGTCGCGCCTTCCATGGCGGCCATCCGCGCCGCTTGTTCAGCAGCGATGGACTCGAGCAGGGCACGAAACACCTGCACTTCGATGTAGCGAGGTAAAAGGCGCGAGAGGATTTCGTCGCGGCCAGGCTCAAACAGATAGTCCACGACGGCCTCGTTCCCCGACTCGGCCTGGGGCAAGACCACGGGCAGAAGCTGCCGAACCGTGGGCTTTTGGCTCATCATGGAGACGAACTCGTTATAGGCGAGGTCGATGCGATCGACTTGGCCTGCCGCGTACTGCGCTGCCAGATCGCGGGCCACGGCCGCCGCCTTATCGTAGCTCAAATCCTCATAGACATCGCGGAACTTGTGCCACACGTTGGCTCCGCGCCGCTCGAAATAGTCGCCGGCTTTACGTCCGATGAGGGCCAAGGACGGATGGCCCTCGCCCGACAGCTGGCTCTGCACCTCGCGGCACAGATTCGCGTTGAAGCCACCGCACAATCCGCGGTCCGAGGAGATGACGAGCAGCAGCCGGTTGGGGCCTTCACGCCTTTCGAGGAGCGGATGATCCTGTTCTGACCCCTGGGAAGCCACCCGTGCGAGCATGGAGGCCAAGACGTCGGCATAGGGACGGAACGACTCGGCTGCGCTCTGAGCCTTGCGCAGCCTCGCCGCGGCAACCATCTTCATGGCCCGGGTGATCTTCTGCGTGCTGCGGACGCTGCCAATGCGCCTGCGTATTGCTTTGAGGTTCGGCATCGACCTTCCTTACGCCACGAACACGCCCTTGAATTCATCGAGGGCCTTGCGAATCGCGGACTCGACCTCATCGTCGAGAACCTTCTTCTCCTCGATGAGCGAGAGCAGCGTGGTATGTCGCGCATCGACGAACTGGAACAACTCGGCCTCGTAGCCTGCGACGCGATCCACCGGAACGCTGTCGAGGTAGCCCTTGATACCGGCGTAGATGATGACGACCTGCTTGCCCACGGCCAGGGGCGTGTACTGCCCCTGCTTGAGGAGCTCCTCGAGGCGCTTGCCGCGCTCGAGCTGGGCCTTGGTGGCGGCGTCGAGATCCGAGGCGAACTGGGCAAAGGCCTTCATCTCGCGGTAGCGGGCCATTTCCAGGCGCAGCGAGCCCGACACCTTGCGCATGGCCTTGATCTGCGCGTTGCCGCCCACGCGAGACACCGAGATGCCGGCGTTGATGGCCGGTCTCTGGCCCGAATAGAACAGGTCTGGCTCGAGGTAGATCTGGCCGTCGGTAATGGAGATCACGTTTGTTGGGATGTACGCAGAAACGTCTCCGGCCTGAGTCTCGATGATCGGCAAGGCCGTGAGGGATCCGCCGCCCAGGCTCGCGTGCATCTTGGCCGCGCGCTCCAGGAGGCGGCTGTGTAGGTTGAAAACGTCTCCAGGGAAGGCCTCGCGTCCCGGCGGACGCCGCAGCAGTAGCGACAGCTGGCGATAGGCCACGGCCTGCTTGGAAAGATCGTCGTATATCACCAGCGCGTGCATGCCGTTGTCGCGGAAGTACTCGCCCATCGTCGCGCCTGTGTAGGGAGCGATGAATTGCAGTGGCGCCATTTCCGCCGCGCCAGCCATCACCACGGTGGTGTACTCCATGGCGCCCTCGGACTCGAGGCGTGCGACGATACGCGCGACAGTGGACTGCTTCTGGCCGATGGCGACGTAGATGCAGTGCACGTCAGTGGAGCGCTGGTTGATGATCGTATCAACCGCGATCGCTGTCTTGCCAATGCCCCGATCGCCGAGGATGAGCTCGCGTTGACCGCGGCCGATGGGGATCATTGAGTCGATGGACTTGATGCCTGTCTGCAGCGGCTCGGTCACCGGCTGGCGTTGGACGATGCCTGGCGCCTTGAGCTCGATGCGCCGCCGCTCCTGCGTCTCGATGGGCCCCTTGCCGTCCACCGGCTGTCCCAGGGCATTGACCACTCGACCGAGCAGGCCCTTGCCCACTGGGGCGTCGGCGATGCGGCCGGTGCGTTTGACGATGTCGCCCTCTCGAAGGACCGTGTCCTCGCCGAACAGCACCACGCCGACGTTGTCCTCCTCGAGGTTGAGCACCATGCCCATTACGTTGTGAGGGAACTCGAGGAGCTCACCGGCCATGGCGCCATCCAGGCCGTACACGCGGGCGATGCCGTCACCGACCGTTAGAATGGTGCCGGTCTCCACGACCTCCACCTTGCGGTCGTACTGCTCTATCTGCTGTTTGATGATCCTGCTGATCTCATCGGCTCGAAGTTGCATCGTTTCGTCCCGTCGTTTATCTGGGGAGCGCTTGTTTCAGCTGCCCTTTTTTGCGCTCGCCGTCCATGAGGAATAACCAGCCGTCGCCCCTAGCGAGCGCGGCCTAGCATCGACTCCTTCAACTGACGCAGGCTCGTTCGCAGCGAGCCGTCGTACATGACTCCGCCAACGGTCGCCACCACGCCGCCCAAAAGCTCTGGGTCTCGGCGTTCGGTGACCACCACGGTCTTGCCTGTGCGCCGCGCAAGGCCTGCCCGCAACCGCATCAAGACATCCTCCGAGAGCGCGACGGGTGCAGCCACTTCGACGCGCAGCCGGTTTTCCTTGAGGTCGCTGAGGTTTCCGACCTCTCTGGAGATGGCCGGCAGCTCGCCGAGCTTGCCTCTGTCAAAGAGCAGGTTCACGAAATTCTTGCACACGGCTGACACGCCCAGCCGCTCCACCACAGAGGATAGGACCTTGCGGCGTTCCCACTGCGGCAGGAGCGGGCTGGTAGAGGCCTGACGCAGAATGTCACTGCCGTCCCACACCTCGGCCACGCGCTGGACTTCCCTCACGAGCCCGAGCATCGCGTCCTTCTCTTCTCCTATCGCCACCAAAGCCTTGGCATAGCGCCGCGCAATGCTTCCGGTGATCATACGTTTCTCCTCAATTTAGGACCTCGTTGTCTGCGCCGGCGGTCGCGATACTCGAGAGGCCGGGCTGATCGCGTCGAGATACTCCTGCGTGAGCTTCTCCTGGTCCGCGGGCGTCAGCTGTTGTCGCAGGAGCCCGAGGGTGGCAAGAGACACCTTCTCGGCCAATTCCTCGCGCAGCGCGGTTTTAAGCGACGCCATTTCCTGGGCGAGCGCTATCTCGGCGTCATTGTGCAACCGCTCGGCCCGGCGCTGTGCTTCCTGGACGATGCGAGCCGCTTCGGCGCGACCGCCTTCGATCGTTTGTTCCTTGAGTTTTTCCATCTCACTTTGGAGTGAATCGATCCTCGCTTGCGCATCGGCCATGGCTTCCTGCGCTGCGGCTTTCAGACGCGCGGCTTCCTCGAGGGCGCTTTGTACCGAGTCCCGGCGATCGGCAAAGCGGCGCGACAGTCCGGGTTTGAGGATCTTGTAAACGAGCCAGCACATGATGGCGAAGTTGATGAGCACGGCCACGAACGGCGGGTTCGCGCCCTCGCTCCACCAAGCGCCAAAATCGAACCAGTTGATGGCATCGTGGGACGCCTCATGGGCGCCCTTGGCAGCGCTCGCACAGACCGGCAGCGCAGCGCTGATCGACGCGGCCAAGGTGGCCAATGCGGTCGCGAAGGGTAGGGAAGGGTTCTTCATTGCGGTCTCCACAATCGATCGCCTCGCGGCGCCACTCATGGCCTACGCCCGAGAATTCGAAAGATCGCCGCGCCAGCCAAGGCATCCACGTCGGCGAGCAGCGATATGCGCACCGTCTCGAGGGCACGGTCGCGCTCGGCGCGCGCCGACTCAATGGCCTTGGTGTTGGACTCACGAGCCTGCCGCACGATTTCGGCCGCCTGCTTTCGCGCTTCCTCGACGATTTTGGCTCGGGCGTCCATGGCGCTGCTGCGCGCTTCCTCGAGGCTCTGCGCGGCGTGGGCGCACAGCTGCAAAGCCTTCGCTTTCAGCTCGGCTGCGGCAAGGACGGCGCCTTGGGTGGCTATGCGTCTGGCTTCGATGAGCCGCAGGACCGGCGCAAAAAGAAGGCTTCGCAGAAGGACGAACAGCACGGCGAATATCCCGAGCTGGATGAAAAAAGTGGCGTCGAGGTCTATGAGCGACCCGCCAGCGGCGAACACGGAAAGTGGCATCATTATCGTTGCCTGATCCTTCTTAAAAAACCGCGGGGATGGTGCCAGAAACGTACCTGGTTGACCAGCGGGAACTTTCTCTTTTGAGAAGATGACTTCTGTCATACTGTGGCCGCGGTGATGACGCAGGTTGGCGACCGGTGCGAAGCTCTGATAACAAAAGGCTAATGCGGCAATTACTCGTAGGCGCTTCGATTTTGTGTTGCCTTTTTCTGCTTGGCCCGAGCCTTGGAAAAGCCGCGGGCGCCCGCCCCTGGCAAAGACGCGTCGGCCAGGAGGTCGAGGCCCGTCATATCACGGCGCACCGGGGCACCAAAGTGGAGCTCTGGCCCAGCGAGCCGGCCTCTCCCGCAACGGTCGATCCCCTGAAGTTCGAGGCCGCGCTGTCGCGCCTGTGCGGGGCCATGCCTTCGGACCGCCTGCGCGGCTATCGAACGACCATGCTCGATGCAGCTTCCGAATACTTCGTCGATCCTTTCCTCCTGGCAGCGCTGGTCTACGACCAGAGCCGCTGCTGGCCCAGAACGCAAAAGCGCGATGAAGCCCGCGGCCTGTTTGGTTTGACCCGCTTGCCGGTGGACATGCACGCGCCCCATGTGCGCAAGGGAAAGTATCGGTACTTCGCCCTCGAGGACGGCAAATGGCAGCCTCGCGAGCTCCCCATGCCTTCCATGCCCCTGAACCGCTATCGAGCCGCCGATCCATCGGATGGCCTGTACCTGTCCGCTGCGATCCTCCGCGTGCTGGAGCGACAGCACGAGGATCTCGACGCGAGCTTCCCACAGACCCCGCATCGCCATTTCATTTCGCACTGGTTTTACGGCGACGTGGTGGGCGAAACAGAGCCCGAAACCCGCGTGCTGACCGTGCGGCGCCGATTGCTCGAGTTTTATTTGCAGACGGTTCACGGCCCATTGGGAACCCTGCAAGGAGTTGGGATGCAACTGCCCCTCGATGGCCGTCCCAGGCTCGTGCTCGACTACTTTGGCAACACTCGGGGCAAGAAACAGGAGGGTTACAGCCACCGGGGGATCGATTTGGATGCGACCGAAGGAGAGCCGGTGCGCGCCATGGCGAGTGGGCGAGTGACCTTTGCTGGCACAGACCTGCCGGGCGGAAGCAACAGCGGGCCCTTGACCCCGCAGGAAGCCTCCGCTCTCGTGGAGAGCAAGGCGCCGCTCGGCCCTGGCGGCCTATACGTCCACATCAACCACGGAAATGAGTTGGGATCCCTTTACATGCATTTGTCGTCTATCGCGGTGAGCTGCGGAGATTCGGTCAAAGCCGGGCAGATCATCGGCGCGGCTGGTCGCACTGGCACAGATGTGTCAGGCCCCCACCTGCACCTTGAGCTGCGCGTGGGCACGAACCGGGTCGACCCGGCAAAGATCCTATTTCCGGCTCTGGTGGACCCTTTTGCTCGATAGATCGGGGTTTTGCCAAGCAATTGACATCACCGTCATGCCCTGGCTATCTTGGACCGCGATGATCCCAATAGGAAGCAAGGCGCCAACGGTGGAGTTGCGGACCGACGAGAGCACACTTTTGTGCCTGGACGACTTTCGCGGCCGGACTCTTGCGCTCTTCCTGCTCGGTCCGCGCTTTTCAGGTCTGGGAGAGCGCACCTTGGCGCTCTTGTGCGAGACTGCCGAGAAGTTTCTCGCCCTCGAATGCAGCCCCGTCGTCCTCATAGGGGAAAGCGCCGAGGCCTTGGCCGAGTACCGCAGCGTCAACGACATGCCCTTCTTATTGCTCTCCGATGAGGATCTAAAATTGCACCGCATTATCGGAGGCGAGCGAGAACAGCGAATCGGTGCCTGCCTCATCGACTCCAGCGGCGCGGTCGCAGAGCTCGTGCCCGTGCTGCCGCCGAGCGAGCTCGTCCGACTCACCCTCGACCGTGTGGCCCGCTCCTGTCCGCCACAATCAGGCTCAAGTCGCGATTCAATTCCCGGCGCCTAAAAGGAGGCTGCTCATGAAGAATCGACCTCTCGTGGTTTTCCTGTTTTTGAGTATCATTTCCCTTCTGATCGCAGGGTGTTACATCGCAACCTCAGCCGATGGAAACTCCAGGCACCGGGCAAGGCATCGCGACCGAGGTCGCGAACAAGCCGAGCATAGCGACGAAGGAGACAACCGCCGCGAAGAGAGAGACAACCGCCGCGAAAAGAAACCGCAGCAAGAGAAGCAGAAGCAAGAGCGAGAGCAAGAGCCAAGCAAGCAGAAGCAAGAGAAGCAGAAGCAAGAGAAGCAGAAGCAAGAGAAGCGAGAGCAGCAAGAGCAGCAAGAGAAGCAGAAGCAAGAGAAGCAGAAGCAAGAGAAGCAAGAGAAGCAGAAGCAAGCACCGGATACGGATACAGATACGGAGACGGAGTCGGTGACACCACCGCCATTATCCTACTGATTTTGAGAACCTACAAGCCCACGAGCGAACGTTCAAAGCTTCGGCAAGGGCGCTTTCAACACCAGTGCCGCATCTATGATGCCTGCGCCAAAACGCGCAGTATCCCAGCCGCTGGGCTTGCGGCAACCGCTGGTTTGGAGAATCTGGCGAAAGGCCTCTGGGACTTTGGAGGGACGGTTTCCGTAGTGGGCTAGCAGGGCATCGTAGCCGTGGTACCCGAGCCACAACGCAGCCACGCTCGCGGCCAGGGCCGTCGACATGGACGTGCCCTCGCTGCGGTCGGTATCGTTGACATATTCCGTCATGTTGACCCAGCCGGCCCGGGCTCTTCGGACATCCTCGGCAGGGGCGCAAATGTCGACTTCTGATCCTCTTGCTGTGTCTCGCCACGGTTCTCCATAGGCGTTGGAACCGCAGACAGCGATGGTTTCTTCGTATGAGGCTGGCTTGGAAACGCCCATGAGCAGGGGATTGGTGTTTCTGTAGGGAGCGTTGCCCGCGGCTGCGAGCACGATCACCCCGCTATCGGTGGCGTCTTTGATGGCCTGTCGTAGAGCAGCGTCGCCCAACACCCCACCCATGCTGATGGATATCACCTGGGCGCCCTTCTGAGTCGCATAGCGGATCCCTTTGGCCAGCTTGCCCATGGAAGAGCCGGTCATCAGCACGGACGGAGCCACGCGGATGGGGATGACCTCGGCGTACGGCGCAGCGCCCTCTGTGTGCAGATGACCCACGGTTCCCGGCTGCTTTTCCGGCGGACTGATGATGAGGGAGGCGGTCGTTGACCCATGCCCTACATAGGCCAGCTTAATGGTCTTATTGATCGTGATGCCACACAGGGTGTTACAGAAATCATGCGCATCGTTTGGTTTGGAGCTTTCCGAAAAGTTCTTCTGCAGATCCAGGCGCAAGCGAGTGGAACCGTCGGGGAAAAAGAGCTCGGGATGGTCCAGGTAACCGGTATCTGGCAGACCCACGAGGACGCCCTCTCCGGGTTTTTTTCCTTTTGCCTCGATCATCGCCCAGGCTTGGTAAGCGTTGATTCCCAAGGGGCCCAGGTACCATGTGGGATCATCGATGGGAAGCTGGCCCTCCTCCGCTTTGGGCACAGTAAAACTGGGATCGGCATAAACCGGTTTGACCGAAACCACCCACGGATCCTCTTTGAACATCTCGACGAGCCGGAAGAGTCTCGCGTCTGAGACGAGGTTGCCGGATTCCGGCCATAGCTCGTAGACGTCGCTGAACAATCCTTTTCGCTTGACGTCCCAGCGCAACCCCAGGATCCGCCGGCTCAAGGTATCCATGGCGATCGCGGAATCCCAGAGGGCCTTTTTCGAAAAGGTGATCTCTATGTGGGGAGTCCCAGAGGTGCTGACTTCCGTATCTTCACCCGCGGTGTCATGTGCGATGGTCGCAACGACGAGGTCGTCCTCGGAGGAATCGCCGCCCACCTCGTCGCTCGTATCGCTGCTGGTATCGGACAGAAGGTCGACATTGCTGCCAGGATCTCCGCAGCCGTAGATGGAAACGAGCAAAGCCCAAAGCCAGAACCGCCACAATGAGGTTTCTTTCATGTCCTGACTCTCCTTCGATTCCGCAAAAAAATCAACGACCCGCTAAAAGACCGATACGAGGAAACTGGGTATCCCGTGGAAGGCCGAGGACTGTCTGAGTCGTCCTTTTCATGCCCGAGTTCCAAAAG
>JALOQD010000476.1 GCA_025453525.1 Myxococcota bacterium
GGTCAATGTTGGGCAGCTCGCCAAAGTCGTGGACCAGCTACTCTTTGCCTGAAGAGTCTTCCAAAAAACCGAGCAGCACGGACCGCAGAATGCCTCCCTTGCGCAGATAATCGACCTCGATGGAGGTGTCGATGCGACAGCGCATCAAGACAGTGCGCCGATGTCCTGCCTCGTCTGTAATATCCACCTTCACCATCTGCCGCGGCGTCAGGTCGTCGTCGAGGTGCACGTCGAAGGTCTCGCTGCCGTTGAGCTGGAGAGTGCTCGCTGTCTGGCCCACGGGCAGCTCCAGGGGCAGGATTCCCATGCCCACGAGGTTGCTTCGGTGGATGCGCTCGAATGACTCGGCCATCACGACCCGGACGCCGAGCAGCGCAGGACCCTTGGCCGCCCAATCGCGACTCGAGCCCATGCCGTAGTCCTTTCCGGCCAAGACGCAAAGCGGAGTGCCCGCGGCGCGATATCGCATCGCTGCCTCGGGAATCGTCGTGACTTCTCGAGTGGGGAGATGGGTCGTGTGCCAGCCCTCCTTGCCCGCTCCGAGCTCGTTTATGAGGCGAATATTGGCAAAGGTGCCGCGAATCATGACGCGGTCATTGCCGCGGCGGCTCCCGTAGGAGTTGAGCTCTTGAGGCGGCACTCCCAGTCCGAGCAAGTACTGCGCTGCTGGAGAGCTCTTGGAGATCGACCCAGCTGGGCTGATGTGATCCGTGGTCACGCTATCGCCGACCTTGACGAGCACCCGCGCGCCGACGATGGGCTCGATCCGGCTCGCCTCCCTGTCGAGCCCCTCGAAAAACGGCGGTTCTTGAATGTACGTGCTGCTCTGCGACCAGGCATAGAGCTGGCCGCCCTGCACCTCAATGGCATTCCACTGCGGATTGGACGACTCGATGCCGGCATAGCGCCGCTCAAAAACCTCCGGGCGCATGGCCTCGGTCAGCAGGCTCGCCACCTCGTCGCTCGTGGGCCAGAGCTGCGCGAGCATGACCGGCTCGCCCGTGCTATCCGTGCCCAAAGGCTCTGTGTAAAAGTCGAAGTCGACCGTTCCGGCCAGGGCGTAGGCGACGACGAGGGGCGGAGAAGCGAGGTAGTTGGCCCTGACATGCGCATTGATGCGACCTTCGAAGTTGCGGTTGCCCGAGAGCACACCCGCCAGGATGATGTCGCTCGACTCTGCGAGCGCCATCATGTCCTCAGGCAGCGGGCCGGAGTTGCCGATACAGGTCATGCAGCCGTAACCCACCACGTGAAACCCGAGCGCCTCGAACGCGGGCATGAGCCCACAAGCCTGGAGGTAATCGGTGACCACCGTGGACCCAGGAGCGAGGCTGGTCTTGACCCACGGCTTCACCTTGAGGCCGCGAGCCACGGCCTTGTCGGCGAGCAGTCCAGCTGCGAGCATCACCGCGGGATTGGAGGTGTTCGTGCAGCTCGTAATCGCTGCGATGGCCAGAGCGCCATGGCGCAGCTCCACGCACTGTCCGTTCGAGAGGGTCACGGGAAACACGGCTGTCTGCCGCTGCGGCATGAGTCCATAGCCCCGGGTTTCGACCGGCGCTCCCAGGCTCTCTTGGAATCCTCGCTTCATGGATTCGAGCTCCACCCGATCTTGGGGCCGCTTGGGACCGGCCAAGCAGGCTCGCACGGTGTCGAGGTCGATGACGACGACGTCCTGGTATTGGGGCTGCGGCGAGCTGCTCGACCGCAGCAGACCTTGCGCTGCCGCATAGGCCTCGACGAGGCGCACCTGGGGCTCGGGGCGGCCCGTGTCTCGCAAGTATTCGAGGGTACGGACATCCACTGGGAAAAACCCAATGGTGGCGCCGTACTCGGGAGCCATGTTGGCCAAGGTGGCGCGATCTGGCACAGACAGCCTTTCGGCGCCGTCGCCGAAGTACTCGACGAACTTGCCCACCACGCCCTTTTTTCGCAGCGTTTCCGTGACGAGGAGCACGAGATCCGTGGCGGTGGCGCCAGAGCGAAGAGCTCCGCACAAGTGCACACCGACGACCGGCGGCGCCGCCATGTAGATGGGCTGACCGAGCATGGCCGCCTCGGCCTCAATGCCGCCGACACCCCACCCGAGCACGCCTAGACCGCCGATCATCGGAGTGTGTGAGTCCGTGCCCACAACTGTGTCGAAAGACGCCATCCAGCGCCCCTCGACCTGCGTCGTCTTCACCACCGAGGCGAGGTACTCGAGGTTGACTTGGTGGCAAATGCCGCTGCCCGGAGGCACCACGCGCAAGCCATCGAACGCGCTCTGGCCCCATCGCAAAAACTCGTAGCGCTCCTTGTTTCGGTTAAGCTCCAGCTCGAAGTTGCGCGCTCGGGCTTGGGTTGTGCCAAACGCATCTGTATCGACACTGTGGTCCACCACCAAGTCCACTGGTATGAGCGGATTGATGCGCCCTGGATCGCCGCCCAACCTCGCCATGGCGCTCCGCATGGCCGCGAGATCGACGATGGCTGGCACGCCGGTGAAGTCTTGCAGCAGGACACGAGCAGGGAGAAACGGGATCTCGTCGTCCGAAGGCTTTCCCGGATCATAGGCCGCCATGGCGCGGACGTGCTCCTGCGTCACTTCGCGACCGTTTTCGGCTCGCACCACGGATTCGAGCAAAACTCGAATGCAATACGGCAGTCGCGACAACTGCACGAGGCCGGCCTGCTGGAGTTTGAGTAGCGCTGCGAAATGCAGTTCCTGCGCGCCGTGAGCATAGAAAGTCGACAATGTATTAAAACTGTCGACGAATCGGGCATGGCTTTTCATG